>JBKHXL010000040.1:0-30099 GCA_046566045.1 Candidatus Limnocylindria bacterium
AGGCCCGCTGCCTGGCCTCGGTCATGACCTCCAGCCTGGCTACGAAGAAGGCCGCCTCGGACAGGGCCTCGAGGTCCGGGCCCGTGAGGGGCGCGTTCGCGTCGGCCGCCGCCAGCCGCTCGAAGGCCTCCGTCCAGTCGTGGCGCGCCAGGGCGCTCCGGCCGGCGGCGATCGGATCATCGGCGGGTGTCGAGGCGATGCCCTCCGTCATCGCGCGATTGTCGCACCGTCGACCAAGGAGCCGGCCGCCGCACGACACCTCGCGTACGATCGTCTCGAGCCATCCGTCAGCGAAGGGATCGCCGCGCCGTGACCGACCGCCCGACCGACCGCCCGCCCGACCTGCCATCCGAGCTGGAACGCCAGCGCGAGACGCTGCTCGAGAACGTCCACGGCGCGCTCGATTCGATCATGGTCATCCTTTCCGCGGCGTGGATCGCCCTCCTCGTGGCGGAGCTCGTGACCGGCGACCTGCCGCGTTCGCTGACGATCGCCGTCTGGGCGATCTGGGGCCTGTTCATCCTCGACTTCCTGATCGAGTTCACCATCGCGCCGGCGAAGGTCCGCTACCTGCGCACCCACTGGCTGACGGTGCTCTCACTGGCGCTCCCTGCCCTGCGCATCGTCCGCGTGTTCGCGGCCCTGCGCATCCTGCGGGCAGCGCGCGTCGTGCGCTCGGTCGGCCTGCTGCGCGTCCTGACCTCGATCAATCGCGGCCTCGCGTCCCTGCGCGCCACCGCCGCGCAGCGGGGCGTCGGCTACCTCCTGGCGGCGACCGCGCTGGTCGTCGCGGTCGGTGCTGCCGGCATGGCGTCGTTCGAGTCCCCCACCGCCGTGGACGGCAGCGGCGCCGAACCGTTCACGGACTACGCCGATGCGCTGTGGTGGACCCTGTTCGCGATGACGACCGGAGCCACGTCCCAGCCCGCGACGGGCGAAGGCCGCCTGCTCGGTTGGCTGCTCTCGCTGTGGGGCCTCGGGGTGTTCGGCTACCTGACCGCCACGCTGGCCAGCCACTTCATCGGACGGGAGCGGGTCGCGCCGCGCGCTTGACACCCTCTGTCATACAACCGTATGGTTGTACCAATGCAGACCACCTTCGAGCCCGACCAGATCTTCGCCGCGCTGGCCGACGCCACGCGACGTGACATCGTGCTGCGCGCCATGAGCGGGCACGAGGGGGTCGCCGAACTGGCCCGGCACTACCCGATGAGCTTCGCCGCGGTGCAGAAGCATGTCGCCGTGCTGGAACGGGCCGGCCTCGTGACCAAGCAGCGCAGCGGGCGCCGCAAGGTGGTCAGCACGAATATCGAGGGCCTCAGGCTGGCGCGCGGCCTGCTCGACCGGTACGAGGCCCTGTGGCGCGGTCGCATCGACCGCATGACCGATCTCATCGGTCGCATGGAGGAACCCCGACGATGACCGTGACCGCCGTCCACAGGGACCTCGACGCCCTGACCTTCACCCTGACGGCCGAGTTCGACGCCACGCCGGAACGCATCTGGGACCTGTGGGCCGATCCGCGCCAGCTCGAGCGCTGGTGGGGTCCCCCGACCTACCCGGCGACCTTCACCACCCACGACCTGACGCCCGGCAGCCGCGTCGAGTACCACATGACCGGACCGGAGGGCGACCAGCCCCGTGGCTACTGGGACATCGTCGAGGTGGAGCCGCCGCGCCTGCTGGCCTTCGTGGACGGCTTCGCCAACGACGACGGCACCCCCAACGACGAGCTGGCCCGGGCCGAGGGTCGTGTGACCATCGAGCCGATCGACGGCGGCCGCACGCGGATGACCATCGAGAGCCGCTATCCGACCCCCGAGGCGCTCCAGCAGGTCCTCGACATGGGCATGGAGCAGGGCATCGTCGAGGCGGTCGGCCAGATCGAAGCCATCCTCGCGGAAGGCGTGCCGGCGTGACCGTTCCCGAGCGACCATGGCGGCTTCCTCGGCGGCGAGTACGGGCAGTCCGGCGAGCCGGACGCCTTCGCCGCGAGGCTTCGCGAGGTGCTCGCGTAGGCTGACGGGCACGGGTTCGTCGAGGGACGGACCCTCGGGCCCTACTCGCGGACGGTCACGAGGACCTTGCCGCGGGCGTCGCCGCGATGGACGCGCTCGAGCGCGTCGCGCACCGCCGCGAGCGGATAGCGCCGATCGATGACGGGCGTCACCCGACCCTCGGCGATGAGCGCGACGAGCGCGCGGACGTCGGCCGGGTCGAACGGCTTCCACCACAGCATCAACCCGACGCGGCGATCCCCGAGGCGCGACAGGAGCGGCCCCAGCACGAGGGCGGACACGATCGAGCCGGCGTCGCCGCCGAGGGTGACGTAGACGCCGCCTGGTCGCAGGGCCCGCCGGCTGGCGAGGAGCGAGTGGTGCGAGTCGGCCGCCAGGATCCAGTCGTAGCGCTCGCCGGTCCTCGTGTAGTCGGTGGTGGTGTGGTCGATGACGTGGTCGGCGCCGAGCGAGCGGACCAGGTCGATCTTGCTCGTGCTGCACACGCCGGTCACCTCGGCGCCGCGGGCCTTGGCGATCTGGAGCGCGAACGGCCCGACCGACCCCGTCGCACCCTCGATCAGGACGCGGTCGCCCGGACCGACGGTCCGGCCGTCGCGCAGACGCAGCCCCTGGAAGGCGAGGATGCCGCCGTGCGGGAGCGTGGCCGCATGCTCGAACGACAGGCCCTCCGGGATGGGCTGGAAGGCCGCCTCGGGCGCAGCGACGTACTCCGCGAACGCGCCGCGGCCCCAGCCGAACAGGTCCGCGAAGACGCGGTCGCCCGGCGCGAAGCCGCGCACGTCGGGTCCGACCGCCTCGACCACGCCGGCGACGTCGATGCCCAGCCGCGCGTTCCTCGGCCGGCGCAGGCCGAGCATCAGCCGAAGGAACCCCGGGCGCGGGTCGATGACATCGAGGTCGGCGCGATTGACCGACGCCACGTGGACGCGCACGAGCACCGCGTCGCCGGTGGGCTCGGGTCGCTCGATCTCGCGCACCTCGACGACGTCGGGCGTGCCATAGCGCTCACCGATCGCCGCCAGCATCGTCGCCCCACCCATCGGGCCGATCCTACCCCCTCAGCCGGAGCGTGGCGACCCGCTCCGCGGCCGCATGCCCGACAATGCGGCGATGGACGTGTCGACCGTGGCCGCGCTCGTGTTCGCGCTCGTCGCGGCGGGCGTGGTCGCCTTCCAGGTCGCGCTGGCCCTCGGGGCACCGTGGGGCACGTACGCCATGGGCGGCGCCTTCCCCGGTCGCTTCCCGCCGGGCCTGCGGGTGCTGGCGGCCATCCAGGGCGCGCTCATCGCGGCGCTCGGGCTCGGTGTGCTGTCGGCGGGCGGCGTGGCCCTCGCCGGCATCGCCGAGGCCGTCCCGTGGATCGCCTGGGTGGCGGTCGCGTTCTCGGCCCTGGCGGTCGCCCTCAACGCCATCAGCCGGAGCGCCGGGGAGCGGCGCGTCTGGGTGCCGGTCGCGCTCGTCCTGCTCGTGACCAGCCTGCTCGTGGCGACCGGCGCCGGCTGACCCTCGCGCAGCGCCCGGGTCACCGCCGCCGGTCGGTCGCCCGGAACCAGATCCAGTACAAGGCGGTGGCCGTCGTGTACAGGGTGATGATGGTCACGAAGTTGACGGTATAGCCGGCCTCGAATCCGACGGTCGCCTGCAGGAGCACGAACCACAGCCCGCCGATGATCCAGCCGACCTGCCACAGCACGCTCATCGCGGCGGACAGGGTCGCCCGCTCGCCGGTCGTCACCTGGCCCATGGCAAAGGCGGTGAAGATCGGGTTGCCGGCATTCATCAGCGAGTTGCGCACGGCGATGGCCAGGATGACCGTCCAGAGCACGGGCGAGAACCCCAGCACGACCAGGAACGGGATGCTCAGGCCCTGGACGATGACGACCGAGGTGATCGGGCCGAACCGCCGGGCGAGCCGCGGCTGGGCCAGGATGGCCAGGACCGTGCCGAAGCTGGTGACCGCGAAGACGGCGTTCAGCGAGGCGAGATCGAGCCCGAACTTGCGCTGCACGTACAGGTTGAGGAACGGGATCACCTGGCCCGCCCCGATCGAGATGAGCAGGCCGGGCGTCAGCAGCCGGATGAAGCGGGTCCGGTCGCGGACCACGACCGCCGACAGGAAGCGCGACCGCCGGGGGTCCGGCGGGAAGCTCGCCGGCTCGCCCGCGGCGCGCAGGCGGGCGCGGCTCACGGTGCGCGGCCGGTCGTCGCCGATGCGGGCCACGGTCAGCAGCCCGGCTGCCAGCAGGCCGGCCATGATGACCAGGATGATGCGGTAGGTCCCCGGTCCATCCGGATCGAGGCCGACGGCGGAGGCGATGACCACCGCCACGACCCCGCCGAGCACCGCCGCCACGATGTTCGTGACGTTCTGGATCGCGAACTGCACGGCGAACAGGTCGTTCCGATGGCCCGGGTCGCTGTGCTCGGCCATGAACGGGGCGCCGACCACGAGCATCGCCTGCTGCCCGGCGGACCACAACGCCGCGAAGACGACGATCGCCAGCAGCGAGTCCGTGGCGACGAGACCGAGCGTGGCCGCCAGCGACATGGCCACGCCCCCCGCGATGATGGCCCGCCGCCCGTAGCGGTCCGAGGCGGCACTCGCGGGGAACGCGACCACCGCGCCGGCCAGCGACGCCAGGGTCGACACGATGCCGATGTGGGCCGTGGAGAAGCCGAGCGCGGCGAGGTACAGGTTGAAGTCGATCCAGTACAGGCTGAGTGCGGCGCCGGCGACGAACGAGGTGACCAGGAACCAGCGGGCATCGGGCTGGAAGCGGCCGAACAGGGCGAACGTCGCGCGGGAGGCTCGGGTCATCGCCCAAGTATCGGCGGACCGGACCCGGCGACGCGCGACCTGCTCGCCACGGGCTACAGGGTCTGGTTGGCGATCTCCAGTTCGCGCCGGGTCCACGCGATCAGGCGCCTCGCCTGGTCCTCCCCCAGCACGTCGCACGCCCAGCCCCAGTGGATCGAGACGACGTCGCCGCTGGCCACGTCGCCGAGGAAGCCCCGCCCGTCGCGCCAGCCCGTGACGTGTTCGGGGCGCGGGGCCCCGAACGCGAGCTTGCCCTCGTCCATGACCAGCGGCACCACGTCCACGAGGAGCCCGTCACCGATCCGCTCGCGCACGCGACCCCAGCGGATCCGGCACGAGTCCATCGCCGTGACGACGGCGGCGGCCTGCTCGGCCCGCAGGAACCCGACCTTTGGGAAGACGTCGAGGACGTGGAACGCGTGGACCGGCTTCGCGCCGGCGGGCGCGGCCGAGCGCATCCAGCCCCACGCCGGGCCGCTCAGGCGGGCGCGGAAGCGCCGTCGGAGCGACTCCCCGAGAAGATCCGGGGTGACCGCATCGAGCAGCGGGCCGCCCAGCCAATAGGACTCGACGACGCGGCGATCGAGCGGGTCGGCGATCCCGTTCGCGCCGGCGATCAGCTGGAGGTACGGGTAGGCCCCCTCGAAGCCGAGCGCGAGAGCGCGCAGCTCACGCTCGTCGGTGCCCTGGGCGCCCTCACCGAAGAGGGCCTCGGCGTCGTCCGGCCCGCACAGGCCGAGTCGATTCGGCCCGTAGGCGTAGCGGGCGAACAGGATCGGACCGCTGACCGGCCGGCGGCGGCCCGGCGCGCTGGCGCCGCCCTCGCACGCGGCACGCGACCCGCCGTCGGCGAGATCAGCCGGAGGTCGCCACGACGCCATGGGGCTCCTCCGGACGGCTTCGCAGGGCGGACCCCGCGATGAGCGCGACGGCCGCGATGACGACCAGGTATCCGGCGACCACGCGCGGATCTGGAACGATGCTGCCGGTCAGGGCGCTCACGACGCCCGTGCCGACCGCCCCGGCGACGAGGACGCTGGTCACGGTGGTGGCCGGAGCGAGTCGCAGCGCGCCGTACCAGGTCGCCACGTAGCCGGCCAGCAGGAGCCCGGTCGCGAGGATCCACACGAGGGCGTCGGCGGGGATCGTCGCGAGACCGCCCAGCCGGCCGGTCACGGCCAGGTAGCCGAGCAGGATCACGACGCCAGGACCCATCCGCGAGGCCGCCAGCAGCGGCGCGGAGATGCCCGCGAGCAGGCGCTTGGCCACGATGACCTCGACGGACCACAGCAGGGTCGCGCCCGCGATCATCGTCTCGCCGACGCCCCACCCGAAACCGGTCGGTGGCGTCATCAGGACCTGGCCGAGGAGGAGCACGGCGAGCGCGCCGATCGGGACGAGGCCCAGCCGCTCGCCGAGGAGCGGGACCGCCAGGAGGGCGACCCACACGAACAGGGTCTTGTGGATGAACGCGGCAGCGGGGGCCGTGGCGAGGGCCAGGCCGCTGAAGAACAGCACGAACGGGATGCTGCCTCCGACGAGCGCGACCGCCAGCAGCCCGAGCCACTGGCGGCCGGCGAGGCTCGGTACCTGGCGGTGCGCTCCGAGGGCCAGGGCCAGCCCGACGAGGAGCACCGCGGCCACGCCGTTCTTGGCGGTGGTGTACACGCTGGCGTCGGCCACGAGCTTGACGCCGTACGCGTTGACGTACACGGACAGGCCGCTGATGGCGGCGGTCCCGAAGGCGAGCAGCACGCCCCGGCGCAGGGTCGAATGCGGTCGGATGCTCGGAGTCATGCGTCGTCCTCCTGTGTCGCGCGGGTCGCCTGGTCCAGGATGGCCAGGATCTCGACCGCCTCGTCCGGCTCGATGATCTCGAGGACGGTCCCCGCGGCCACGATCACCCAGTCGCCGATGGTCGCGTCAGGGACGACCGCCAGGGACGCCCGGCGTCGTTCGCCCTGGATTCGCACCATGGCCATGCCGGCGGCGACGGCCTCGATGCGCCCGGGATAGGTCACGCACATGCGCTGGTCCTCACAGCACCGGCATCGACGAGCGCCGGCCGGGCTGGAGCATCGGCGGCGTGTGGAACGAGCGGAGCGTGGCCATGTAGTTGGCGCGCTCGAAGATGGCCGGATCGCCGGCGGTCGCCGCGGTCGCGCTGCCGCGCACCTGGGCGACCGACACGTACTCGCGCTCGGTCAGCCAGGCCACGAGCTCGGCCTCCACCGTCGCGACACGCTCGGGCCCATGACGCAACAGGGCGGACGTCATGCACACCACGTCGGCTCCGGCCATGAGCGCCTTGACCACGTCGCCGCCGGTGTGCACGCCGGAGGTGGCCGCAAGGCAGGTCCCCTGACCGAGCTGCGGCCGCAGGATCGCGATCCAGCGGACCGGCAGGCGAAGCTCCGACGGGTGGCTCAGGTCGAGCGAGGCCACGACGTCAAGGGTCTCGAGGTCCACGTCCGGCTGGTAGAAGCGGTTGAACAGGACGAGCCCGTCGGCACCGGCCGCCACGGCGCCCGCCGCGAACGACGCGAACGCCGAGTAGAACGGGCTGAGCTTGACCGCCAGGGGGATCGAGACGACCGCGCGGACCGCCGCGATGAGCTCGAGGTCGGCGGCCTCGGCGTCCGCTCCCGTGCGCTTCGGGTCGGCCGGGACGTGGTACACGTTGAGTTCGAGGGCGTCCGCACCCGCGTCCTGCAGGCGTCGGGCGTGGTGGACCCAGCCACCCGGCGTGGTCGCGTTGAGCGAGGCGATGACCGGGATCGCGACCGCCGCGCGGACGCGCTCGAGCGACGTCACGTAGCGGTCCTCGGCGCCGATGATGCCGGCGACGTCCGGGAAGTAGTCGAGGGCCTCGGCGAACTGCTCGGTCCCCTGCTCGAGGGCATGGTCGAGCCCGATCCCCTCGGCCTGGATCTCCTCCTCGAAGAGCGACGGCAGGACGACCGCCCCCACGCCCGCCCGCTCGAGGCGCGCGACATAGCCCGGATCGAGGTTCCCCGGCGCCGCCGAGGCGACCAGCGGCGACCGCAGGTCGAGGCCCAGATAGCTGGTCCGCAGCTCGATGCTCACGGTTCACCCCCATCGTCCTCGCCCGCCGACGCCGGGGCCGCGTCGGTCGCGTCGGCGTCCGATACCGGCCGCAGGTGGGGCACGGTCCGCTCGACGCCGGCCAGCTGCTCGTAGTAGCGCCAGCGCTCGTCCGCGTCGGCCTGGGCCAGCTCGGCCAGCTCGCGCGCCCGATCCGGATCGGTGCGCTGGAGCACGGCGAAGCGCGTCTCCCTGGCCGCGAACGCCGCGATCGGGATCGTCGGCCTGGCCGAATCCAGCTTGAACGGGCGTCCGCCCTCGATCTCCTGGGGATGGAAGCGGTAGAGCGGCCAGTAGCCGCTGCGCACCGCGTCCTTCTGATGCGACATCGACTGGCTCATGTCGATGCCGTGCGCGATGCACGTGCTGTAGGCGATGACCAGCGACGGACCCGGCCAGGCGTCCGCTTCGAGGAGCGCCCGGGTCGTCTGGGCGTCGCTCGCCCCCATCGCGATCTGGGCGACGAACACGTTCCCATAGGCGCGGGCGATGGCGCCCAGGTCCTTCTTTGCGGTGCCCTTCCCCGCCGCCGCGAACTTGGCCACGGCCGCGCGGGGCGTGGCCTTCGACGCCTGGCCGCCGGTATTCGAGTAGACCTCCGTGTCGAGGACGAGCACGTTGACGTTGCGGCCGGAGGACAGCACGTGGTCGAGGCCGCCGAAGCCGATGTCATAGGCCCAGCCATCGCCGCCGACGATCCAGACCCCCTGCCGGACGAGATCGTCGGCCAGGGTCAGCAGATGCTGGGCGTCCTCGCGCGCGGGACCCTCGACCTCGGCCAGGGCCGCCCGGAGCCGGGCCACGCGCTCCCGCTGGGCGTGCACGCCGGGTTCGGTCGTCTGGTCGGCCTCCAGGATCGAGGCCACGAGAGCGTCCCCGACATCGGCGGCGAGCCGCGCCAGGATCGTCCGCGCCTGGTCGGTCTGGGCGTCGAGGGCGAGTCGCATCCCGAGGCCGAACTCGGCGTTGTCCTCGAACAGCGAGTTGGCCCAGGCCGGTCCCCGTCCCGCGCCGTTGACCGTCCACGGCGTGGTCGGCAGGTTGCCGCCGTAGATCGACGAGCAACCGGTCGCGTTGGCCACGATCATGCGGTCGCCGAACAGCTGGCTGATGAGGCGCAGGTACGGTGTCTCGCCGCAGCCGCCGCACGCACCGGAGAACTCGAACAGGGGCTCCAGGACCTGGCTGCCCTTGACCGTGTCGTGCGCGAGGAGCGAGCGGTCGAGCGGCGGGATCGCGGCGAAGACGTCCCAGTTCGCCCGCTCGACCTCGAGGAGCGGTCCGATCGGCGCCATGTCGATGGCCTTGTGCCGGATCTCCGTCTTGTCCCTGGCCGGGCACACGTCCACGCAGACCCCGCAGCCCGTGCAGTCGTCGGGCGCGACCTGGATGGTCAGGCGGTGGTCGGGCAGGTCACGCGAGCGGAACGCCTTGTGCCGGAATGTCTCGGGCGCACCGGCGACCGCGTCGGCCGGGAAGACCTTCATCCGGATGGCGGCGTGCGGGCAGACCATCGCGCACTTGCCGCAATCGATGCAGATGCTGGGGTCCCAGGCCGGGATCATCTGGGCGATGCCGCGCTTCTCGAGGGCGGTCGTACCCGTCGGGAACGTGCCGTCCACCGGCAGCGCGCTGACCGGGAGCTGGTCCCCTTCCCCGGCGATCAGCCGGGCCGTGACCCGGGTCACGAAGTCCGGGACGTCCACCGGGAGGGTCGGGACCGTCGAGCGCTCGGTGGTGACCGCGCCCGGCGTGACCCGGGCGAGTCCGGCCAGCGAGGCGTCGATGGCCGCGAAGTTGCGCTGGACGACGGCCTCGCCACGCCTGGCGTAGGTCTGCTGGACGGCGGCCTTGATGCGCCGGATCGCCTCGTCGGCCGGCAGCACGCCGGACAGCTGGAAGAAGCACGGCTGCATGACGGTGTTGATGCGGCTGCCCATGCCGGCGGCCTCGGCCACGGCGTAGGCGTCGATGACCCACAGATCGATGTGCTTGTCGAGGATCTGGCGCTGGACCGCGGCCGGGAGTCGGTCCCACACCTCGTCGGGCCCGTACGGGGCGTTCAGCAGGAACGTGGCGCCGTCGCGGGCCCGATCGAGGATGGCGGTCTTGCCCAGCAGCCCGAACTGGTGGCAGGCGATGAGATCGGCGTCCTCGATGAGGTAGGTCGAGCGGATGGGCTCGGGCCCGAAGCGCAGGTGGGACACGGTCATCGAGCCCGACTTCTTCGAGTCGTACACGAAGTAGCCCTGGGCGTACAGCTCGGTGCCCTCGCCGATGATCTTGACCGAGGCCTTGTTGGCCCCGACCGTGCCGTCCGAGCCGAGCCCGAAGAACAGCGCCTGCACCTCGCCGGCCGGCCGGCGGCTGCGGAACGACGGATCGATGGGCAGGCTCAGGTGCGTCACGTCGTCGTTGATGCCGACCGTGAAGTGGCGCTTCGGCCGGTCCCCGGCCAGCTCGTCGAAGATCGGCTTGACCATCCCCGGTGTGAGCTCCTTGGAGGACAGGCCGTAGCGGCCGCCGATCACGCGCGGCGGGGTCGCGAACGGCGGCGGGTCGTCGTCCGTCGCCTCGGCCAGGGCGCCCACGACGCCGAGGTACAGCGGCTCACCGACGGCGCCCGGCTCCTTGGTGCGGTCGAGCACGGCGATCGCGCGCGTGGTGGGCGGCAGGGCCGCGAGCAGCGCCGCCGCCGGGAACGGCTGGAACAGGCGCACACGCAGCATGCCGACGCGCTCGCCCGCGTCGACGAGCGCGTCCACGGTCTCCTCGATGGCGCCTGCCGCCGAGCCCATGACCACGACGACTCGCTCGGCGTCGGGGGCGCCGTGGTAGTCCACGAGGTGGTAGCCGCGACCGGTCCGGTCGGCCAGCTCGTCCATGACCGCCTGGACCGTCTCCGGCACGGCGGCGTGATACGGGTTGGCGGCCTCGCGGGCCTGGAAGAAGACGTCGGGATTCTGGGCCGTCCCACGGACGACCGGGGCATCGGGGGTCAGCCCGCGCCGGCGGAAGGCGAGCACGTCGTCCTCGCGCACCAGCGCCCGGATGTCGTCGTCGTCGAGGAGCTCGATCCGGTCGATCTCATGGCTGGTCCGGAAGCCGTCGACGAAGTGCAGGAACGGGACGCGCGCCCGGAGCGTGGCCGCATGGCTCACCAGCGCGAGGTCGTGAGCCTCCTGGACCGACCCCGCGGCGAGCATCGCCCAGCCCGTCGTCCGGGCGTGCATCACGTCGCTGTGGTCGCCGAAGATCGACAGGGCGTGGGTGGCCACGGTGCGCGCCGCGACGTGGATGACGGCCGGCGTCAGCTCGCCGGCGATCTTGAACATGTTCGGGATCATCAGCAGGAGCCCCTGCGACGCCGTGAAGGTCGTGGCCAGGGCGCCCGCCTGGAGAGCGCCGTGGAGCGCGCCCGCGGCACCGGCCTCCGACTGGAGCTGGACGACCTCGGGGACGGCGCCCCAACGGTTCGGGCGGCCCGCGGCCGACCAGTCGTCGCAGTGCTCGGCCATCGGCGAGGCCGGGGTGATGGGATAGATGGCGATCACCTCGCTCAGCGCGTAGGCGATGCGGGCGGCGGCCTCGTTGCCGTCGAGGCAACCGGTTCGTCGGGTCACGGGCGTTCGGCTCCCTTGCGGGCTGGTGTCGGCCGCCGTTCGCGGCCCGCGTCGCGCTGACGCCGAGCCCCGCGGCGGACCCACGAACCGAGTATGGGTCGAGGACCCGGCCGGTTCGGGGGCCACAGGGGGAGAGTTCGAGGGCGCTGCGGCCCGTCGCTTCCGGGCCGAACGTCACATGGCGCGAGACCCCGCCGGTGCTACGTTCGACGGGCCGCGGCGTGCCCACCTCCCTTGCCCGGACCGGCACGCCGCGCCACGACGAGAGGTGCTTCCGATGACCGTCGCCCAGGCGAGACCGGCACCGCCCAGCGACGACGAGCGCTGGCGGACGGTCGAGACGCGGATGCGCCGCCTCGGGAACCGCCCCGACGCCCTCATCGAGACGCTCCACGCGGTCCAGGAGGCGTTCGGCTCGATCGACGACGACGCGCTGCGCTTTGTCGCGGCCAGCCTGGGACTGCCGCCGTCCACGGTGTACGGCGTGGCCACGTTCTACCACAACTTCCGGCTTCGGCCGCCCGGCGCCCATACGTGCGTCGTGTGCACCGACACCGCCTGCTACATCAACGGGGCGATGGCCATCCTCACCCGCATCCGGGAGGGACTCGGGGTGGAGCCGGGCGCCACGACGGCGGACGGGCGCGTCACCCTGCTGACCGGCCGCTGCTTCGGCTCGTGCAGCCTGGCACCTGCCGCGATCGTCGACGGCGAGGTCAGCGCGCGGGTCGATCCGGCCGAGCTCGTGGAACGGCTGGCGGCGCTGTGATGGACGAGACGCTGCCCGCCACGGCGGTGCGGGCGTCCGCCCTCGTGTGCGAGGCGGTCAGCTGCCTGTCCACGGGGTCGCACGGCGTCCTGCTCGGGCTCCGCGAGCGGCTCGCCGACGCCGGGGTGGACGACGTCGCGGTCAAGCGCGTCGGCTGCCTCGGCCTGTGCGCGGCGGGCCCGCTCGTCCGCGTGCCGGAGACCGGGACGCTGTTCCGGCACGTGCGGCCCGACGATCTCGACGCCATCGTCGCCACGCTGTCGTCCGCGCCGCTCGGCGCCGGACCGGCGCCGAGCGAGCCGTTCTTCACGGACCAGGTCCGGATCGCCACCGAGCACTTCGGGAGCGTCGATCCCGAGGATGTCGAGGACTACGTCCGCCACGGCGGCTACGCGGCGCTCCGCACGGTCCTCACGGAACGGACACCGGTGGAGGTCCGCGACGAGGTGACCGCCAGCGGGCTGCGCGGGCGCGGAGGGGCGGGCTACCCGACCGGCCTCAAGTGGAACACCGTGGCCAAGGCCTCCGGCTCACCGACGTACGTCATCTGCAACGCCGACGAGGGCGACCCGGGCGCCTTCATGGACCGGAGCATCCTGGAGAGCGACCCCCATCGCGTCCTCGAGGGGATGGCCATCGCGGCCTACGCCGTCGGCGCGACGGCCGGGTACGTGTACTGCCGCGGCGAGTATCCCCTGGTGGTCGGGCGCGTACGGACGGCCATCCGCGACGCGGTCCAGGCCGGCTACCTCGGCGCGCGTGTGATGGACACCGAGTTCTCGTTCGAGGTGGACGTCCGCCTCGGCGCCGGGGCCTACGTGTGCGGGGAGGAGACGGCGCTCATCGCCTCCATCGAGGGCGGGCGCGGAACGCCGAAGCCGCGACCCCCCTACCCCGCCGTCGCCGGCCTGTGGGGCCGCCCGACCCTCATCAACAACGTCGAGACGTTCGCCAGCGTGCCACCGATCATCCGCCGCGGTGCCGCCTGGTTCGCGTCGATCGGCACGGGCTCGAGCACGGGCACGAAGGTGTTCGCGATCGCGGGACGCGTCGTCAACACGGGGATCGTCGAAGTCCCGATGGGCACGACCCTGCGCCAGATCGTCTTCGACATCGGCGGCGGGATCATCGACGGACGGCCCTTCAAGGCCGTCCAGACCGGTGGCCCGGCCGGGGGCTGCATCCCCTCCCGTTTCCTGGACATGCCGGTCGACTACGAATCGCTCACCGGCGTCGGCTCGTTCATGGGCTCGGGCGGGATGATCGTCATGGACGACACCTCGTGCATGGTCGACCTCGCGCGCTACTTCATGGACTTCATGCGCGAGGAGTCCTGTGGCAGGTGCGCCCCGTGCCGGGTGGGGACGACCGAGCTGTGGATGCTGCTCGACTCGATCGCCACTGGCCGCGCGGTCCTCGCCGACCTCGATCGCCTGGAGCGACTCGCGCGGATGGTCGGTCGAACCAGTCTGTGCGGCCTCGGCCAGGGTGCCCCCAACCCCGTCTTCAGCACCCTGCGCTACTTCCGCGACGAGTACGAGGCCCACATCGTCGACCGCGTCTGCCCGGCGGGCGTGTGCCGCATCGAGGAAGGGCTGGTGCCCGCATGACCGTCCACACGCTCCGCATCGACGGCAGGGACGTCGCCGGCCACGACGGCCAGTCGATCCTGTCGGTGGCCCGCGAGAACGGCATCGACATCCCGACGATGTGCCACCTCGACGGCCTGTCCGACACGGGCGCCTGCCGCCTGTGCGTGGTCGAGATCGCCGGCTCGGCCAAGCTCGCCCCGGCCTGCACGACGGCCGTCGTCGAGGGCATGACGGTCACGACGACGTCGGACGAGCTCGTCGAATACCGACGGACGATCGCCGAGATGCTGTTCGTCGAGCGCAACCACGTGTGCGCCGTCTGCGTGGCCAACGACCACTGCGAGCTGCAGGACCTCGCCGAGACCCTGCGGGTCGACCACATCGAGCTGCCCGTCATCGACCCGGCGGTGGCGATCGACGCCAGCCACCCCCTGTTCGCGATCGACCACAACCGCTGCATCATGTGCGCCCGCTGCGTCCGGGTCTGCGAGGAGGTCGAGGGCGCCCGCACGTGGGGCATCAAGGGTTCCGGCCTGGACGCCAGGGTCGTGACCGACATGGGCACGCCGTGGGGCGAGTCCCCGACCTGCACCAGCTGCGGCAAGTGCGTCCAGGTCTGCCCGACCGCCGCCCTGTTCGAGAAGGGCCGCTCGGTGGCCCAGGGTGGCAAGGCCCGCCGGCCGTTCCTCCCCTACCTGCGCCACGTGGCCACCGACGGGGCACCCCGATGACCCGCCCGACGCTCGCCACCATCTGGCTCGACGGCTGCTCGGGCTGCCACATGTCGTTCCTCGACATGGACGAGCGGCTGCTCGACCTCGCCGAGCGCGTGGACATCGTGTACAGCCCGCTGATCGACGCCAAGGTCTTCCCGGACCACGTGGACGTGTGCCTGGTCGAGGGCGCCGTGTCGAGCGAGGAGGACCTCGAGCGGATCCGCCTCGTGCGCGAGCGGACGACGACGCTCGTCTCCCTCGGCGACTGCGCGGTGACTGCCAACGTGCCGGGCATGCGCAACCCGATCGGACCGGGACCGCTCCTGGAGCGGGCCTACGTCGAGAACGTCACGCGCAACCCGGGCATCCCGCTCCAGATGGTGCCGCCGCTCCTGCCGACGGCGCGCGCCGTCCACCGCGTGGTGGACGTCGACGTCTACCTGCCCGGCTGCCCGCCATCCGCGGACCTCATCCACGGCGTGCTCGTCGACCTCATCGAGGGGCGCGAGCCCGATACCAGCGGCGCCCGGTTCGGACGGTGAGGCTCCCATGACCGACACCACGATCACCATCGACCCGATCACCCGGATCGAGGGCCACTCCCGCATCACCATCCACCTCGACGACGCCGGCGAGGTGACCGACGCACGATTCCACGTCACGCAGTTCCGGGGGTTCGAGCGGATGGTCCAGGGGCGCCCGGTCCACGAGATGCCGTCGATCATGGCGCGCATCTGCGGCATCTGCCCGGTCAGCCACCTCGTGGCCTCGTCGAAGGCATGCGACGAGATCATGGCGGTCACGCCGCCACCGACCGGCGTGGACCTGCGGCGGGTCATGAACCTGGCTCAGATCGTCCAGTCGAACGCGCTGAGCTTCTTCCACCTGTCCTCCCCGGACCTGCTGTTCGGATTCGACGGCGACCCGGCCGACCGCAACATCCTCGGCGTGGCCCGCGCGAACCCGCAGCTGGCGCGCGACGGGATCGGCCTGCGCCGCTTCGGCCAGCAGATCATCGAGTGGCTCGGGGGCAAGCGCATCCACCCCGCCTGGATCGTGCAGGGCGGGGTGGATGCCCCGCTCGCGATCGAGACCCGGGACCGGATCCTGGCCACCATCCCGGACGCCATCGAGGCCATCGAGCGGGCGCTCGCCTGGTACAAGAGCGAGCTCGTGCGCTGGGAGGAGGAGGCCGCCACCTTCGGGTCGTTCCGCTCGGCGTTCATGGCGCTCGTCGACGAGCACGGGACCGTGGATCACTACGGCGGCCGGTTGCGGGTCGTGGACGCCGACGGCGCCCGCCTCGCCGATCGGATCGACCCGCGCACGTACCAGGACTACCTGGGCGAGTCGGTCGAGCCGTGGTCGTACCTCAAGTCCACCTACTGGAAGGCGCTCGGCTACCCAGACGGGGTGTACCGGGTCGGGCCGCTCGCACGGGTCATCGTGGCCGACCGCCTCGGGACACCGCGGGCGGACGCCGAGCTGGACGAGTTCCGCCAGCGCCTCGGGCGCGTCCCGGGCAGCTCGTTCCACTACCATTACGCCCGGCTCATCGACACGCTCAACGCGGCCGAGCGCATCGAGGACCTCCTTCGCCAGCCGGACATCCTGTCCTCGCGGGTTCGGTCCGTGGCCGGCATCAACGCGAACGAGGGTATCGGCGTGTCCGAGGCCCCGCGCGGCACGCTCCTCCATCACTACCGCGTCGACGACGACGGGATCGTGCAGTGGGCGAACCTCGTCATCGCGACCGGGCACAACAACCTGGCCATGAACCAGGGTGTCGCGCAGGTCGCGCGCCGGTACGTTCGGGGCGCGACGCTGACGGAGTCGATGCTCAACCGGGTCGAGGCCGTCATCCGCTGCTTCGACCCATGCCTGTCCTGCTCGACCCACGCGATCGGCGAGATGGCTCTCCACCTCGAGCTGGTGGGGCCCGACGGGGCGGTGCTCGACGAGCTGCGCCGGTGACCGGACCTCCGCTGGTCATCGGCTTCGGCAACGGCCTGCGCGCGGACGACGGCGTGGGCCCGGAGGTCGCGGCGTGGCTCGCCGCCGACCCGCGCATGGCCGGCGCGACGGTCCTCGCCCGCCACCAGCTCACCCCGGATCTCGCCGCCGACATCGCGCGGGCGGCGTTCGTGGTGCTCATCGACGCCTCGATGGACCAGCCTCCCGGCGAGATCTCCGTGGCCGCGATCGGGGCCTCGCGGCCGTCTGCCGGGGCATCCACCCACCACGTGGACCCGGCCCTGCTCGTCGACCTGGCCGCCGAGCTGTACGGGCGCGTGCCGGAGGTCATCGTCATCGGCGTCGGAGCGGCGTCCACTGACGGGTTCGACGGCCTGTCCGCCCCCGTCCGGGCCGCGATCCCGCGTCTCGTGGACGCGGTGGTGGCGCTCGTGGACGGGCGGACGGAGGGGGCCCGCCGTGCATGAGGTCGCGCTCGTGGCGGACCTCCTCGACGCCGCCACGCGGCACGCCCGCGGGCGCCGGGTCACGGTCGTGCGCGTCCGGCATGCGGCCGCCATCTCGGCCGCGTCGCTCCAGCAGGCGTTCACGATGCTGACCGAGGACGGGCCGATGGCCAACGCGAGCCTCGAGACGACGGCCCTCGACCTGGACTATCGGTGCGGCTGCGGGTTCCACGGACCGCTCGGCCACGACGACCTGCTCGGCGGATCGATGGTGGTCTGCCCGGCCTGCGGCGGGGTCGGCTCGCTCGGGCGCATCGCCGAGCTGGAGCTCCTGGAGGTCCGCACGGCCTGAGGCCACCCAGGCCTCTGAGGCCACGCAGGCGGAGGCCACACAGGCCGGAGGCGACGCGTGGCCGGAGCGCGGGTGACGGCCCTCCACGCGGGGATGCGGCACCATGGGGCCATGCACACGCCGACCGACTCGCGACCCGACGTGCCGCCGCCGGTCTCGCCGGGTGCGCCTGAGCCGCCGGCCATGCCACCGACCCTCGGCGACGTCGCCTGGGTCGGCCGCCACGCGCACCCCGTGGGATTCGCTCAACGCCAGGCTCGAGGGGCCGGGCGACCTGCAGCTGACGCTGTTCCAGGAACTCGCCGACGGCGCGCCGTAGCCCGTCGGCGTCTCCGGGCGTTACCGGGCGTCTCCGGGGCGTCGCCGGGCGTCGCCGGCGCCGGATGCGCGGTCACCCGTCCCGCTCGGCCTCGTCGTCGGCGCGCCGCTCCCCACCCTGGGCCGGTGGCCGCCAGGCGTGGTCGGCATAGCGCAGCTGGCGCTGGCGCAGTGCATCGAGCCGATCCTGCTCCGCGCGCAGCAGGTCCGCCTCGTACGCTCGCTCCGCCGCATCGACCTCGGCCGGCGTGCTCGAGGGCACGTCCGCCTCCGATCGCGCCTGGTCGCCGTCGGACCCGAACAACCGTCGCAGGAAGCTCATGCCGGGGATTCTGCCATCGCGTACGGCTCGGGTCACGGTCACGCCCCGTCGCGGTCGTCCACCGCGTCGGGGTCCCCGTCCTCGATCGGGTTGGCCGGGTCCAGGCTCCAGTCGAGCCAGCCGCCGTCGTAGATCGACGCCCGCTCCCAGCCCTGGAGCCAGGCCGCGAACCAGGCCTCGCTCGCCCGCCAGCCCGTGCCGCAGTAGAACGCGACCCGCTTGTCCGGCGTGATCCCGGCCGCCGCCCACGTTCGGGCGATCTCCGGGTAGGCGCGCATCGTGTTGTCCACGTTCCGGTAGTGCTGCATGTGGTGCGCATCCGTGCCGCCGTGACCCCACACGTCGCCCCGGATCCGGCCTTTCCGCTCCACGAAGTCGTAGCCGCTGGTGACGCCGGTCTGTTCGGGCCACGAGCGCACGCTCACGACGACCGACCCGTCGCGATCCGCCAGCAGGCGGTGGACGTCGGGCTGGTCCACGAAGACGGCCGGGTTGCCCGGCAGCGCGCCACCGAACGTCTCGACCGGCACCGGCTCGCGCTGGTCCGTCTCGATCGGCAGCCCGGCCCGGACCCAGTGGTCATAGCCGCCGTCGAGCAGTCGCACGTCCTCGACGCCTGCCCACAGCAGGATCGCGGCAGCGCGGGCCGCGGCGATCTGGCCGGCGCGACGACCGGGCTGGCGATCGCCGGGCGATCCCTCGATGTCCCGGCCGTACAGGACGACCGTCGTGTCGCGCGTGATCCCGAGGGCGCACAGCGCCCGCTCGAGGTCGGCCGGCCGTCGCCGGTCCCAGTCGGCCGGGTCCTCGAGCAGGTCGGTGTCGAGGTGCACAGCACCGGGCAGGTGGCCCTCCAGGTACTCCTCCGGGCCGCTGTACTGCACGTGGAACAGTGCCCACGGACGACCGGACGCAACGGCGGCCACCGTCCGCGCCTCGATCCGCTCGCGCAGCCACCCCGCGTGAACGAGGTGCTCGTACCGGACGAGACGCTCGACCGGCAGCTCGGGGCGACCGGCCCATGCGCCGAATCCCTCGTCGAAGACCTCCACGGCATCGTGTCCGAGCACCGCGCGGAGGTGGTCGGCGACGCGACGCGCGTCATCGCGGCCGGTCCCGTGGACGACCACCCGTCCGCTGTCGCCCCGCTCGAGGCGCTCGAGCGAACGCCGGAGCTGGCGGCCGTCCGGCTGCTCCACCCAGTCGACCGGAAAGGCCGTCGCGCCCGGGATGTGCCCGCCGCGAGGCTCACCGGCGAGCGGCCAGCCGTTGTACGCGTGCAGGGGCCGGCAGTCCACGATCGCGGTTCCGCCGGCGGTGCGAGCGTGGAGGGTCGCGAGGTCGATGGCATCGGACATCGGTCGGGTGCGCCTCCGTGCGGGGACGGTACACCGAGCCGGGTGCCGCCGGCCACCTCCCGTCGCGCTGCGCTAGGCTGCGGACGTGGCCGCCCGCCGTTTTGCCTACCGCCTCGGCCGACGCTCCGTGCCGGTCCTTCGCCTGTTCGGCGTGCGCGGTCCCGAGGACGCCTGGGTCGAGCTCGGGGACGAGACCCTGGAGGCCCGGTTCGGCTGGTCCTCGGCCACCATCCCGATCGAGCACATCACCCGCTGGCGGATCGAGGGCCCGTGGCACTGGTTCCGGGCGATCGGGGTGCGGCGCAGCGTGCGCCACGGCGACATCACGTTCGGTGGCTCGCACCTGGGGGGCGTCCGCATCGATACCAGCGTCCCGATCCGGATCGGGCCGTTTCGGGCCCCGGCCCTGTACCTGACCGTCGCCGATCCCGAGGGCCTGGCGGCGGCCCTGCGGGAGCGCGGCATCGACGGCGAGGACGCGCGCGCCTGACCGTGTCCGGCGCTCGATCGCCCGGACGGCTGCCGGCTCGGGGCAGGGTCCCTCAGCCGGGCGCGTTCCCGCGGGTCTGGATGATCGTCGAGGGGGTGTTGTGGACCGCCGGGATGCTGCCGAGGCGACCGGCCTGGTAGTCGGCCACCGCCTGCAGGACCTCCTCGCGGGTGTTCATCACGAACGGACCCATCCAGGCCACCGGCTCACGGATCGGGCGTCCGCCGAGGATCAGCACGTCCACGTTCGGGCTGCGGCTCTCCTGGGTGGTGTCGGCCCCGACCGTGATGGCGTCGCCCGGGCCGAACACGGTCAGCTGACCCGTGCCCACCGGACGCCCCTCGGCGCCGACGGAGGCCCGTCCGGCCATCACGTAGACCAGCGCGTTGTCCTCCGGCCGCCAGGGCAGGACGAGCCGCGACCCCGGGCTGAGCGTGGCATGGACGAGGGTCATCGGGCTGTAGGTCGAGCCCGGGCCCCGGTGGCCGGCGACCTCGCCGGCGATGACGCGCACGAGCACCCCGCCGTCCGGCGAGGAGGCCAGGGCGACCTCGCTGGCTCGGATGTCCTGGTAGCGCGGCGGCGACCACTTCTGGGCGGCCGGCAGGTTGACCCACAGCTGGAAGCCGTGGAACAGGCCGCCGCTGGCGACGAGCGCCTCCGGCGGCTTCTCGATGTGCAGGATCCCGGCGCCGGCGGTCATCCACTGGGTATCGCCGTTGGTGATGACCCCGCCGCCGCCGTTCGAGTCCTGGTGCTCGAACGTGCCGTCGATCATGTAGGTGACGGTCTCGAACCCGCGGTGCGGGTGCCACGGCGTGCCCTTGGGCTCACCTGGCGCGTACTCCACCTCCCCCATCTGGTCGAGGTGGATGAACGGGTCGAGGTCCTCGAGCTTGACGCCGGCGAAGGCGCGCCGGACCGGGAACCCCTCCCCCTCGTAGCCGTGCGGCGCGACGGTGACGCTGCGCACGGGCCGCTGGCGGGCGATGGTCGGGTCCGGGACGGGGATCCTGGGAACGGCCGTGAGGTCGTCGACGGTGATGGCTGGCATGGGTGCGGTGCTCCTTCGACGTGCATCCTAGCCGACAGGTGGTTGCGGTGTCAACGACATGTGGCGCGGGTATCGTGACGTCCGTGAGCGACGACCCCGATATCCGACCGGCCACGCCCGCCGAGCGGGTCGACGTGCCCGGCTGGCACGCCGCCAATCGGCTCGCCTGGGACGAGGCGGCCGAGCGCTACGAGGGCTGGTTCGACGAGGCGGTGGCGCTGATCCGCAGCGGCGGCACGAACCTGTTCCCCGAGGAGGTCGCCCGCATCGGCGACCTGCGCGGCCGCTGCCGGCGAGCCATCCACCTCCAGTGCGCCGGCGGGCGCGACACGCTGTCGCTGTGGAACGCCGGGGCGGGCGAAGTCGTCGGCGTGGACTTCAGCCCGCGCATGCTGGCGCTGGCGCGGCGACTGGCCGAGGCGGTCGGGGCCGGCGAGGCGGCGCGCTGGATCGAGTCCGACGTGCTCGACACGCCGCACGAGCTGGACGGGACGGCCGACCTCGTCTACACCGGGCGCGGGTCGTTGCCCTGGCTGGGCGATCTCGACGCCTGGGCGGCGGTGGTCCGCCGCCTCCTTGCGCCCGGCGGGCGCCTGGTCCTGTTCGAGGGCCATCCCGTCGAGTGGCTCTTCGACGTCGATGCGGACGGCCGCTGGATCGTCACGGACTACGACTACTTCGGCGGCCCGGAGGCGTCGCGCGGCTGGGCACCCGAGTACATCGATCGGCTGAGCATCCCCGACGGGGAGCAGCACTGGAAGTTCGCTCGGGCATGGACGCTCGGTGAGGTGGTCACGGCCGTCGCCCGGGCGGGACTCACCATCGACGAGGTCGCCGAGCACCCGGTCGACTGGTGGGGCGGCCATCACGACGTGGCTCCCGACGAGCGCGGCCGCATCCCCCTGTCGTTCTCGATCGTCGCGAGCCGCTGACCGGCGCGAGCTTGACGCGCTGCCGGCACGGCGGGCCGCCTCGGGTCAGGCGGGACCACCCGGGACGCGGTCCACGGACACCCACGCCCGATCCAGCCGCAGCTGGATCACGGTGGGGCGATCCTCGGCCAGCGCCTGGCGCAGGGCTGGCTCCACCTCGCCGTCGCGCTCCACCCGGATGCCGCGCGCGCCGAAGCCCGTCGCGACGGCGGCGAAGTCGATGGCCCCGAGCTCGGTGGCGACGCCCTGGCCCGCACCGCGCCGCTCCTGCCACATCCGGATCGTGCCATAGCGCTCGTTGTCGAACACCAGGACGATGACCCTGGCCCGCTCGCGCACCGCCGTCTCGAGTTCGGCGATGGTCATGGCGAACCCGCCGTCGCCGACCACGGCGACGACCGGCCGATCGCGGTGGATGAGCGCGGCCGTGATGGCCGCGGGGAGGCCGTACCCCATGGCCCCGGATGTCGGCCCGAGGAACGTCCCGGGCCTGCGGAAGCGGTAGCCGCGCCCGAACCAGCCGGCGAAGTTCCCGGCATCGGTGGTCAGGATCGCGTCGTCGGGGAGCAGGCTGCGCAGCATCGTCACGACCCGTCCCGGATGCACCCCTGGACCGTCCCACGGCGTGGCGTCCACGACGCTGGCCGCCTCCCATGCCGCTCGATCGGTCGCGTTCGCGGCCTGGCGGACCTGGACACGCTCGGCATCGAGCACGCCGCGCGTTCGCAGGTGGTCGCTGGCGGCTCGCAGGAACGCCCGCGCGTCGGCCGTCACCGTGCGCTCCGCGGCGACGGCGTCCGCCGGTCGGGACGGGGCGATGTCCACGTGCATCCAGCGCTGGCCGGCGGCGGGCAAGGCGTCCTCGTAGGACGTCGGCTCGTTGAGCCGGCAGCCGATGACGAGCATCGCGTCGGCCGCGGCCAGCCGCTCGCGCACGATCGCGGGCGCGCCGAGTCCGGCCATGCCGAGGTACAGCGGGTGGTCGTTCGAGATGACGTCGGCCCGCCGCCACGCCGCCACGACCGGCACGGACAGCAGCTCGGCGAACCCGAGCAGGTCCGTGGACGTGCGCGCGCGCAGGACCCCGCCACCGGCCAGGATGACCGGCCGGCGGGCCGAGGCCAGGAAGTCGATCACGGCCCGCACGTCGTCATCCGCCGGGCGGGCGGCGCCACGTCGAGCCACGTCGATGCCGGCGTCGGTCGGCCAGGGCAGGTCGAGCAGATCCTCGGGCAGCGACAGCAGCGCCGGGCCCGGTCGGCCGTCGAGCGCGTGGTGGATGGCGGCGGACACGGCTGGACCGACCGCCTCGACGCTGTCCGGTTCCGCGGCGAAGGCGGCGAGCCCGCCGATCGTGGCGACGAGGTCGGCCTCCTGGAAGGCTTCGTGCCCGCGGTGGGCTCGCTCGACCTGGCCGATCAACGCGAACATCGGGCTCGAATCCTGGCGCGCGGTGTGGATGCCGATGGCGAGGTTGGCCGCACCCACGGCCCGGGTGGCGAGGGCCAGCGCGGGACGACCGGTCAGCTGTCCGTGCGCCTCGGCCATGAACGCGGCGCCGCCCTCATGGCGGGTCGCGATGACCCGGATGCCCGCATCGCCGAGCGCGTCGAGGATGCCAAGGAAGGACTCCCCGGGCACGGTGAAGGCGAGCCGCACGCCAGCCGCGCGCAGGGCGTCGGCGATGGCGCGGCCGACGGTGCGCCGGGCGACGGGCTCGGTCGCCGCGGGCGCCGGCCCGGGCTCGGCTTCGGGCACCTCGGCCGACGCCTCGAGCGCGGGCTCGGGTACGGGCTCGGGTACGGGCCCCTCGGGCACCTCGGGCACCTCGGCCGTGGCCTCGACCGGTGCCTCGAGGTCCGGCGCGGCCGGTGCCTCGGGCTCGGTCGCAGCGGGCGGCGGCTCGGGCTCGGCCGGGTCGGCGTGATGGTCCGGCTCGACGGGCTCCGTCACGTCAGACCGTCATGGGGTAGGCGATCGACGACAACACGAGGCCGAGGATGATGACGACGGCCAGGATGGCCATCACGATGCGCGCGCTGCGGGACGTCGGCACGGTCGCGGCTCCTAGCGGTAATTCTCGAACTGGAGCGGCACCGGCTCGTCCAGTTCGCGCAGCCGCCCGATGACCCGTTGCAGGTCGTCCTTGTTCTTCCCCGACACGCGGACCGCGTCCCCCTGGATCTGCGACTTGACCTTGGGGAACTCGTCGCGGATGAGCTTCGTGATCCGCCTGGCCACGTCGTCGGTCAGGCCGCGCCGGAGCCCGATGACCTGGCGGACCCTGTCGCCGCCGGCGGGCTCGACCTTGCCCCAGTCGAACACCTTGAGCGACAGGCCGCGCTTGATCGCCTTCGACTCGATGAGGTCCTTGATGGCGGCCGCCTTCGACTCGTCGTCGGTCACCAGGACGACCTCGGTCTTGGCCTGTTGGAGATCGACCGTGACCCCCTTGAAGTCGTAGCGCTGGGTCACCTCGCGGCGGACCTGGTCGAGCGCGTTGCGCAGCTCCTGTTCGTCGAAGTCGCTGACGACATCGAATGAGACGTCTCCGGCCACCTGGCCTCCTCCTTCGTCCTACGCCGCCGTCTCGCGGCGGTGCCACCACTCGCGGAACCGGACGATCCGAGCGGCGGCATCCATCTCAAGGGTCATGAACCCGGCGAGGCGGACTCGCTCGCGGGTCGGCCGCCGGACGTAGCTGGCGTGCCAGGCCGCGAGGACCGTCGAGCCGACCACCCAGTGGCGCTCGATGGTCACCTCGACCTGGTCCTGGGTCTCGGCTGCCTCCCCCAAGTATGCCCGGATGGCGTTGTGTCCGACCAGCGGGGGCTCGAACGGGTCCTCGTGGTACTCGGCGTCCTCGCTGAAGAGAGCGGTCCAGGCATCCCCGTCGAAGTCCATCCAGGCCTGCGCGTACGCCTCGAGCAGGTCCCCGGCCGCGGCGTGGTCGAGCGTCATCCGGTCGTGCCTCCCAGTCGTTCGAGGAGCATCTCGCCGATGCGGTAACTGCGCCCGCCGCCCATCACCAGGACGACGTCGCCCGGCGCGACCGCCGCCGCCAGCCGGGTCGCGGTGGCCTCGACCGATCCGGTGGCCATGACCGGCATGTCCGGCCGCCGGATCGCGACCGCCTCGGCCAGCCCGGCCGCCGAGGCGACCGTCGTGTCCGGATCGCGGCCGGCCCAGATGTCGGCCACCGCCACGGCGTCGGCGTCGGACAGCGCGGCGGCGAACCCGTCGAGCAGTGCCGCGGTCCGATGGTAGGTCAGCGGCTCGTAGACCGCCCACAGGCGGCGGCCCGGCTCGCGCTGGCGGACGGCCGCGATGGTCGCCCGGATGGCCGTCGGGTGATGACCGTAGTCGTCGTACACGACCACGCCGCCGGCCTCGCCCTTGCGCTCGAGCCGGCGGCCGACCCCCTCGAACGCCTCGAGTCCGGCGACGATCGCCGCGGGCGGGATGCCGAGCGCCCGGGCGGCCCCGGCCACCGCCAGCGCGTTCGAGGCGTTGTGCCGTCCCGCGGTGCGCAGGCGCACGATCCGCTCGGGGGCATCCGCGGCCAGGCCGCGGACGGCCAGCACGATGCCCTCGGGGGTCGACTCGACCAGGCGCCCCTCAAGGTCGGCCGTCGTCGCGTCCTCCTCGTCCTCGGCCTCGGCCTCGACCAGCCGATAGCGCAGTACGGTCCGACCGTCGCGGATCGAGGCCGCCACCGCCCGCGCGCCCGCGTCGCCGGCATCCACGACGAGCGTGCCGTCCACCGGACCGCGCTCGATCCAGGCAACGAATGCGGCGACCACGGCCGCTTCGTCGGCGAACACGTCGGGATGGTCCCACTCGGCGTTGGTGAGCACGGCCACGTCGGGCCGATACGGATCGAAGTTGCCCGCGTACTCGTCAGCCTCGACGACCATGCTGTCGCCCCGCCCGATGCGCGCGGTCGCCGGTGGCCCACCGGTCACGCGGGCGGGCAGGAGCGCGCCGACGAACGCCGAAGGGTCCGCGCCCGCTGCCACGAGCAGCTCGACGAGCCAGCCGGACGTCGTGCTCTTGCCGTGCGTGCCCGCGATCGCCACCAACCGCCGGTCCGTGGCCGCGTCCGCCACGACCTGCTGCCACGGCTCGACGGGGATCCCCGCGGCCCGCGCCGCGGCCAGCTCCGGGTGGTCGGGATCCACGGCGGTGAGCGCCTTCGTGACCGCCAGTCGGTCCGGTCGCCGGTCGGTCACGTGCGCCGCGTCGTGGGCGCTGGCGATGGGGATCCCCAGCGCCTCCACGGCCGCGCTGTACGGCGACGGGCCGCCCGGATCGCAGCCGGTCACCTCGGCCCCGGCCCCGTGGGCCAGGATCGCCGCGGCGCTGGCCCCGGCTCCGGCCGCACCGACCACGTGGATGCGCTCGCCCTGGACGATGGGACGGGCCGGGCGGGCCGGGGCGAGGCCCGCACCGATGGCCGCGGCGTCGCGCGTCATCCGGCCGGGGTCTCGTCCGATGTCCCGTCCAGTCGATCCAGCACGAGGGCCAGCGCGGCGGCCGCGCTCGCCCGCTTGTTGCCGGATCGGTCGAGCTCCCAGCGATGACGCCGGGCGGTCGCTCCCCCATCGTCCACGACGGCGACGTAGGTCAGGCCGACCGGCTTGTCGGGCGTCCCGCCGCTCGGGCCGGCGACCCCGGTCACGGCCACGGCCACGTCCACGCCGAACCGGCGGCGCACGCCCTCGGCCATCGCCAGCGCGACCTGGGCGGACACGGCGCCGTGCGCGACGAGGACCTCGTCCGACACGTCCAGCTGGTCGCGCTTGACCTCGTTGGCGTAGGCGATCACCCCGCCGCGAAGGTACGCACTCGAGCCCGGGACCTCCGTGAGCAGGTGGGCGATCAGGCCCCCGGTGCACGACTCCGCGACGGCGATGGTGCGACGACGCGACCGACAGGCCGCCCCGACCCGGACCGCGAGGTCGAGGAGCTCGTCGTCGGTCACACCCATGGCCCGACGGTCAGCGACGCTGCGTCTTGACCGGCTGGTCCGGCGGCGCGAACAGCCAGGTCTCCGGGATGCCGCTGCGCCCCAGCGCGCCCAGGGACGTGCCGTTGAGGGTGAACTTCGTCACGCCCGACGAGCCGGTCCGCACCTCGACCGACTCGCGGCCCGTGAAGGTCAGCGTCTTGCCGTCGCCGTAGACCTTGCCGGCCGCGCCGGTCTGCTCGGAGATGACGCCGTCCACCCAGACCTTGATCCAGGCTCGCCCGCCCTCGATCTCGACCACGAGGTTGACGCCCTTGAACGCGACCGTCACGGCTCGGCTGAGGGCGGTCGTCTTGCCATCGGGGCTCGATGCGGTGACGGTGATGGTCCAGCGCCCGGTCGTCAGTTCGAACGGCGTCGAGAACGAGCCGTCCTCCTCGACCGTGACCGTGACCGGCGCCGGGATGCCCGGTGCGGCGGGTGACGCACCGGGTGCGGCCCCGGGGACGACCGGATCGGCCTGACCCACGTACGTGGCGCTGACCACGACCGAACTCGCGTTGGTGGTGCGGCCCTGGACCGGGATGGCCCCGTTCTCGAACGTCGCGCCGTCGGCCGGCTGGTCCACGCTGAGGGTCGGTGCCTCGATCAGCAGGAACGGCACGGTGATGACCAGCGCGACCGATTCCTCGGAGCGCTTGCCCGTGTCCGGGTCGACCGCGCTGACCTCGAACTCGTTGCGCCCGCGGCGCAGCTCGACACTCGCCGTCCAGGCCCCGTCGCCGTCCGCGCTGACCGTGTACGGGTCGCGTCCCGGAGCGGCGATCGACACGGTCGCGCCGGGCGACGTCGTGCCGCGCAGGACGTACTGGGTGGTGTCCCCGTCGACATCGATGACCGCGCTGGCCGGCTGCGTGACGGCCAGCACGGGCGGCTTGGCGAAGCGCAGCAGCTGGACGCCCAGGTACGCCCCGAAGGCCAGCACGGCGATGGTCAGCAGGGCGAAGACGATGAGGCTCGGCGAGAACGTCAGGCTGGGGCGCGGGGCGGCGATCGGTCGCGGGACGGCGATGACGGCCGGCGCCTCCTTGCTCGTGCCTCGCTCCCGGCGCCACTGGAGCAGGACGTCGTCGGGATCGAGGCCGAGGTACAGCGCGTAGTTGCGCAGGAAGCCCTTGGTGTAGACCGCGCCCGGCAGCTCCCGGTAGTCGCCCCGCTCGAGGGCGGCGAGGTAGCGGGCCCGGATCTTCGTGTCGCGCTCGGCGCGATAGAGGTCGACGCCCTTGCGTTCCCGGGCGGCGAGCAGGCGCTCGGGCAGGCTTGGCGTCGGATCGCCGCCGATGGCGCGATCGTCGCCGTCGCGTCGGTCGGCCGCCGCGCCGGTCGCCCGTCGCACCTGGTCCCGTGTCGTCATCGCCCGTCCCCGTCGTCGATGCTGTCGTCGTCATCCAGCGCTCCGAGTCCGACCTCCGGGGTCGGAGCCACGTCCCGTCGGATGACCACCCGCGCGTTCGAGCCGTCGAACGCCCCGATGTAGCCGCGCGCCTCCAGCTGGTCGATCATCCGGGCGGCTCGCGCATAGCCGACCTTGAGCCGCCGCTGGAGGAGCGACGCCGAGGCTCGATCGTACTCCCGGATGACCTCGACGGCATCGGGCAGCAGCCGGTCGGCGTCCTCGTCGGCCAGGTCGTCGACCGATCCCGTGCTCTCGTCGTCGCTCTCGATGATCGACAGGTCGTAGCGCGGGTCGCCGACCTGGTCCTTCCAGTGGCTGACCACGCGGGCGATCTCGGGGTCCGACACGAAGACGCCCTGCAGGCGCATCGGGCGGGGCAGATCGGACGGCTGGTAGAGCATGTCGCCGCGACCGATGAGGTCCTCGGCGCCCGGCGCGTCGAGGATCGTGCGCGAGTCGATCTGCGAGGCCATGGCGAAGGCGATGCGGCTCGGGAAGTTGGCCTTGATCAGGCCGGTCACGACGTTGACACTCGGGCGCTGCGTGGCGAGGACCATGTGGATGCCGGTCGCGCGGGCCTTCTGGGCGAGCCGGACGATCGGATCCTCGACGTTCTTGCCCTCGCGCATCATCAGGTCGGCAAGCTCGTCGATGACGATCACGATGTACGGCATCCGGTCGGCCTCGTCGACGCGCGACTCGTTGAACGCCCGGATGTTGCGCGCGGTCGCCCCGGCCAGCCGTCGGTAGCGGGCCTCCATCTCGTTGACCGCCCACTTGAGCGCGGCCTTGGCCCGCTCGGGCTCGGTGACGACCGGCACGAGCAGGTGGGGCAGGCCGTTGTAGGCGGCCAGCTCGACGCGCTTGAGGTCCATCAGGATCATCCGCACGTCGTCGGGCGTGGCCTCGCACAGCAGGCTGGTGATGAGCGCGTTGACCATGACGCTCTTGCCCGAGCCGGTCGCCCCGGCGATGAACAGGTGGGGCATCTTGGCCAGATCGACGGCCTGCGCCCGGCCGGCCACGTCGCGCCCGAGGGCGAAGGTCAGGCGCGAGCCGCTGGCCTTGAAGTCGACGTCCTCGAGGATGCGGCGCAGGGCGACCACGTTGAAGTCGCTGTTGGGGATCTCGATGCCGACCGCCGACTTGCCCGGGATCGGCGCCTCGATGCGCAGGGAGCGGGCGGCGAGGGCCATCGCCAGGTCGTCCGACAGCGCCTCGATGCGGCTGACCTTGATGTCCGGCGCGGGCTGGACCTCGTACTGGGTCACGACCGGCCCGGCGTTGCGTCCGACGATCTGGGCCGGGATGTTGAAGCCGGCCAGCTTCTTGACGATGATCTCCTCGTTGCGCTTGTGGATCGAGTCCTCGGTCCCGGTCTTGATCGGGATGGGCGTGTCGTCGAGCAGCGCGATGGGCGGCAGGACGTACTCGACCCGGTCGATCGTGGGCGGCGAATCGCCGACGTCGGTGATGTCGTCGGGGTCGCGCACGGGCGCCGGGCGCGCGACCGGTTCGACCACCGCCGTCGCGGTCGATCCGATCCGGGCCGGCGCGAACGTGGCCGACGTCAGGACGGGACTGGGGACCGCCACCGGGATGCCGGCGGACGCATCGCCGCTCGTCCAGATCCCCGTCTGGCCGGCGGACGGGACCGCGGGCACCAGCTGGGTCGCCTTGCCGCCGCGGGACGGGCGTCCCCCGGCCTCCCCATCCGGCCTGGACGTGATCTGGCCGGCGGCCGAACGGGCCGTCCCCGGACCGACCGGCATGCCCGTCGGCTC
>JBKHXL010000041.1:0-5026 GCA_046566045.1 Candidatus Limnocylindria bacterium
CGCGTGGCGCAGGAAATCGACGTCCCCGTCGTGCGCCGCTTTCCCGACCTGCTCGAGCAATGCCATCCTGTCGTTTGCCATCGTGATGGTCCTCCCAGCTGACGTCAGACACCAACTGGAAGACCACGCGATGGCCCTCGCCGTCAAGGGCCTTGATTTACACCACGCCTCGGGACACTACTGGGATGTGCATCCGATGCCGCAATCCCGTGCAGGAACCCGGCGTGACGCGCGGATACCTCCGCACGCCTCGCGCGGCCAGCGCACCCGTTGAGACCGACCGTGGCGCGGTCGTACCCGGCGACGATGGCCATCGGCGTCGCCGTGCTGTCCACCACGACCGGCCCGCCGCCGCTCAGGGTCACGAACCAGGCACCGGGACGGGCCTCGGTATGACGGTCCCTCGGGCGACGGCGCGGGTCAGCGGACGACGGTGCGGACGACCCCCGACATGAGGCGCGTCGCGCGCCGGGCCGTGGGCGGCGACAGGTGCGACAGCGCATCGACCAGGTCGATGACGTCGTCGTCATCGAGGCCGCCGAGCAGATCGAACAGGCGCAGGATCGTCTCGTCAGGGACGCGGCCGAGCAGGTTGAGGCCGCGCTCCAGCTCGCGCGGCTCGAGCTGCGGCACGAGCCCGATCGCCCGGTCGAACAGGCGCACGAAGACGAGGAACGACGACAGCCAGTCGCGCAGGGCCGCGAGCTCGACATCGTCGGGATGCGCGGCAGCGGCGGTCGCGGCCTCGTCGGCCTTGCGCTCGATGATGGTCACGATCGGGTCGCCCTCGCGGACCTTGCGCTCGGCGATGACCCGGCCGAACCACTGCCAGTGGTCGCCGACCGCGAGATAGGCCGTGCCGGCCGGACCGCGGCGGCCGACCCGGCGGGTCTCCGCGACGCGTTCGACGATGCCCCACGCCTCCGCCTCCGCGAGGGCGAGGCTGGCGGCGCGGTGCGACAGCCCGAGCGCCTCACGGACCTCGCGCTCGGTGAGCGGCTCCTGGCGGGCCATGAGGTACGCCTGGACCCGGGCGATGGCCGGGGTCACGCCCCACGCGGCACCCATCTCGCCCCACGCTTCGGCCAGCTCGAGGCGGATCGACTCCGCCGTGGAAGGGGCGGCATCGTTCGCGCCGTTGCCGGCCAAAACGTGCGTCTTGACAGTAGCGAGTTGTGGGTCCATAACTTGCTAGTACACAGTAGCACGGAGCGAACGCCATGGACGCCCTCACGGTCCGGACACTGATCGTCGCGCTCTTCCTGGTCGGGCCGCTCGTCGTGGTGCCGCTCGGCCTCCGCCTGGTCCCGACGCAAGGATCCGCAACGGCCGCGCGGCTCCTCCGGATCGCTCGCTGGACGGCCCTCCCCGCCGGTGTCGCGCTCGCCGTCGCGTTCGTGCTCGAGCCGGGCGCCATCGCCGCGCTGCTCACCGTCCCGTGGCTGGCGACGGCCGTGCTGGCCGGCCTCGTCGCGCTGCTGGACGGCCGGGCGGCCATCGATCGCGGTCGGTTCCTCCGGCCGGGCCCGCATCACGCGATCTGGGCGGCGCTGCTCTTCCTGGGGGTGGCGGCCGGCCACGCCACGGCGGACCGGCTCAGCCTCCAGCCCTTCGGCTTCGCACCGCTCATCGTCCTCCTGACCGCGGTCCACTTCACCTTCGCCGGGTTCGGGCTCGTCCTCGTCGGCGCGCTGGTGGCGGAGACGCGCCCGGCGCGCTGGCTCGAACTCGCGCTCGGGTCGCTCGTCGTCGGCATGCCGGTCACGGCCCTGGGATTCTTCGGTGTCCGTCCGGCGGTCCTGGCCGGTGCGTGGCTGGTCGCCGCCGGCGGCCTCGGCATCGGCCTCGAGCTGGTGCGCTCGACGGGTGTCGCCGGAGTCGCTCGAGCGCTGCGGGTCATGGCCGGCCTGGCCCTGCTCGTCGCGATGCCGCTGGCGGCCCTGTATGCCGCCGGCGACGTGCTGGGCCTCGCCTGGCTGGACATCCCGGTGATGGCGCGGACCCACGGGGCGCTGAACGTGCTCGGGTTCGCGGTCCCGGCGGTCGTCGCGCTCACGCTCGAGCGCCGTGGCGCGAGCGTCCGGCCCGACGGACCCGCACGCGCCATCGACGTCCTCGGCTTCAACGCGACGCCCTTCATCCTCGCCCCGGCCGCGGGCGTCCTCGCCCTGATCGTTTCGCTGGCGTCGCTGCCGCTCCTCGCCCGGATCCCGCTGGCGATCGCCGGTGTCGCCGCCATCGTGATGACCGTCGCGGCGATCGCGACGATCTGGTGGGTGTTCGAGCGGTCGGCCGATCGTCGCTGGGCCTGGGTCACGGGCCAGGCCGGCCGACCCCGCCGGTGGTTGAACCTGACCGCGGGCTTCGACGACTCGAGCGCCATGCTGCGCCGCTCGCTCGGTGGCGAGGGTCGCTCGATCGATGTCCTCGACCCGACGCAGGGACTCGAGCGCCCGCTGGCCCGGGCGCGGCGCCGGTTCCCGCCCCCGGGGCCGTCGGTCGCTCCCGCGGCCGTGGACGCCGCCGTCGATCCGGGCGGTGCCGATGTCGTGTTCCTGCTGATGAGCGCCCACGAGGCCCACGGGAACGCCCGCACCGACCTCCTCCGATCGGCGGCGCGAGCGCTCGCGCCAGGTGGCCGGATCATCCTCGTCGAGCACCTCCGCGATGCCGCGAACGTCCTGGCCTTCGGTCCGGGCGCCTGGCACTTCAGCTCGCGCGACGAGTGGATGGCGACGACCCGGGTCGCCGGCCTGCGCCTGGTCGACGAGGCGCGACTCGGCCCGTTCGTGGCCGGCTTCGCGCTGGCACGGGCGGCCGAGGCACGGGCGGCCGAGGGATGACGCACGTCGCGGTCACCGGCGGCACCGGCTTCGTCGGCCGACACGTCGTCGAGCGCCTGCGCGCCGCGGGCGACGAGGTCGTCATCCTGTCGCGCCGGACCGGGTTCGACCTGGCGGCGGCGGAGCTGTCGACGGCGACCGCCGCGCTCCAGGGCTGCGACGCGCTGGTGCACTGCGCGGGCATCAACCGCGAGATCGGATCCCAGACCTACGACGCGGTCCACGTGCGCGGGACCCGGCGGCTCATCGAGGCCGCCCGCGCCGCGAACGTCGGCCATGTCAGCATCCTCAGCTTCCTGCGCGCTCGACCGGACGGGCCGACGAGCTACCACCGCTCGAAGTGGGCGGCCGAGGAGATCGTCCGCTCGAGCGGGATCCCGTTCACGGTCCTCAAGGCCGGCGTCATCCACGGGCGGGGCGACCACATGCTCGATCATCTGAGTCACGCGCTGCTGACCTTCCCCGTGTTCGGCCTGGTCGGGCTGCACGAGCGCGCCGTGCGACCCGTCGCCGTTGGCGACGTCGCCCGGATCCTGGTCGCCGCGGCGAACGGTGACGCCCGGCTCCGGGACGCCACCCTGGCGGTGCTGGGGCCCGAGGCGATGCCGCTGCGCGACGCCGTCCGTCGCGTCGCCACGGCCGTGGATCGCCACCCGCGCTGCATCCGCCTGCCGGTCGCCGCGCACGTGGGCCTGGCCCACGTGTGGGAAGCGACGATGCGCGTCCCGCTCATCTCGCTCGCCCAGGTCCACATCCTGGCCGAGGGCGTGACGGAGGTCGCGCCCTTCGGGACCGAGCCACCGCCGGACCTGCGGCCGTCCACCCCGTTCGATGTCCCGACGATCCGGGCGGGCCTGCCGGCGGCGGAGCGCTACGGCTGTCGAGACCTCCGGTGGTGCCGGCCGTGACGGCCGCGCTCGAAGCCCCGGCCGCCGTCGCCGACGTGGCGACCGTGGTGCCGACCCAGCATCCTGGCCGCTGGCTGGGCGGTCTCATCGGGGCGGTCATCCCGGGGCTCGTCGCGGTCGTCGCCACGGCCGCCGGCGAACAGCCGGCACTGACCATCGATGGCCTGCTCGCGCTCGATGGGGTCGCCGGCATCAGCATCGCGGGGATGCCGATCGGGTTCCTGGTCGGTCGCGCGTTGCTGCCGTTCGCGCGGGGCGGCGGCTGGCGACGGGCGATCGGGACCGGCACGGTCGCGGGCTTCGTCGCCCCGCCGCTCGGGGCGGTCGGCGTGCTGGTCGTGGCCGCGCTGACCGATTCCTTCGCCGCGGCCTCGGAGCCGTGGGTGCCCGTGGGGTACCTGGTCCTCACCCCGCTGGCGATCATCGTCGGCTACGCGGCGGCGGTCGTGACGCTGCCGGTCGGCATCGCGTGGGGGCTGCTGGTCCGGGCCGTCCCGGCGACGTGGCTCGAGAGGGCGCGCGTCCCGTCGCCGCTCGATCGGCTCGGTGCGCGCCACGTGGTGCTGATGCTGGGTGCGACCCTGGTCGGGGTGAACCTCGTTCGCTCGATCGTCTCGCCGGCCGGCTGAGGTCGAGATCGGCTGGGCCGGCGGGGGCGGCGGGGCCGGTCGGCGGGGGCCGGGCGGCGGGGTGCCGCGCGGGGTGCCGCGGGGGCCGGGCGGCGGGGGCCGGGCGGCTGGGTGCCGCGCCGCCGACCCCGGGCACTTGGCCCCGGCCCGTGTGCCCGTCGGCCCGTCGGCCCGTGTGCCGGCCCGTGTGCTCGGCCCGTCGGCCCGTCGGCCGGTGTGCTCGGCCCGTGTGTCGGCCCGGAAACTCCCATACGCCACTGACAGCGACCGTAGCCGGGGGATCGTCGCCATACGCCATTCGAGCGGGCACATGAGAAACGTGGGCCACCGCGCCATGCGTGGCAGGCCGACGCGAGGGCCGGACCCGACGTCTAGTGCCACCGCGGCAGGCGTATGGGGATTTCGGGCGGGCGCGGGGCGCGGGGCGGGCGGGGCGCGGGGCGGTCGGGGCGCGGGGCGGGCGCGGGCGCGGCGGTCTGGGCGAGGGCGCGAGGCCGGCGCGGGCGCGGGCGAGGGCGCGAGGCGGCGGGCGAGATGCGGGTGCAGGGCGGTCGCGGCGCGGGCGCCACGCGGGCGCGGCGCCCGGGGCGCGGCGCCCGGGGCACGGGGCGGACTACGGCGAGGGCAGCACGTCCACCGCGACGAG
>JBKHXL010000042.1:0-13712 GCA_046566045.1 Candidatus Limnocylindria bacterium
GGTCGAGCTTGACGTTGCCGAATTCGTCGAAGGCGCGGACGGTCACGCTGAACGCGGTGCCGGCGATCTGGTCGGCGATCGTGTCGATGGTGATGCCGCCGAGGACGGCCGAGTGGGTGACCTCGAACGTGCCGCTGGGATCGGACACGCCGCCGTCGGTCGCCGTCACCTGCGCACCACCCTGGGCATTCGTGGCGATGACGCCGGTCACGGTGCCGACCCCCTGGGACCAGACGATCGCGCCGTACGTCGCATCCGCGCCCGTGAACGATGGCGCGCAAAAGGCACAGCCAGGCGACGACGCAAGGCCGGACAGGACCGCCCCGCCGGCGTAGTCCGTCTTGATGTTGCCGTAGGCGTCCCACGCCTTGACCTCGAAGCCGAATGGAGTTCCCGCGACCTGCGTCGCGATGGTGTCGAAAGTGAACTGGTCCAGCGCCCCGGGCGTCACCGTCAGGCCGGTCGCGTCGGTGAAGCCGCCGCTCGTGCCCATCACGATGTAGTCGCCGACCGTGGTCGAGCCGCAGTCCGAGCCGGAGCATGCGGTGCCGTCGATGTCGAAGGTCGTGGCGCCGGTCACGTCGCCGCGACTGTTGCCGTAGGCGTCGAAGCCCTCGGTGGTATACGACTGGGTGCCATCGTCGGCGGTGATCGACGCGTCTTCGGGCGAGATCTCGATGGAAGTCAGCACCCCGGGTCCGACGTCGAACGCGCCGGTGGCTCCGGTCTTGCCGATCCCAGCGTCCGTCACGCTCAGGACGACGCCGGTCTCGGCGAGGTACGGCGTGACATCCGCGGCCGCGATGCCGGAAACGAACGACAGGGAGCCGTACACGGCGTCGCACGTCCCGGAACAGCCCGCGCCCAGCGTCGCGTCGAAGACCGCACCGCCGGGGTAGTCCTCCACCGGCGTCTCGTCGGCGTCCCTCGCCGTCACCGTCACCGTGATCGGCGACCCGGCAGTTGCAGTCCCCGTGAATTCGACCGTGAAGTGGTCCAGCGGACCTGCGCCCTCCGCGAAGACGCGGGCAGGCTGCGCCGCCGTGTAGGCGAAAAGGGAGGCGATCACGGCCACGACCGCGAGGAAGACCAGCGTCCGGTCGTGCCGGCGGATCGATGAAGTCTCGGAACCCACGTCGCCCACCTTTCGAAGCGCTGGCGCTGTCGTGGCCACGGCGCGACCACGTGCAGCCCATCCCCCGGGACCGGCCATCACGACCGGCAGCCCATGGACTGGGCACGGTCACGCATGTCGCGGGTCCGCCGATGATACCGAACGTGGCGAGGCAGACCAAGGGGGTCCGCTGGAGTGCGGAGGGGAGACGTGGAGCGGGAGACGAGGTTCGAACTCGCGACATGCAGCTTGGAAGGCTGCCGCTCTACCAACTGAGCTACTCCCGCCCGGCCTGTGCTCACCTACAGCGTCAAACTGTTACAGCGTTAAACTATCTTTCGGCGTGATCACAACGCCATCAGAGCGCATGGGTGTTGCCCGCTTCCCGCTTCTGGTGGGCGCGACATCACGCTCAGGTCGCTTGCATCGTGGTCATGTTGCCAACCACGACAGCAACTATAGCTGAGCCGGGCTCCGGGTCGGGCCTGGCCGCGCTCGGTCAGGCGATCGACAGCTGCGCCAGCAGCCCGGGCGTTACCAACCTGCTACTGATCGCTCCTGGTGGCGGACGCACGTGCCCGCGGGCAGTGCCGACCGGACTGCGCAGCGCGGGCGGCCTGGCCCTGTCGAGCGGCAGCGCCGCTTGCTACAACGGTCGTGGACCAGGCGGCCCGGGGCGAACGAGGTGCAGCAGCGTGGACGCGGATCGAGGGATCACGCTCGACCAGGCCGGGCCAGCGGCCCGCAAGGAGACGACACGGATGGAGCAGCTGTTCAATGTCACCATCTTCCTGCTGTTCCTGGTCCTGTGGGCCGCGTTCGCCTACGGGCTGCTCCTGGACCAGCCGGCCATGCACGCCATCTGGCAGCGGCTCGGGGAGCAGCACATCCTCGTCCAGGGGCTGGTCTGGCTGCTGTTCCTGCCGCTCACCATCGGACTGTGGATCTGGGAGTCGAGCTGGCCGCTCGTCGTCCGACTCGTGCTGGTGCTGGGGGTCGGCGGCTGGAACCTGTGGATGTTCTTCCCGAGGACGCTGGTCGGTCGCTGAGGCAGGCCTAGCCGGTCGCCCGGACGTCGAGGGCGCGGCCCCAGCGCAGCCCGCGCACCGCCATCAGCACGCCGAACGCGGCCACCACCAGGATCGCCGCGGCGGCGATCGACGCGTCGAGGCCGCCGCCCTGGAACTCGGCGTAGACCACGAGCGGCAGCGTCTGGGTCCGTCCCTCGACGTTGCCGGCGAACATGATCGTGGCCCCGAATTCCCCGAGCGCCCTCGCCCAGGCCATGACCAGGCCGGCCGCCAGCGCCCCGCCGGCGAGCGGCACGCTGATCGTCCGGAAGACCCCGATCTCGCTCGCGCCGTCGACGCGCGCGGCGTCCTCCAGGTCGGTGTCCACGGCCGCCAGCCCGGCCCGCGCGCTGCGGATGAAGAACGGCGCCGACACGAACACCTGGGCGAGCACGACCGCGACCGACGTGAAGGCGATCTCGATGCCCAGCACGCTCAGCGCCTCGCCGAGGATGCCGCGCCGGCCGAACACGAGGAGCAGGGCGAGGCCGGCGACGGCGGGCGGGAGGACGATCGGGAGGTCGATGACGGCTTCGACCAGCCACGTGCCGCGGAACCGCCGACGCGCCAGGACGACCGCCAGCGGGAGCCCGATCGCGACCGTGACGAGGAGGCTCACCGCCGTCGTGGCGAGGCTCAGACCGAGCGCGGCCAGCACGGCATCCGATCCGGCCGCGGCCACGAGCGACCCGGCCAGCACGGCCCGCGCGATCAGCACGGCCACGGGCAGGCCCAGCAGCAGCGCCACCAGCGCGGCCAGCCACAGCAACGAGCGCGACCCGAGGCCGTCCCGGCCGGGCGACCGTCGGCTCATGGCGGTGCCGGCAGGAAGCCCGCTGCCGCCAGGACGGCCTGGCCGCGCGGTCCGAGCAGCCAGGTGAGGAAGGCCCGCGCGTGGGCCGCTTCCGGCGAGCCGGCGACGACCACCCCGGCGTAGGCCGCCCGCACATCCACGCCCGGCGGGAGGGGGACGGTGTCGAGGGCGCCGTTCGCCCGGGCGTCGGTGCCGTACACGATCCCCGCATCGCCCTCCCCGAGCGCGACCTTGGCGGCGACCGCCAGGACGTCGTCCTCACGCGAGACGATGTTGGCCTCGGTCCGCGCCAGGAAGTCGGTCGGGTAGCCGGGCTGCGCCGCGAGCCGCCCCAGGAGCTCGAGGGCGTAGCGGGTGATCGGCACCTGCTCGCCCGCCACGATGAGCCGGACGCCGTCGCGGGCCAGGTTCGCCGGGGTCGCGATCCCGGCCGGGTCCCCGTCCGGCACGACGATGGCCAGCCCGTTGCCGGCGAAGACGACGGCCTCCCCATCGGCCAGCCCGCCGTCCAACAAGGCCTGCGGGTTCGCCGTGTCGGCCGACAGGAACAGGTCCGCCGGGGCGCCCTGCTCGATCTGGGTCCGCAGCGCCGTGGACGAGCCGGTGGACAGCACGACGCGGACGCGCGGCTCGTCCGCGGCATACGCGGTCGCGGCGGCCCGGAGCACGGTCGCCAGCGACGCCGCGGCGAAGGTCGTCAGCTCGACCCGCGGACCGGTCGGCGTCGCGGTCGCGCCGGGGCCCGCGCACCCGAGCGCGCCCCCGACCAGGGCAGCGAGCAGCACGGTACCGGCCGCGCCGTGCCGCCCGCTCACGGCTGGCCGTCCCGCCGAGCGGGGACCTCCACGATCACGTTGGTCGCCTTGATCACGCACACGGCGTCGTCGCCGACGCGCAGGCCGAGATCGTCGACCGCCTCGGCGGTCATCAGGCTGACGAGTCGATGCGGCCCGGCCTGCACCTCGACCACGGCCGCGACGCGGTCACGCTCGATCCGCGTGACGACCCCGCTGAACGTATTGCGCGCCGAGCGCGCGACCGTCGGACGCGGGGCCGTCGCGCTGGTTCGTCGCTCGGCCGCGACCCGGATCACCTCCGACAGCCGCACCTCGCGTTGTCCGCCAGGCGAACGTTCCACCGCGATGCGCCCCTCGGCCGCCCAGCGGCGCAGCGTGTCGACCGACACGCGCAGCATCTCGGCTGCCTGCCCGAGGCGCAGGAGATCGTCCGGTGCACGGTCCGTCATACCTTGGAAGTATGGCCGAGATCGGGCACGAACGCTAGGTTTCACGGAACGCACCGTCAGCGACCGGACCGCGGAGACGTCGGACGACGACCACCGCGCTGATCCTGCGCGATCGCTCGCTGCGGGCCCGATCCCCGGTCCGCGGCGTCGTCGCCCTCGGCGGGCGACAGGAATCGACCGCCCCTGGTCAGGCCTTCCGCTCGAGGATCGGCCGCGCGACGTCGGGCTTGTCCACGACGAACGCGAACATCGCGCGATCGCCCCAGCGGCCCAGGAACAGGTGGCCGTGGATGTTGACGCCGGCGTCCGCCAGGGCGCGCGACAGGCGTGCCATGCCGCCCGGCTTGTCGTCGACCTCGGTGACCAGCGACTCGCCCTCGATGTAGGTGTAGCCGTGCTCGTCGAGGACCGCCTTCGCGGTGTCGTCGTCGGCTGTGGTCATGATCACGTGGCCGGCATCCCCGATGCTCCCACCGCCGATGGCGCGCAGGTCGACCCCCCGGGCGGCCAGGGCCTCGGCCAGGGTCGCCATCGCGCCGGGCTCGTTCTTCAACTGGACGACGAACTGGTTGGCCATGGGGCGAGATCCCTCTGCGACGGGTGGGTCCGGATTCTAGCCGCCTCTGCTACGGTCCATGCCATGCCCGACGCGCACCTCCCCGGACCGGTCGCCGACGCCCTCGTGGCCGCGCCTGCCGGCAGCCGCCTGACCGTGCCCGCCGCGGGGATCGAGTGGTCCGCCCTGGCCTGGGGCGACCCGTCGGCGCGGCCACTGCTCCTGATCCACGGGGTCACCTCGTCCGCGGCCGCGTGGTGGCGCCTGGGGCCGGCGCTCGCGGCCGCGGGCCGCCGGGTCGTGGCCATGGACCTGCCCGGGCACGGACGGACCGGGCAGTGGCGCGGCCGTCACCGCTTCCGCGACACCGCGGCCGAGGTCGTGGCGTTCGCCGAGGCCGCCGGCCTCGCCATGGGCGACCTCCAGGTCGTCGGCCACAGCTGGGGTGCGATGACGGCGGCGGCCCTGCCCGCCGCCGGCCTGCGCCCAGCCACGCTCGTCCTGCTCGACCCGCCCGCCCTCGACGAGGCCACGATGAGTGCGCTGATCGCCGATGCGGACGTGCAGACGTACACCGAGCTCGAGGCCGCCCGCGCCGCCGTCCGGGCCGCCAACCCGACCTGGTCGGACGGCGACGTCGACGCCAAGGCGGAGGCACTGACCGAGCTCGACGCCGAGGCCGCCCGGGCCGTGCTCATGGACAACGGAGACTGGGACGGCGGCCTGGCCGACCTGGCCGACCCGGCGGCCGCGGGCGTGGAGGTGTGGGTCGTCCGGGCCGATCCCGACGCGGGCGGCTACCTCCCGGATGCGTGGGTACCGGCGTTCGAGGCCCGCGTCGGCGCCGCACGGTTCCTGACGATCGAGGGGAGCCCACACTCGCCGCAGCGCACCCACCCGATCGAGACGACGCTGGCCATCCTGCACGCCCTGCACGAGGACTGAGGGCCCCGTCCGCGACGAAGCCCGGCGGCCGGCAAGCGGCCCGGCTCAGCGGCGGCGGATCGACACGGCCCGCCGGTACGCCTCGACGTAGCGTGGCGCCGAGCCCGTTACCCAGTCGAAGTCCACCGCCATCCCGCGGTCGAGCAGGTCGTCCCACGCCGGCCCGTCCGCGGCCAGTCGCGCCGCCGCCCGGTCGCACGCACCAAGGAGGGCGGCGGCGGTCGGCTCCTCGAACACGAAGCCGGTCCCCGCGCCGGGAGCCCGGTCCACGTCGACGACGGTGTCGGCCAGGCCGCCCGTGCGATGGACGACCGGCGGCGTGCCGTAGCGGAGCGCGATCATCTGGCCCTGGCCGCACGGCTCGAACCGCGACGGCATCAAGAACACGTCGGCCCCCGCGTAGATGCGCCGGGCCATCACCCGATCGAACCGCTCGATGAACGCGACGCGGCCCGGGGACGCAGCCGCCAGCTCGCGGAACGGATCGGCCAGGGACGGGTCGCCCGACCCCTGCACGACCAGGCGCCAGCCGCGCTCGAGGAGCGCGGGGGCCGCCTCGGCCAGGAGGTCGAAGCCCTTCTGCGGGTCGAGCCGGCCGATCATCCCAAGGACCGGGCCGCGGTCGTCGGGATCCATCCCGTTGACGGTCAGCAGATCGGCCCGGCAGGCGGCCTTCCCGGACCGGTCCGCACGCGTGTAGGTCGACGCGATGAGGTCGTCCGTGGCCGGGTCCCAGACCCTGGTGTCGAGCCCGTTGAGGATGCCGATGAACCGATCGCCGAGCGAACGCAGCGTGGCGTCGAGGCCCATCCCGAAGGCGGGGGTGAGGACCTCGGCGGCGTATCCCGGCGAGACCGTGTTGACCAGCTCCGCGCTCTCGATGCCGGCCGCCAGCAGGTCGATGCCGTCGGCGTTCTGGCCGGGTAGCCCGGCACCGGGTCGCAGGCCGAGTTGGGCCAGCGCGCTGTTGGGCGTCCAGCCGTGATAGGCCAGGTTGTGGAGGGTCATCACCAGGGCCGCCCGGCCGACGATCGGGTCGTCGGCGTAGCGCAGGTCGCGGAGGATGGCGGCCGGACCGGTATGCCAGTCGTGCAGGTGGATGACGTCGACCGGACGCCCGTCCTGGCGCAGCGCCTCCAGGGCGGCGCGACCGAACAGCCCGAACCGCCAGGCGTTATCGGCGTAGTCGCCACCGGCGTCACCGTAGAACCCTGCCCGGTCGAAGGCCGGCGGATGGTCGACCAGCCGCAGCCGGTAGCCAAGGACCTCGACCGACACGATGGCGATGTCGCTCACGCCGGCCGTGGCGCGCGGGTCGGGGACGCGCACCACGGTGTCGACCGCCTCGACCCCGTCCGGCAACGCGCTCACGCCTCGATAGCGGGGCAGGAAGACGTCCACCGGCCGGTCGATCGCTCGCCCGGGCAGGTTCCCGAGCGCCCGCGCCAGGGCGTCGACGACGTCGGCCAGGCCGCCGGTCTTGGCCCATGGCTCGACCTCGGCCGACAGCATCGCGACGCGCAGTCCCATGGGGCCATGGTAGCCGGACCCGGGTCGTCCGCCGCGGGGGGAAGCGGTTCCACGCTGCAGTAAACCGGTTCATACGCCGGACCGGAACCGGTATGATGCCGGGCCTATGGACCCCGTCCACGTTCCGTCCATCCCCGACGCCAGCTTCCCGCTCCCACCCCGCCTCGAGGGGCTGCGCCGCCTGGCGTACAACCTCCACTGGGCGTGGAGTCCGCGGACCCGCAACCTGTGGAGCCTCATCGGGCGCACGGCGTGGACCCGCTACCGCAACCCCATCCCGGTCATCAGCGGACCGACGGAGTGGTCCCGCCTGCTCGACGACGAGAAGTTCCTGGCCGAGTACCACGACGTCCTGGCCGACTTCGACCACTACATGGCCAACGGCTCGGACCACTGGTTCCAGCGCAAGTTCGCCGACCAGCTCGACGGCCCGATCGCCTACTTCTGCGCCGAGTACGGCGTGCACGAATCGCTCGGCATCTACTCGGGCGGCCTGGGCGTGCTGGCCGGCGACCACATGAAGTCGGCCAGCGACATGGCCCTGCCGTTCATCGGCGTCGGGCTGCTCTACCGCAAGGGCTACTTCCGCCAGTCGATCGACGCCGACGGCCACCAGGAGCACAACTACCCCGACTACGACCTGAGCCGCCTGCCGCTCTCGCGCGTGCAGGACGCCAACGGCCTGCCGCTGACCGTGAGCGTCGAGCTCAAGGACCGCGACCTGTCGGTCGCCGTGTGGCTCGCCCAGGTCGGCCGCGTGCCGGTCCTGCTGCTCGACACGGACGTCGCCGAGAACTCACCCGAGGACCGCCCGATCACCCACATCCTGTACGTGCGCGGCCGCGAGATGCGCCTCCACCAGGAGCTCGTGCTGGGCATCGGCGGCGTGCGCGCCATCCGTGCCCTCGGCCTCAAGCCGGCGGTCTGGCACCTCAACGAGGGTCATTCCGCGTTCCTGCTGGCCGAGCGGACGCGCGAGTACGTCGCGGCCGGGGAGTCGCTCGAGGACGCGTGGTCGAGGGTCAGGCGCAACAGCGTGTTCACCATCCACACCCCGGTCTCCGCCGGCAACGAGCGCTTCGACGCCGACCTGGTCCGACGCGTGGCCGGTGACCTGCTCGAGTCCGGCGGGGTGCCGGTCGAGCGCCTGCTCGATCTCGGCGTCGGGATGGACGGCGATCGCGGCCAGTTCGACATGACGGCCTTCAGCCTGCGCCTGACCAACGGCGCCAACGCGGTCAGCAAGCTCCACGCGGAGACGGCCAACGGCACCTGGCACGGCATCACCGACCACGACATCCAGGCCATCACCAACGGCATCCACGGCCCGAGCTGGGTCGGCCAGCCCGTGGTCGAGCTGCTCGGGCGGTACCTCGGCGCCGACCTCCACTCGCTCGACGCGGGCAATCGCCAGGACCGCTTCTGGGAGCGCCTGGAGCGCATCCCCGACTCGGACCTGTGGGACGCCCACCTGCGCCAGAAGCGGGAGCTGGCCCTGTTCGTCCGAGGCCGCCTGCGCGCCCAGCTCGCCCGCCACGGCGAAGCCCCCAGCGTGCTCGGCGAGGTCGAGCAGGCGCTCGAGCCCGGCGTCATGACCATCGGCTTCGCGCGCCGCTTCGCCACGTACAAGCGGGCAGGCCTGCTGTTCACTGACATCGACCGCCTGGCCCGCCTGCTGTGGGATGCCGACCGGCCGGTCCAGGTCATCTTCGCCGGCAAGGCGCATCCCGCCGACCGGCCTGGCCAGAGGGTCATCCAGGAGATCTTCCAGCGCTCGCGCTCCCCGCAGCTGCGTGGTCGGGTGTTCATCCTGGAGGACTACGACATCCGCGTCGGCCGCTACCTGGTGCAGGGCGTGGACGTCTGGCTCAACAACCCGCGCCGGCCGCTCGAGGCGTCCGGCACGTCGGGCATGAAGTCGGCCCAGAACGGTGTGCCGAACATCAGCGTCCTCGATGGCTGGTGGGACGAGGGCTACGAGGGGGGCAACGGGTGGGCGATCGGCTCGCGCGAGACGAACCCCGACGAGGCCGCCCAGGACTGGGCCGACGCCCAGGACCCGTACCGGCTGCTGGAGGAAGAGCTCATCCCGAGCTACTACGACCGGCCGGATGACGGCGGGCCGCCGGCAGTCTGGTTGCGCGTCATGCGCCGCGCGATGGCGACGTCGCTGTGGCAGTTCTCGACCACGCGGATGCTCCAGGAGTACACCGAGCGGCTGTACCTCCCGGCGGCCGGCATCGACGTCCCGCCCGCCGTCGTCGCGCCGGTCATCACGGAGGCAGGCTGAGCCCCACGTGGCACCGCGCATCTCCCTCGCGCTGACCCTGCATAACCACCAGCCCGTCGGGAACTTCGGCTGGGTCTTCGCCGAGGTGTACGACCGGGCCTATCTGCCCATGGTCGAGGCACTCGAGCGGCACCCTGGCGTCCGCCTGTCGCTGCACTACACGGGACCGCTCCTGGACTGGCTGGCCGCCGAGCGGCCGGACTTCCTGGCCCGCCTGCGCGCGCTGGTGGATCGCGGCCAGGTGGAGATCCCCGGAGGCGGGTACTACGAGCCGGTTTTGGCCTCCCTGCCCGAGCGCGACCGGATCGGCCAGCTGCGACGCATGGGCGACGAGCTCGAGCGGCACTTCGGGCGACGGCCGCGCGGGGCGTGGCTGGCGGAGCGCGTCTGGGAGCCTGACCTGCCGACGTCGCTCGGCACCGCCGGCTACCAGTGGACCATCCTGGACGACGCGCACTTCCGGGCCGCCGCCATCCCAGAAGCGGACCTGTGGGGGCCGTACACGACCGAGGACCAGGGCCACCTGCTGCGGGTCTTCGGCACCGAGCAGGGCCTGCGCTACCGCATCCCCTTCCGCGGCGTCGAGGACGTCATCGCGTACCTGCGGGACCACGCCACAGAGGCCGGCGACCGGGTCGGGATGATGGGCGATGACGGGGAGAAGTTCGGTTCCTGGCCGACGACCTGGGAGCACTGCTGGGGCCGCGGACGGTGGGTCGAGTCCTTCTTCGAGGCGCTCGAGGCCAACGCGGACTGGCTGTCGACCACCACCCCGTCCGACTGGCTGGACCGGCACGCCCCGATCGGGCGGGTCTACGTCCCGACCGGGTCGTATGCGGAGATGGGCGAGTGGGCCCTGCCCGCCAACGAGGGCCTGGTCTACTCGCGCGTGCTGCACGACGCGCAGGCCGAGGGCCGTCCCGAGGCGCGTTGGCTGCGCGGAGCGTTCTGGCGCAACTTCCAGGTGAAGTACCGCGAGATCAATGATCTGCACAAGCGGATGCTGCGGGTCTCCGAGGCGGTCGACGCCATGGCCGATGGACGAGCCCGCGACGTCGCCCTGGACCACCTGTACCAGGGCCAGTCCAACGACTGCTACTGGCACGGCCTGTTCGGCGGGATCTACATCAGCCACATGCGACTGGCCACGTACGAGCACCTGATCGCCGCCGAGGACCTGGCCGAGACGGCCGCCGGCGCCCTGGTCTCGGCCGAGCGCCGCGACCTGGACATGGACGGGATCGACGAGATCCGCCTCGCGGACACGGGTCAGGTCGTGACCGTGGACCTGGACGAGGGGGCCGGCATCGGCGGTTGGGACATCCGTCCCGTGCGCCATGCCCTGACCGCCGTGCTGCGCCGCCGACCCGAGGCTTACCACGATATCCTGCGGGCCCACGAAGCGAGGCTTGGCGCCGGTCCCGTCGAGAGCGGCGGCACGAGCGATGGACCGGCCTCAATCCACGATGTCGTCCGGGTGAAGGAGCCGGGACTCGCCGCGCGGCTCGTGTACGACGCGTACGAGCGTCGCTCGGGCCTGCTGCGCGTCCTTCGCCTCGACGCCACGCCGTCCGACTGGTCGAACGCCCGCGCGGACGACCTGGGCGACGCGCTGGACCGGCCGTACGAGGCCATCGACCTGACGGCGGACGGCCTCGTCGCTCGCCGGGACGCGAACATCGGCGACAGCTCGGTGCGCGTGACCAAGTCGATCCGGCTCGGCGGCGACCGCCGCGCTCCAACCCTCCAGCAGACCATCGAGCTCGAGCATCGCGGCGGCGTGCCGCTCGAGGCGCGGGTCGGATCGGAGTGGACGCTGACCATGCTCGGCGGTGGGGGCAACCCGTCGGCCTGGTGGGACGTGGCCGGCGAGCGGACCGCCCATGACGGCGCGGGGCACGCCTCCGGCCTGTCGGCCATCGGCCAGGGCAACGATCACGTGGGCGTGGCCGTCGGGACCGATGTGGACGTGGCGGCCGACGCCTGGTGGGCGCCGGTCGAGACGGTCTCGAACTCCGAGAGCGGTTTCGAGCGCGTCTACCAGGGCAGCGCACTGCTGCTGTCGTGGCCGGTCCACCTCGCCGCCGGGGAGCGCTGGTCGCGGACCGTCCGCCACCACGTGACCACGACCCGGGATCGAGCCGCCGAGGACGCGTGAGCCGGCCGAGCCTCGTCGTCCACGGGCACTTCTACCAGCCGCCCCGGGTCGATCCGTTCAGCGGCGCGATGCCGGCCGACCCGACCGCGGCCCCGGCCCGCGACTGGAACGCGCGGATCAGCGCCGAGTGCTACCGGCCCAATGCCGTGGCCGGCAACTATCGGGCGATGTCGTGGGACATCGGGCCGACCCTGGCGGCCTGGATGGAGGAGGGCGACCCGGTCGCCTACGACGGCTTCGCCCGCGGCGACGCGGGCGCCAACGGGATGGCCCAGCCGTTCCACCACGCGATCATGCCCCTGGCCGCCGCCCACGACCGGCGCACGGAGATCCGCTGGGGCCTCCGCGATTTCCAGCTGCGCTTCGGCCGGCGCCCGACCGGCATGTGGCTGCCCGAGACGGCCGTCGACCTGGCCACCCTGCGCATGCTCGCCGACGAGGGCATCGATCACACGGTGCTCGCGCCGTGGCAGGTCGACTCGCACGACGTCGACACGCGCCGGCCGGTGCGCATCCTCCTGGGCGATGGCCGGGAGATGCTGGCGGTGCTCTACGACGGGCTGTTGTCAGCGGCCGTGTCCTTCGAGCCGGCAGCGACCATCGACGCGGATGCGTTCGTGCGCGAGCGGCTGCTGCCGCGCTTCCGCCAGCCCGATGAGGACCACCACGACGGGCATGGATCCGACGGGGCCGGGCCGCTCGTCGTCATCGCCACGGACGGCGAGCTCTACGGGCACCACCAGCCACATCGTGAGCGGTTCCTGTCCCGGCTCATCGGGCTGACCGCGCCGGACGCTCTGCCATATGACCGGCCCTCGCTGACGGCCGCGCTGGCCGCGCTGGATCGTGCGACGCTGCCGGTGGTGGCGCTCAACGAGGCAACGTCATGGAGCTGCCACCACGCGGTGACCCGCTGGAGCGGTGACTGCGACTGCGTCGTCGATGGCCAGTGGAAGGAGCCGCTCCGGTCCGCCCTGGAGCGGCTCGCGGGAGGTGTGGACGCCCTGACCGACGACATCGCCCGTTCGTTCGCGGCCTCGGTGGACGTGTGGGCGGCGCGCGACGCCTGGGTCGATGTCGTGATCGGCCGTGAGACAGCGCTCGACTTCGTGACTCGCCATGGCAGTGACGAGCGCCTGGCTGTCGTGCTGGAGGCCCAACGCTGGCGCCTGGCCATGTTCGCCAGCTGCGGCTGGTTCTGGGAGGACCCGGTCCGCCCCGAGACCGCGGGCTCGCTGCGGGCCGCCGCCCGCGCCGCGCGCCTCATCGACGGCCTCGCCGGATCGGACCTCGAACGCCGGCTCATCGACGACCTCGCACTCATCCCCGAGCACGACGGCCTGGACGGTGTGGCCGTGTTCCGCCGCGCCCTCGCTGCTGTCGGCGCCGCAGACTGACGCCCGCGATCGGGTCGTCGTCCACGTGCCCGTGCGGGCGCTGTATGACGAACGTGATCAGCCGGGTCAGCGCCGCTCGGCTCGCTGACCCGCACCCGTCGACGTCGAATGCGCTGGTCGTGACCCCGGCCACCGTGGCACCGGTCAGGCGGTCGGCGGCGACGCCAGGAGGACGACGGCGATCGGTCTAGACGTCGGGCCACTCCTCGTCCCGATGCGGTTCACCCTCGCGAACGGCGAGGCAAGACGCTACGCGGGCCTGCCCGTGATGGCGGGGCGAACGGCTCCGCGAATGGCTGATGGCTCAAGAACCCCCAGGCTACGACCACGTCGACTTCTGTTGCCTCAGCGGGCCGGTTGACGAAGATGGCGTCCTGTCTGATACCCGCCGGGACGGAGATATCCATCGACTGGTCGCCGATCGCATCGGAAACGACCAAGTGCCCCGACAACGAGTCGATGAGCCGTCGACCGTCGCGGTCGTGGTCAGGGCCCGGACGGGCGCGGCGTCGGGGCCGCGCAGACCCTCGATCGAGGCGGCCACCGCGGCCGCATCGACGGCCACCGTCTCGGGTCCGAGCGGAGCCTCGAC
>JBKHXL010000043.1:0-40153 GCA_046566045.1 Candidatus Limnocylindria bacterium
CGCGCTCAAGTCGGCTGTCCGGACGGACGTCCCGCTCGACCGGATCGACGAGCTCCTGGGGCTCGCCTCCGAGGTGGACACGGCCAACATCCGGACCTTCGTGTTCGCCCCGCCGCTCTACCAGAAGGAGGTCCTGAGCGGCTACTGGACGGAGCCGTACGTGGACCTCATCCGGGCCGCCGTGGCCGATGCGTTCAGCAGCGATCCGGCGGATCAAGAGCTGCGCGAGACGCTGGCCGCGGAGGGCGCCGGGATCTGGGTCCTCAACGGCACCGGCGAAGCCTCGCGCGGTACCCGGGTGGCGGGGTTCCTCGAGTGGGTCGGCCTGGCCGCGTCGGCGCCGCGCCAGACGCCCGACGGCGCCGTCCCCGCGCGCACCCGCATCGTCGCCTACAACGGCATCGAGACCCGCGCGCCGGCCACCATCGAGCTGCTCGAGGCGGTCTTCGGGGTGACGGTCGCGACCGCGACCGACGACACGGTCCGGACCGACATCATCATCACCATCGGGCGGGACACGCCCGATCTCGAGGCGCCCCCGGCGGGTTGACGGCGCGCGCCGATCAGTCGATCGGGGTCACCCAGTGGGCGTACTCGGGGAGCCGCCCGCGGACCGCCTCGAAGTAGCGGTCGCGCACGAGCCGACCGATGGGCCCGATCTCGCCCGACCCGACCGGCCGGTGGTCGACCTCGATGACCGGCGAGACCTGGACGCCCGTGCCGCACACGAAGATCTCGTCGGCGACGTACAGCTCGCTGCGGTCGATCGAGCGCTCGGCGACCGGGATCGACTCGTTGCCCATCAGCTCCATGAGCGCCTTGCGCGTGACGCCCTCGAGCAGGTCGTCGCTGACCGGCGGGGTGATCGCCACGCCGTCACGGACCATGAACAGGTTGGCCGCCGAGGACTCGTTGACGTGGCCGTCGGCCGTCAGCACGACCGCCTCGTCGAAGCCGTTGAGCTCCGCCTCCGTCTTCTGGAAGGCCATGTTCACGTAGCCGCCCACGATCTTGCCGCGGGCCGGCAGCGCGTCGTCGGCGTTGCGCCGCCACGACGAGGTCATGACCCGCACGCCGTTGGCGGTGTCGATGTAGTTCCCGAACGGCAGGGCCACGATGTACAGCTCGTTGTCGAGGTCGTGCAGGCGCACCCCGATGGCCCGGGTGGACTTGTAGAAGGACGGCCGGATGTAGGCGTCCTGGCGGAACCCGTTGCGACGGACCGTCTCGACGACCAGGCCGGTCAGCTCGTCCACGCTCGGGATGTCCTTCATGAGCAGGATCCGGCACGACTGGCGGATGCGCTCGATGTGCTCGCGCAGCTTCAGCCCGTAGAGCCGCCCCTGCTCCTCGTTCCAGTAGGCGCGGATGCCCTCGAACGTCGCGGTGCCGTACATGAACGCGTGGGTCATGATGCTGACCTTGGCGTCGCGCATCGGGACGAAGTCACCCTCGAAGTAGCAGATCAGCTCGTCGAGCGCGCCCGGCCCGGGCGCGTGGTGGGTCGACGGAGCGGGCGTCCCCGGCGTCTCGGTGGTCATCGGCTCTCGGCTCCTGCGCTGACGGCGCGACCGATGGGGTCGCGCAGGGATCGGTTCCGGTTGCGGGCCGCGAGTATATCAGCGGCCCGGCGGGCCTCCGCCCGGCCGTCGGTGCCTCCGCCGGGCTCCGCGTGGATCAGGGCGTCGCGGTGAGCAGCACGCTGGCGATGCTGAGGCCGATGGTCAGCAGGATGCCCGCGGCGACCGCCACCAGCGTCCACTCCCCCGTCCGGGCGAACCCGGCGGCGGCCCCCAGCACGCGGGTCACCGGCGTGGCGATGACGGCCAGCAGCCCGGCCCACAGGAAGGCGGCGGGATCGAGCGCCGCGAGGCCCGCCACGATCGTGGCGAGGTCGAGAGGTGGGCCGCCGTCGAGCGGGGATCGCCCGCCCGCCACGAGCAGGACGACCCCCACCACGAGCGCGACGACCGACGCGTAGGTGACCGCGATCAGCCAGCGGCCGAGGCGGCGCTCGAACCCCAGGCGGCGGCGTTCGCGCGTGGTCACGGCACCGCCCGCACGAGCATCTGGACGGCGGTCACGGCAAGGACGACCACGAAGGCCGTGCGCAGCCAGCGCACGTCGATGCGCGGCGCGATGCGGCTGCCCACGGTCGCGCCGACGAAGACGCCGATGGCCGTCGGGCCGGCGATGTACGGGTCGATCTCGCCGCGCAACAGGTAGATGACCGCACTGGCCGCGGCGGTGATCCCGACCATCAGGTTGCTCGTCGCGGCCGCCACGCGCAGGGGCACGCCCATCCCGAGGTGCATGAGCGGCACCTTGACGATCCCGCCGCCCACGCCCAGGAGCGCCGACACGACGCCGGCGCCGGCCGACCCGACGATGCCGCGACCCAGGTTGCGGACCGCATAGTCCGAGCCCGACAGATCGGCCAGGATCCGCTCGCGCCGGCCGCCGGCGACGCCCGGGTCGGCGGCGGCCGCCAGCGCCAGGTCGTCCGCGGCAGGGACGGACCCGCCGGCGGACCGCGTGCGGGCCATCGACCAGGCGACGTACGCGAGCAGGCCGGCGAACAGGACGGACAGGAACCGCTCGTCGAGCAGGAAGGCGATCGAGCCGCCGACCAGCGCGCCGATCGCCGTGAACAGCTCGAGGCTCATCCCGAGCCGCAGGTTGGCCACGTGCCGCTCCAGGTAGACGCCGGCGGCCGCGCTGCTGGTCATGATCACGCACACGAGGGAGACCCCGACCGCGGCGCGCAGGTCGAGGCCGAAGCCGATGGTCAGCAGCGGCACGATGAGGATGCCGCCGCCCAGTCCGAGCAGCGAGCCGAAGACGCCGGCCGCGGCGCCCCCGGCGAGCATCAGCAGCCCGACGATCACCGCGGAGGTCCGCCGTGCAGCCGGGCGCAGCGGGACGGGCGCGACCGACGCCACCGCCCCGCGCTCAAGGGATCAGGGACGCAGGTGCTGCGGCGCGTACGGGAGCAGGGCCACGTGGCGCGCGCGCTTGAGCGCCACCGCCAGCTCGCGCTGGTGGCCGGCGCACGTGCCGGTCTTGCGCCGGGGCTCGATCTTGGCCCGCTCCGACAGGTAGCGGCGGAGGCGGTTGACCTCCTTGTAGTCGATCTGGGCCGTCTTGTCCGCGCAGAACGAGCACACCTTGCGGCGGCGTCGATCGCGGTAGAAGTCGTCGCGCTTGCGGGATCGGGGTGCTGGCATGGTTCGGAAGGTCTCCTGGTCGATCCGTCAGAACGGAAGGTCGTCGAAGTTGTCGTCGTCGGCCGGGCGGGTCGGGCGGACGGCGCCGCCACCCCCGCCACCGGAGCCGGCCTGTCCGCCGGGGCCGGCCTGCCCGCCGGAGAAGCCGCCCTGGGGTGCGGCGAACGAGCCGCCGCCCTCGTCGTCGCGGCCCTTGCGGTCCATGGCGATGACGTTGTCGGCGGTCACGTCGAGGGAGATCCGCTTCTGGCCGTCCTTGGCCTCGTACTCACGGGTGCGGAACCGGCCCTCGACGAGGACGCGCATCCCCTTGCGGAACTCCTCGGCCGCCCGCTCGGCGCGGTCACCCCAGATGCTGACCCGGAACCAGTCGGTCCCGAGGTCCGACCACTCGCCGGTCTGCTGGTCGCGGCCGCGATGGGTGACCGCGACGCTGAACTCGGTCACGGCCCGGCCGTTGGGCGTGTAGCGCATCTCCGGATCGCGCCCGAGGTTGCCGATGAACATCACCTTGGAGAAGGCCATCGTCGTTCGCCTCGCTCAGTCGATCGCGGCAGGCGCCGCTTCGCTTTCGGATTCGTCGATCCGCTCGGTGTCGTCGTCGAGCTCGACGTCGTCGTCGAGGCCCGACGGGATGTCGTCGTCGCCTGCGTCGCCGTCCTCGCCGTCCTCGCGCCGCGCCGGCTTGGCCGGGCGCTCGTCGCGAGTCACGAGGTGGCGCAGGACCTCCTCGGTGATGAGCAGGCTGTGCTCCAGCTCGACGAGGGCGTCACCGGGCGCCTGGAACAGCACGATGTGGTACGAGCCCTCGCGGTGGCGATCGATCGGGTACGCCAGGCGACGGCGGCCCCACGGCGCGACCTTGAGGATCTGGCCCCCGGCCGCCGTGATCTGGCGGGTGGTGCGATCGATGACCGCCTGGGCCTTGTCGTCCGGCACGTCGGGCCGGATGATGAGCATGAGTTCGTAACGGCGCATGCGCGCAGGATCTCCTTCCGATGGGGATGCCCCGTTGCCGTCGACGGGTGTCGAGCCGACACGGAGCAGAAAGGACAAGGGGCGCAGTCTAGCATGCGGCGGCAAGTCCGCTCCGGGCCGCGTCGATGTATCCTCAGCCCGACCGCGCCGATGACCCGTTGGGGTGCCCGAACCCTGCTATCCGACCGGAGGTCCCGTGCCCGCCAGCACCATCCTGATCCTTGAGCAGGATCCGACCGCGAGCGATTCGCTCGGCCCCATCCTGACGAACGCTGGCTACGCGGTCACGCGGGTCGCCGATGCCGACCAGGCGTTCCCGCGCATCGTCGAGCATCAGCTCGTGGTGCTCGACGTCGGCGGCGCCACCGTCAACGGCAAGAGCGCGGCCGACCTGTGCCGCGAGATCCGGGCCACGCCGGCGATGGCCGCCGTTCCCGTCCTGTGCGTGGCCTCGACGACGGACGTCGAGGAGCGGATCGGCTTCCTCGAGGCCGGCGCCGACGACGTCATCGCGCGGCCGTTCGATGCACGCGAGGTCGAGGCTCGCATCGAGGCCCTGCTCCTGCGCTTCCAGCGCTCGAAGGACCTGGCCCCGGTCATCTCCGCCGACGGCCTCACGGTGGCCCGCGCGCGACGGATCGTGGCCGTCTACAGCCCCAAGGGCGGCGTGGGCACGACGACCATCGCCGTCAACGTGGCCGTGGCCGCCGCGCAGCGCCGACCGGACAAGGTCGTGCTGGTGGACCTCGACCTGCAGTTCGGGAACGCCGCCGCGCATCTCAACCTCGAGCCCAAGCAGTCCATCGCCGACGTCGTCCGTGACGAGTCCTCGATGCGCGAGCCGGAGCTCCTGCGCACGTACGCCATGCGCCACGACAGTGGCCTCCATGTGCTGGCCGCACCGGCCACGCCGGAGGCCGCCGAGCTCGTCACGCCCGAGGACATCGGGCGGATCCTGCCGACCCTGCTGGACGGCTACGAGCAGATCGTCATCGATGCCGGCTCGCACCTGGACGAGCGGTCGATGACGGTGTTCGAGCACGCCGAGACGGTGATCCTCGCCGTCTACCCGGAGATCCCGGCCCTGCGCGCCGTGCACGCCCTGCTCGACTACCTCAACGAGGCGGGCTCGGTCGGGAGCAAGGCCCTGTTCGTGCTGAACAACCTGTTCGCCCGCGAGATCCTCAAGCCGCGCGACATCGAGTCCGCGCTCGGCACCAGGATCTCGGTCGACCTGCCGCACGACCCGTTCCTCTTCCTGAAGGCCGTCAACGAGGGCGTGCCGATCATCCTGGGCGCGCCGCGCTCCGCGCCGGCCGAACGACTGACCAAGCTGAGCAGCAACGCGTTCGGCCAGGACGGATTCACCGTGCCGGTCGAGCCGGCCCCCAAGAAGGGCGGCCTGTTCGGCCTTCGCCGCTGACCGACCGCCGCGGCGGCGCTCGAGGGTCGGCAGACCCGGGCCGGTCCCGGGCGGCGGCAAGGGTCGGCAGACCCGGCCCGGCAGACGATCTGACTCTGGGTGGTGCCGGAGCCGAGACTCGAACTCGGACGCCCTCTCGGGCCGCGGTGTTTAAGACCGCTGCGTCTGCCATTCCGCCACTCCGGCCAGGCGACAGCGTACCCGGCCGAGGCGCCCGGCAGCCCGGAACGACGAAACCGGCCCCGAAGGGCCGGTCGCATGTGGGGATCGCTGGAGGCGACGAGCGGATTCGAACCGCTGAATAGAGGTTTTGCAGACCTCCGTGTTAAACCACTTCACCACGTCGCCGAGGTTGGTTCGCCCGGCCACCCCGGGTGGATTGGCTGCCCCTCGAGGATTCGAACCTCGGTTCACGGATCCAAAGTCCGCTGTCCTACCACTAGACGAAGGGGCAGCGGTTCCTTCGGAGGGGAGGATGTGGAGCGGAAGACGGGACTCGAACCCGCGACCCTCACCTTGGCAAGGTGATGCTCTACCAACTGAGCCACTTCCGCTCGAAGGATCGACCACCTCGAAAGGTGGTGCCGAGGGCCAGGATCGAACTGGCGACACCGCGATTTTCAGTCGCGTGCTCTACCGACTGAGCTACCTCGGCCCGATGGCCAACCAGCGTCGGCTGCCCGTCGGCGGTCCGCAGGATACCACGGGCCCTTGCGGCCGCGCCACAGCCCGCCCGACCCGGGTCCCCTACTCCAGCCCCGCCAGCCGGGCGGCCTCCGCCGTGCCCAGCGGCGGGTCCCCGGTCAGCTCGCGCAGCCGGTTGATCCGGTCGATCACGGCCGGGTGGGTGGACATCAGCGACGACGAGCGCTCCTCGAACTTCTTGATCGGATTCGTGAAGTACATGTGCTGCGTGCCGCGATTGGCCGCCTCCAGGATCTCCGGATCGCCGGAGATCTTGGCCAGGGCGCGTTCGAGCCCGTACGGGTTGCGCGTCAGCTCGATGGCCGAGGCGTCGGCCAGGTACTCGCGCTGGCGGCTGACGGCCAGCTGGATGAAGCGGGAGATGAGCGGCGCGAGGATGGCCAGCACGATGGCCAGCACGAACACGATGGCCTGGGCGCCGCCGCTGTTGCCGTCGCGGCTCCGTCCCCGGCTGCCGCCGCCCCAGAAGGTGAAGCGCAGGAAGAAGTCGGCCAGGATCGCGATCGCGCCGACCATCACGCCGACGATGAGCGAGAACCGGATGTCGTAGTTCCGGATGTGCGCCAGCTCGTGCCCGATGACCCCCTGGAGCTCCTCGCGGTCGAGCTTCTCGAGCAGTCCGGTGGTCACGGCCACCGAGGCATGGGCCGGATCCCGGCCCGTCGCGAAGGCGTTCGGCGCCGTGTCGTCGATGACGTACACGCGCGGGGGCGGGAGATTCGCGGCGATGGCCATCTCGCGCACGACGTTGAGCAGCCGCGGAGCGGTCGTGTCGTCGACCTGCTTCGCGCCGCTGACCGCGAGGACGAGGGCGTCGCCGGAGAAGTACGTGCCCACCCCGGCCAGGCCACCGACCCCGATGGCGAGCGCGGTCGCGACGGCGCCGCCCGCGGGCTCGCCGCTCACGGCGTAGCCGATGGCGAAGCCGAGCAGCGCGAGCAGCCCGACCACGAACGCCGCCAGCAGGAACGAGTTCCGTCGATTGGCGGCGATCTGGTCGTAGAAGGTGCGAGCCATGATGACGCTCGACGACGCGATCGGTCAGCCGGGCGCGCGGGACGTCAGCTCAGGCTGAGGTCGACGTTCGGGACGTTGGCCGCCTCGGGCTCGGCGTCGAAGAACTCGCGCCGCGTGAAGCCCAGCGGTCCCGCCAGGATGACGTTCGGGAACGTGGCGATGGCGGTGTTGTAGTCCAGGACGGTGGCGTTGTAGTTCTGCCGGCTGAACGAGATCTGGTTCTCGGTGGTGGTCAGCTGCTCCTGGAGCTCCAGGACGTTCTGGTTGGCCTTCAGCTCCGGGTAGTTCTCCACGACGGCGAACAACGAGCGCAGCGAGCTCGTCAGCATGTTCTCCGCCGCCGCCTGCTGGGCCGGTCCCTGGGATCCGGCCGCGACCGCGTTGGCGCGGGCGTTGGTGACGTCGGTCAGGACCTTCTGCTCGAAGCCCATGTAGCCCTTGACGGCGTTCACGAGGTTCGGGATGAGGTCGTGGCGACGCTTGAGCTGGACCTCGATCTGGGCGAACGCCTCGTCGATGCGCAGGCGCTTCTGGACCAGCGAGTTGTAGATCCCGATCGCCAGGACGACCAGGAGCACGACGACGCCGATGACGATGATGAGCGGGAGATCCATACCCCTCCTCCGGTCGGGTCGGCCAGGCGGCACCCCGTGGCCACCGAGTCTAGCAGCGCGCGCGGTGGTGGGCGGTGAGGGACTCGAACCCCCGGCATCCTCGGTGTAAGCGAGGCGCTCTGACCAGCTGAGCTAACCGCCCGTCGGCGTCGAGCGTACACCCCGGACATGCGGGACGACCGCTCGTGGGCGGTCGTCGGGAGCGCGGAGGAGTGGTGCCCAGGCCGGGACTTGAACCCGGATGAGTTGCCTCATACGCCCCTCAAACGTACGCGTATACCAATTCCGCCACCTGGGCACAGGTGTCGCCGCGAGCGATCCTCAGAGGGATGGTACCGAGGGAGGGAGTCGAACCCACACGACCTTGCGGCCACTGGTACCTGAAACCAGCGCGTCTACCATTCCGCCACCTCGGCCCGGGACCGCTGTCGACCGCTACCGGCCTTCGGCGAGGCGCCATGTTAGCACATCCCAGAATCGACCCGAAGGGTCGTCGACCTGCCGGATCTCGGCCCCTTCGAGCGTGTCGCGGACGACCACGACCTCGTCCGCGAAGGCGATCGGAAGCACGTAGCGGGCGGTCGCCAGGTAGGCCTGCAGGGCGCTGTAGGCCTTGGCCCGTGCCTCCCCGGTGGCGGGCTTGCGGGCGGCCGTCAGGAGGGCGTCGAGGCGCGTGTCCTGGATGCCGCTGACGTTCGAGCCGCCGGTCAGTGTCTGGCTCGACGCCAGCAGCGGGTAGGGGTCGGGATCCATGCCGATGGTCACATCCGCCACCGCCACATCGAAGGCGCCCTTGGACAGGCGCGAGCCCGTCAGCTCGCCGGCCGCGAGCGGGACATGGGTCGCATCGATGTCGATGGCCTGCCAGGCGGCGACGATGGCGGCGGCCGTCGCGTACAGCGCCGGGCTGGTGTCCTGGGTCGGACTCAGGACCTCGATGCGCAGGGGCTCCTTGCCGCTGTCGAGGTACCAGCCGTCATCCTTCTTCGTCCAGCTCGCCGCCTCGAGCGCCTTCTGCGCGGCGGCCGCGTCGAACGAAACGCCCGGATCGGCCTCCGGGTCGAACAACTCGTCGGACGGCGGGACGAGCGTGGTCGCCGTCACCGCCGCACCCGCGAAGACCTCGTCCACGATCGCCCGCCGGTCGATCGCCGACAGCAGGGCGTTCCGCACGCCGGGGTCGCGGAACTCCGGGTGATCGGGCCGCTGGTTGAGCAGGACCGTGGTCAGGGTGGTCCCCGGATAGCGCATCAGACGGCCCCCGCTCGATGCGGCGAGACCGACCGCCGCGCCGGGAGCCAGCCCGGAGATCGCGTCGAGCTCTCCTTCCTTGAACGCGGTGATGAGCGAGGCGGCGTCGAGGGCGAAGTGGAACTCGATGCCGTCGAGGTACGGGATCGGGCGGTCCGGGCGGCGGGTCGGCCGGGCGCTCGCCAGGGAATCGGTCGGGGCGGCCGAGGGGTCGGGCTCGTCGCCCCCGTCCGGCCCGCCACCGACCGGGATGAGGGTCGCGCTCGTCGGCGACAGCTCGACGAGGGCGAACGGGCCGCTTCCGACGGGCTCGAGGCCGAACGGGTCGTCGGGCAGCTGCTCGACCGGCACGCCGCCGAGGAGGTGGACCGGGGCGATCGGCTGGGTCAGCGCCTGGAGGAACCCGCCGAGCGGATTGGCCAGGGTGAACGTCACGGTCCGCTCGGTCGGGGCCGCGACGGTGACGTCGCGCCACGAGCCGGCCGAGGGCCCGGTATAGGCCGGGTCCTGGAGGGTCCGGAACGTGAACAGGACGTCCTCGACCGTGACCGGCTCGCCGTCGTGCCAGGTGGCGCCCTCGCGCAGCGTGACGGTCCATACCGCACCGGCGTCATCCACGGTCCAGCGCTCGGCCAGGTCCGGCACGACCGTGGCCCCGGGGCCGTTGCGCATCAGGCCGCTGAAGACGAGGGCGACGAGGTCGCGATCGGCCTGCGTGCGCGCGGTGAGCGGGCTGACCGACGTCGGGCCGCCGAGGACGCCCTCGCGGTACGGCCGCGGCTCGGCTGCCGGCGGCACGGTCGGGCTCGCGCTGGGGGTCGTCGCCGTGGGAGCGAGGGCCGGGCCGCCGATCAGGCCCGCCACGATGGCGAGCAACAGGACGAGGGTCCCGACCACGAGCGTGTCGGTCCGGGTCATGATCTCCGTGCTCGGATCCGCGGCCGAGGCCGCGCGCGCCGGCCTACGTCGCGAGGACGAACGAGGCGAGCGAGAAGACGACGAACAGCACGAGCAGCACGATCGTGAACTGCCACAGCCGGCGTTCGACCCCGCGGCGGCTGCGATAGACGGCCGAATCGCCGCCGAACGTGCCGGACAGGCCGGTCCCCCGGGCCTGGAGCAGGATGGCCGCGATGAGCGCGACGCTCACGATGATCTGGCCGAATGCCAGGATGGGATCCACGGGTGTGCTGCCTCCGTTCGTACGGCGGCGGATGCTACCACAGCCGGGCGGGTTCAGGCCCCGGCAGGCTCCAGGAGCGAGCGGCCGGTGATGCCGTCCCAGGCCGGCAGCCCGGCCAGCTCGAGCAGGGTCGGGGCCACGTCGGCCAGGACCCCATCACGCAGGCCGCGACCCGTCACGGCCTGGCCGATGAGGACGAGCGGTACCGGGTTCAGCGAGTGAGCGGTGACCGGGGCGCCCCGCTCGTCGCGCAGATCGTCGGCGTTGCCGTGGTCGGCGGTGATGGCCAGGAGCGCGCCCGGGCCGTCGGGATCGGCGGCCTCGACCGCGTCGATGGCCCCGACGATGCGGGCCAGGCAGGCGTCGATCGTGGCCAGCGCGGCGATGGTCGCGTCCCACACCCCGGTGTGGCCGACCATGTCGGGGTTGGCGAAGTTGGCGACGATGAAGTCGTATCTCCCCGACGTGATCGCGGCCACCAGCTCGTCGGTGACGCCCGCCGCCGACATCTCCGGCTGGAGGTCGTAGGTCGCCACCTTCGGGCTGGGCACGAGCCGCCGCTCCTCGCCGGGCCAGGGCTCCTCCACCCCGCCGTTGAAGAAGTACGTGACGTGCGCGTACTTCTCGGTCTCGGCCACGTGGAACTGGCGCCAGCCGGCCTCGCTCACCGCCTGGGCCAGCGAGCGGGCGATCTCGGGCGGGAAGGCCACGGCCACGGGCAGGCCGGCCTCGTAGGCGGTCATCGTCACCACGAGCAGGCCGCCGGGGGCGGGCCGGCCGGATGGCGCCGTTCGATCGAACCCGTGGAAGTCGGGGCCGTCGGCCAGGGCGTGGGTCAGCTGGCGCGCGCGGTCGGCCCGGAAGTTGGCGTGGACGATGACGTCGCCCTCGCCGATGGGCACGGGCCCGGCCGGACCGTCGATGACGGTGGGGACGACGAACTCGTCCGTCTCGCCGCGGGCGTAGGCAGCCTCGACGGCCGCGGTCGCGCTCGCGGCGCGATGGCGGGCCTCGGCGTGGACGATCGCGTCGTAACCGGCCTCGGTCCGCTCCCAGCGCTGGTCACGGTCCATCGCGTAGTAGCGACCCCCGACCGTGGCGATGGACGCCCGCGGGTGCGCCGCGGCAAGGCGCGGCTCCAGGTCGGCGAGGAAGCCGAGGGCCGAGGACGGCGGCGTGTCGCGCCCGTCGAGCAGGGCGTGGACGGCGACCCGCGGCACGCCCTGCCGGGCGGCGAGCCGGAGCAGCGCCACGAGATGGCGGTCGTTGGCGTGGACGCCGCCCGGGCCGATCAGGCTGACGACGTGGAGCACGCCGCTGCCGGCCACCGCACGGGCGCACGCGTCGAGCAGCGCCGGACGCTCGAGGAACGAGCCGTCCGCGATGGCGGCATCGATGCGAGGCAGGTCCTGCAGCACCGGGCGGCCCGCACCGAGGTTCAGGTGGCCGACCTCGCTGTTGCCCATCTGGCCGGCCGGCAGGCCGACGGCATCCTCCGAGGCGCCCAGGACCGCGTGCGGCCAGCGTGCGAGCAGGCCGCGCCAGGTCGGCATCGGGGCGGCGGCGATGGCGTCCCGGGCCGGGTCGCGGCCGATCCCGAACCCATCGAGGACGACGAGGACGATGGGGCGCGGTCGGGTCGCCGTCACCCCGCCTGTCCGTCGGCCGCCGCGGCGGCGCGGGCGCCCGCGGTGATCCCGGCGCGAGCCACGATGCCCGCCATCTCGTCGGGCTTGAGGGATGCCCCGCCGACGAGCGCCCCGTCGATGGCGGGCTCGCCCAGGAACTCCCCGATGTTGGCCGACGTGACGCTCCCGCCGTACAGGATCGGGACCGCCTCGCCGTCGTCGGGCCAGCCCATCCGGGCGAGGCTGACGCGGATGGCGTCGGCCATCGCGGCGGCGTCCGCGCCGGTGGCGTTGCGGCCGGTCCCGATCGCCCACACCGGCTCGTAGGCGATGACCAGCCCGGCCCCGGCCAGGGTCGCCGGGTCCCGCTCGGCCAGCGCCCCACGGAGCTGGGCGTCGACCACGGTCTCGGCCTCGCCGGCCTCGCGCTCGGCCAGCTGCTCGCCGACGCACAGGATGGGCCGCAGGCCGGCGTCCACGGCCCGTCCGAGCTTGCGCCCGATCAGCTCGTCGGTCTCGCCGGCGTCGCGCCGTCGCTCGGAGTGGCCGACGATCACCCACGTGGCGAGCCCGGCCAGCATCGGTGCCGCGATCTCGCCCGTGTACGCGCCGGCCAGCTCGTGGTGGACGGTCTGGGCACCGACCGCGACCGACGGATCCGCGGCCGCGAGCGCGTCGCGCACGGACGCCAGGGCGACGAACGGCGGACAGATGACTCGGGTGACGCCCTCGGCATGGGTCCGCGCGGCGATGGTCGCCGCGAGTTCGCCGGCGTCGGCCGGGGTGGTGTGCATCTTCCAGTTGGCGGCCACGATCACGTCACGCATGCGGCCTAAGGATGCCAGACCCGGGCGCTCACGCGCCGCTCGACGCCCGCGCGGGCTCGGCCTCGGCCAGGCGCTCGAGCCGTTCCAGGGCGCGCTGGACGGTGCTGCGATGCAGGTCGAGCCGCTCGGCGAGCTCCGAGAGGGTCGCCTCGGGGGTCTCGCGCCGGCCGTCGGCCACCGTCCGCACGACGAACGACTCGCGCGCCAGGCGGCCGTCGGCGTCGAGCGCGGCGATCGCGTCGAGCTGACGGCCGGCAGCCGCCACGACCCGCTGGAGATTGGCCGACTCCGCGTTGAGGACCCGATTGAGCTCGCCGCGCAGCGCTCGCGAGACCTGGCGCGCCTCGAGCTCCAGGAGCGCCCCCGCGGCACCGATGCGGCGCAGGAAGGCGCCGACCGCCTCGCCGCTCTTCCACGTCACCACCCCGCGTCCGCGGCGCAGCCGCCAGGCTGCCGGCAGCCCCGCCGCGTCGAGCCGGGCGGCCAGCTCCGGGGCCTCGTCCGGGTCCACCACGAACTCGAGGTGGGTCCGACCGCCGGCGAGACTGAGCGACCCGCGAGCCAGGAAGCGACCGCGCAGCCAGGCCGTGCGGCAGTGCTCCGCGGCGCCGGCCCAGTCGAACGCGGCCGAGCTCGACGCGTCCGCGTCGGCCATCCGGCGAAGACGGACCGCGAGGCGCCCGACCGCCGGATCGCGCGGCGTCATGGCGGCGCCAAGCCCGGCCGCCTCGGCCAGGCGGTCGCACGGTCGCGCCGGATCGATCGCCGCCAGCTCGGCCCGCAGCGCCGCGACCAGGTCGCGCTCGGAGCGCGTCATCCGCGGCTGCCCGGGTCGCGACGGCGGACCGTCAGCTCGTCGTCGTAGGCCCGCAGGACGGCCGCCGCCAGGCGAGCCGGGTCGTGGTGGTGTGCGTTGTCGGGATCGACCACCGCGTCGAGCACGAGGCGCGGCAGCGGCGTGATGGCCGGCGGCCAGTCGAGGCGGACCGACTGCGCCGCCCACCCGGGCGGGACCCGGGCGTCGAAGGCGTCGTTGGCCAGGACGATGTCGCAGATCCCGGGCGCGGTGTGCTCGACCAGGACCCGCACGTGCGCGGCGAGGTCCATCCCCTCGGTCTCGCCCTCCTGCGTGGCCACGTTGCAGACGTACAGGCGCGGCGCGCTGGAGGCCAGGACCGCGTCCCGGATGGCCGGGATGAGCAGGCTCGGGAGCAGGCTCGTGTACAGGCTGCCCGGACCCAGGATGATGAGGTCGGCGTCGGCGATCGCGGCCAGGGCGTCGGCGGCCGGCGGCGCGTCCTCCGGGCTGATCCAGACGCGCTCGATGCCCGCGCTGCGCATGATCCGCGACTGGCCGTCGATGACCCGTCCGTCCGTGCAGCGGGCGTGGAGCACGAGCGGCGTGCCGCTGGCGGGCACGACCTGGCCGCGCACGGCCAGGATCCGGTTGAGCCGACGCACGCCCTCCTCCACGTCGCCCTCCTCGAGGCCGATCATCGCGGCGATCAGCAGGTTGCCGACGGCGTGCCCGCCCAGGCCGGCCTCGGCCGCGCCATCCGGACCGGCCGGGAAGCGGTACTGGAGCAGTTCCGACATGAGCGGCTCGGCGTCGGCCAGGGCGGCCACGCAGTTGCGGATGTCGCCGACCGGTGGGATGCCGAGCTCCGTGCGCAGGACGCCCGACGACCCGCCGTCGTCGGCGACCGTGACGATCGCGCTGAGGTGGCTCGTGTGCTCCTTCAGCCCGCGCAGGAGGGCCGACAGGCCGGTGCCCCCGCCGATGGCCGCGATCCGCGGACCGCGCGCCAGGAAGCGCTTCTGGTAGATGACGTCGGCCAGCGGCTGACCGGCGTCGGGTGCCCGGAGCGGATCGGTCAGGACGCGCAGGACCCGGTAGCCGCCGATGAGCACGAGCACGACGCCCACCGACCCGACCACCAGGCCGCGCAGCGGATACGGCAGGAACTGGAGCGTGGCGACGTCGATGAGCGTGCCGGCGAGCCCGCCCGGCTCGAGGTCGCGCGTCGCCTGGCGCAGGGTATGGGCCACCGCCAGCGCCGCGATGAGCAGGCCGAGGAACATGACCGCCAGCCAGCGCTTGACGCCGATCCCGGGGACCAGCCAGCGCCGCACCCTCATCGACGGGGACCGGCGCTCATGTCCGATCGAGCTCGCGATGGAAGACCGCGACCGGGCCGAGGTCCTGCTCGCGCAGCCACGTCGCGAGCGCCTCGGCCAGGACGATCGAGCGGTGGTAGCCGCCGGTGCAACCGATGGCGATGGTCAGGCGCGCCTTGCCCTCGGCGATGTAGGCCGGCACCGCGAACGCCAGGAACTCGGTCAGGAACGCGAGGAAGCGGGTCGCCGGCGGCTGGGCCATGACGTACTCGCGGGTCGCCTCGGTCAGCCCGGATCGGGCCCGCAGCTCGGGGACGTAGTACGGGTTGGTGATGAAGCGCACGTCGAAGACCAGGTCGGCCTCGAGCGGCACGCCGAACTTGAACCCGAAGCTGATGATCTGGAGGGCGAGCTGGTCCGGCCTCGTCGGGGTGCCGAGGCTGGCGAACAGCCGCTCGCGCAGCTGGCGCAGCGACAGGTCGGAGGTGTCGACGATGACGTCGGCCTCGGCCCGGACGGGTTCGAGGACGCGCCGCTCCTCCGCGATCGACGTGGCGATCCCCCGGTCGTCGGCGAGCGGGTGGCGGTGGCGGGTCTCGCTGAAGCGCCGGATGAGCACGTCGTCGCTGGCTTCGAGGTAGACCACGGTCGGCCTGATGCCGCGTCCCTCGAGCGCGCCGCGCATCGCGCCCAGGGCGAGGGTCGCGTCGCCGGATCGCACGTCGACCACGATGGCGACGCGTGCGAACCGCTCGCGGTCCGAGGCGACGAGGTCGGCCAGGTCCGGCAGGAGCTCACCGGGCAGGTTGTCGACGACCGTGTAGCCGAGGTCCTCGAACAGCTTGGCCGCCGCCGTCTTGCCGCCGCCGGACAGCCCGCTCAGGATCACCACCGCCTGCTCCGTGGCGGCGTCCCCCGGGCGGGTCTCCGCGGTCTCGCTCACCGACCCGAGCGTCGGATGAACAGGAGCGTGCCCTCGAACAGCAGGTACATCGTGCCGCCGAGCACGAACGGGCTGACGAGGTCGCCGCCCGGCGTCACCGTGGCCGCGAAGATGGCGATGCCGAGGATGACGAAGCGCCGGGACCCGCGCATCCGCTCGGACGTCACGATGCCGACACGCGACAGGCCGACGAGCAGGATCGGGAACTCCATCACCAGGCCGAAGGCCAGGAACATCGTGGTCACGAAGTCGAAGTAGGCGGTCGCGGTCAGGTTGGCCACGAGCGTCGCGTCGGTGAACCCGAGCAGGAACTCCGTGGCATACGGCAGCACGACGAAGGCGATCCCGACGCCGAGCACGAAGAAGAACAGGGCGAGCGGGATCCACGGGCGCACCGCTCGCCGTTCGGTCGGGGTCAGGCCCGGCGAGACGAACGACCAGACCTGGTAGAGCAGCACCGGCATGGCCAGGATGATGCCGGTGATGATCGAGATCCGGAGCTGGATCATGAACGCGTCGCCGGGACCGAGGACCTGCAGCACGCGCTGGTCGGGTGGCAGCGGCATGACCAGGAAGGCGCGGATGGACGGTGCCGCGATGAACCCGACGACCGAGCCGGCCACGACGGCCAGGACGGATCGGAACAGGCGCGTCCGCAGCTCGCCCAGATGGTCGAACAGGGTCATCACCGACGGATCGCCGGAGGCGGCGGGCGTCGGCGAGGCGGGGTCCTGGCTGGATGGCGCCCCCGGACGCCCGGACTCGATCAGGGCGTCAGCGTCGGCCATCAGGATCGACGGGCGCGGGCCCTAGACCGACCCGTGGCGGTCGTCGCTGGCCGACTCGGCATCGGGGCTCGTGGTCGCGACCGTCGGGGCGCCCGGCAGGTCGGCGGCCGTGGGGGCGACGCCGGGCTGCGGGATGGCCGGCTCCGCGGACGCGTCCGCCTGCGGGGCGGGCGCGGGCGGTGTGGGCTGCGCTGGCGCGGCGGGCTGGGTCGACGGGGCGGGCGGTGCCGCGCCGGGCGTCGTCGAGACGTCCACCTTGACCGACTCCTGGATGTCGCTGGAGGCCTTGCGGAACTCGCGGATGCTCTTGCCGAGCGCGGATCCGACGTCCGGCAGCCGGCCGGGGCCGAGGATGATCAGGGCGATCACCAGGATGATGATGAGTTCGACAGGACCGGGAGTCGGCATGGTGTCGGGGGTTCCTCCAAGGCGTCCGGGGCGGGCGTCAGGGTAGCACAGGCAGGAGGCTCGCCCATCGTCGGGCCGCCTCCGCGACACGCTCGAGCGGGTCGTTCGGACCGCGGTCGCCGGCCTCGTCCAGGGCCGCGCCGGCGATGGCGCGCGACACGTTGACGAGCAGCGCGCCCGAGGCCACGCCCGCGCCCGGGACCGCGGTGGCCGGTCCGCTCGCGAGGACGGCGTCGATGTCGCCACCCTGGGCGCCGACACCCGGGACGAGGAACGGGAGGCCCGGGGCGATGGCGCGGATGGCCGCCAGCTCATCCCGCGCGGTCGCCCCGACGACGAGGCCCACGGTCCCACCCGGGCCCCAGCGCGTGGCCAGCCTGGCGACCCGCTCGTGCAGCCGCTCCGCCGGAGCGCCGAGCGCCGGGTCGTCGCCGACCACGAGGTCCTGGAGCTCCCCCGCCCCGGGGTTCGAGGTCCGGCACAGGAGGTAGCAGAACCGGTCCGTCCGCTCGAGCAGGGGCTGCACGGCTTCCGACCCGAGGTACGGGTTGACCGTCACGGCATCCGCCTCGAGTCGGTCGAACAGCGCCACAGCCTGGCGCGCGGCGGTCGACCCGATGTCGCCACGCTTCGCGTCGGCGATGACCGGGATGTCGCCCGGGATGGCGGCACGCAGCCGCTCGAGGGCGGCCATGCCGGCCGACCCGTAGGCCTCGAAGAAGGCGACATTCGGCTTGATCGCCGCCGCCCACGGCCCGGCCGCCTCGAGCAGCCCGGCGGCGAACCGCTCGAGCCCGGCGAGGTCGCCCGAGAACCCGGCGGGCAGGCCCTCGATGGTGGGGTCGAGCCCCAGGCAGAGCACCGTCCCGACGCGGCGCATCCGGGCATCGAGGCGCTCGAGGTAGGTGGTCACGGCGTGGTCGACGGGACGACGCTGGGCGACGGGGCGACGGTCGGGACCGGGGTGGCCGGCAGCTGGTCGGCCGGGATGTACCAGTCGGGCCGCGAGACCGGATCGAGCCCGGACACCTCGGTCAGGTCCACGATGTCCTCGACCGTCCAGCTCGGGCCGTTGCCATCGAGCCGTGCCAGGCGCAGGTCCACGGTCTGGCCCTCGAGGTGCAGGAACGCGATGCCGTCGCCGGCCGGGGACCAGGTCGGGGCGAACGAGGCGCCGTCGTCGGTCACGCGCAGCAGCTCACCGCCGGTCAGGCCGTCGAGGATGACGATGTCGTTGCCACGGCTGGTCGTCCGCGTCGCCGCGAAGTAGCGGCCGGTGGGCGACCACGACGGCTGGAGGTAGCCGCCCGAGGTCATCACCCGCCGGCCGCCGGTGGCGGTCTCGTAGCGGACGATGACCGGCGCACCCGTGCTCCCCTCGCGGCCGTTGAGGACGTACAGCAGGAACTTGGCGTCGTGGCGCCAGATCGGGTCCTGGTGGCCGAGGACGCCGTTGTCCGGTACGTCCGCCGCGGTGAACGTCCCGGTCTCCAGGTCGTAGAACTGGAGGACCATGTTCTGGTCCTCGGGGTTCGGGGCGTCGCTGATGAGGGCCACGGTCCGTCCGTCGGGCGACAGCACCGGCTGGCGCATCCAGTACGACCAGGTCAGCTCGCCGCGCGAGAACCTGCCGGTGACCAGGCTCTCCGGTTCGGCCGACCCGTCCGCGCGCACGCGCATCAGCTCCGGGACGTCGAGGTCGTAGCGCGCCGGTCGGCCGCGGACGGGCCAGTAGCCGCGTTCGGCCGTGGTGCGGATGTAGTAGATCCACTGGCCGTCCGGCGACCACGATGGCATCGAATCGCCGCCGGACTCGGTCAGCTGGGTCGCCCCGTCGTCCACCTGGATCCAGATGTTGCCGCCCTTGGCGTACACGATCGCGCCGTCGAAGGCGGCCTCGTCGGGGACCACGACCACGTTGGAGGGCGCCGGGGTGCGATCGGGCCCGCCGTTGCCGTTCCCGCCGCCCGGTCGGCCGTCCAGGCTGAGCGGCAGCTCGCCGTTGAGCAGGTTGAGCGTGACGATGGCCACGATGACCAGGCCCACGATGGCGGCCAGCGGGGCGACGAGCGGACCGACGGGGCCGACCCCGTACGGGTCGCCGACGCGCGGGGCCCGGGCTCGGCGACTCCGGGTCACGCGACCACCACGATGGGCGTCGGGTCGGCGGGCGCCGGGAGGTGCGCGTCGTGGGCTCCCGCGGGCGCCGCGTCGCGGACCTCCAGCTGGAGCGACTCATACCCGCCGAAGCGGCGACTGGCCAGGCGCGCGACGACGTCGATCCGGTCGCCGACGGCGACCATCGCGGCGAGGTCCGGCCGCCCGAACGCGATCCCGTCGAGCACGTCGAGGCGTCGCTTGAGGGTCAGCTGCGTGTGATCCGTGCCGGCCGCCCGAACCCGGGTCACGGTCAGCCCCAGGACGGCCACCAGCGGGTCCGGATTGCCCGGCCCGTGGGGCGCCAGGGCGGCGAGCTCGCGATGGAGTGCGTAATCCACGGCCAGGGCCGGCACGGCGAGCTCGATGCGCAGCGTCGGCCGCGGGTCGGGCGGAGGGCCCGCGCGGGCGACGATCGCCCCGAAGCGCTCCACGAACGCGGGCCACCGATCGGTCGGGATCTCGAACCCGGCCGCGCCGGCGTGTCCGCCGTGGCGGAGGAACAGGTCGGCGCAGTCGGCCAGGGCCGCCCCGAGATCCAGCGAGCCGTCGCTGCGGCACGACGCGCGGATGACGTCGCCCAGCTCCGCCCCGACGATGGCGGGCCGGCCGTGATCCTCGACCAGCCGCGCGGCGACGAGCCCGACGATGCCGACCGCCCACGGCCCGCGCACGATCGTGGCGCCGGCCGCGGCGTCCGGAGCGCCTCCGGCCAGGCGCTCGCGAGCCTCGCCGACGGCCGTCTTCATCAGGTCCCGCCTGGACAGGTTGGCCGCCTCGAGGGCGTCGGCGTGGGCCGCCGCATCGGCCGCGTCGACGGCGAGCAGCAGGCGGGCCGCATCGAGCGCCTCCCCCACCCGGCCCGCGGCGTTGAGGCGCGGCGCCAGGGCGAAGGCCACGGTCTCGAGGTCCACGTCCGCCGGGGTGACCCGAGCCCGTTCCAGCAGCGCCGCGATCCCCGGCCGGGGCGCCGTGCGCAGGCGTTCGAGCCCGAGTCGGGCGATGGCGCGGTTCTCGCCGACGATGGGCGCCACATCGGCCACGGTCCCGATGGTGGCCAGATCGGCCAGGGCCAGCGCGGCGGCCGCCCCGCCGGGTCGATCGGCCAGGAGCAGCTGGGCGACCTTGAAGGCGATGCCGCTGCCGGACAGGCGCCGATCGGGGTACGTGGCATCGGGACGGTGCGGGTTGACGATGGCCGTGGCCGCCGGCAGCTCGGCCGGGACCCGGTGGTGGTCGGTGACGATGACGTCGATGCCGCGCTCGCGAGCCGTCGCGATCTCGGCCACCGACGTCGTGCCGCAGTCCACGGTCACGATCAGACCGACGCCGGCGGCCTGCGCCGCGGCCACCGCGGCCAGCGACAGGCCGTGGCCCTCGTCCAGGCGCGACGGCACGTACGGCGTGGCCTCGATCCCGAGCGCGCGCAGCGCGTGGACCAGGATGGCCAGCCCGGTCAGCCCGTCGGCGTCGAAGTCGCCGAAGACCATGACCGTCTCACCCGCCGTCCTGGCCCGCTCGATCCGGTCGAGCACGACGGACGCGTCAGGCAGCAGCCGGGGATCGTGCAGCGCATCGAGCGGTTCGGCGAACCACGCCCGGAGATCGGTCGGGTCCAGGACCCCGCGGCCCACGAGGAGGCCGGTCGTGCGTTCGGTCAGCCCGAGGGCCCGACCAGCGTCGAGGAGTTCCGGGGATGGCGCCACGCCCGGGCTCGGGAAGGTCCAGCGGAAACGCGGCTCCAGCACGGCCTCAGGATGCCACGTCGCCCTGCACGACCACGTACGCGGGCCTCAGGGCGTCGCGCGGCGGGGTCGCGGGGTGCGGCTCGTCTCGGTCCGGCCGTGTCGGCGGTCCTCCCAGCGGTGCCAGTCCACGAGCAGCGGACTGGCCACGAAGATCGACGAGTACGTCCCGGAGATGATGCCGATGAGCAGGATCAGGATGAAGTTCGTGATGGCCGCCCCGCCGAACAGGAACAGGGCGAGCAGGGTCAGCACCACGGTCAGGCTGGTCATCACGGACCGTCCGAACGTCTGCAGGATCGAGTGGTTGACGATCTCCTCGAGCGGCTCGCCGACGTGCCGGGCCTTGTTCTCGCGGACGCGGTCGAACACGACGATCGTGTCGTGGACCGAGAAGCCGATGACGGTCAGCATGCCGGTCACGAACAGGGCGTCGATCTCGACCCGGAAGAAGGTGCCGAGGATGGCGAACGCGCCGACGACGAGGACGACGTCGTGGAGCAGCGCGATGAGCGCGGTCACGCCGAACTTCACGTCACGGAACCGGTAGGTGATCCAGAGCAGGATCGCGATGGAGCCGAACAGGATGAGGCGCAGCGCCTGGCCGGTCAGGTCGGCGCTGACGACCGGACCGATGGTGGTCAGGCTGGCCTGGGCCGCGATCGGCCCGAAGGCGTCCTCGAGCGCGGTGACCATCTCGCCCAGCTTGCCGTCGGTCGGGAGATCGGTGTTCCCGGCCGGGGCGGCGGCCGGATCGGGCGAGGCCGACGGATCGGGCGAGGCCGACGGGTCCGGCGAGGCCGACGGATCGGGCGTCGGCGTCGGCGCCGGCGCGGGCTGGAGGCCGATCGGCTCGGTCTTGATCTCGATGAAGCCGGAACTCGTCCGGACCGCGGTGGCCGCCAGGCCGTTCTCGGCGAAGACCCCCTCGACGTCGTCCGGCGTGACCGCCGCGTCCTCGAATCGGATCTCCCAGCGGGTGCCGCCGGTGAAGTCGATGGTGAACTGCAGCCCGGCGGTGGTGAACGGCGTGAGCAGGATGAAGAACAGCCCAGGGACGGTCAGGGCCAGCGAGATCAGGTAGAAGATCCGCCGCTTGCCGATGACGTCAAACATCGGCGCGCACCGGTCGGCGACTCGGCCGCCCGGCTCCGTGGGCGATGAATTCGTCGTCGCGCAGGCCGTACAGGCTGGCCTTGCGCGCGAAGTCCTGGCGCACGATGACGCGCAGGATCGAGCGGGTCACCACGATGGCGCTGAACATCGACACGAGCACGCCGATGATCAGGACCAGCGCGAAGCCGCGGATCGTGGACGAGCCGATGGCGTACAGGATCGTCGCCGTGATGAGGCTCGACACGTTCGAGTCGAGGATGGAGTTCCAGGCCCGGTTGAAGCCGGCCTCGACCGCGGCCGGAAGCGACTTGCCCAGGCGCAGCTCCTCCTTCATCCGTTCGAAGATGAGGATGTTCGCGTCGACCGCCATGCCGACCGAAAGGACGAAGCCCGCGATGCCGGCCAGGGTCAGGGTCACCGGCACGAACCGGAAGATCGCGTAGACGACGATGCCGTAGTAGATCAGGGCGAACGTCGCCACGGCGCCGGGCAGTCGATAGAACAGCAGCATGAACACGATGACCAGGCTGACGCCGATGGCCCCGGCGAACAGGCTCTGGGCCAGGAACTGTTCGCCGAGCGTGGCGCTGATCTGCTCGCTCGAGACCTCCTCGATCGGGAACGGCAGCGAACCGAACTTGAGGACGGTGACGAGTTCGTTGGCCTCGGCCGGGAGGAAGCCGGTGGACCCGCCGGCGATCTGGATCGTCCCGTTGGCCGGGATCGGCTCGTTGATCACCGGCGCCGAGATGACCGTCGCGTCGAGGGTGATCGCGAAGTACTCGCCGCGATGCTCGGCGGTGAAGTCGGAGAAGACCTGCGAGGCGTTGACTGGCGGGTCGTTGCGCAGCGAGAAGTTGACGGCCAGCCGGCCGTTCTGGTCCGTGCCGATCCCGGGGGATGTGACCTGGTCGCCGCCGAACAGCGGCTTGTTGACGGCCAGGTCGATGATCTGGCCCTGGCTGGCCGGCGTGGTGCCGAGCGGCACGAAGTCCACCTTGCCGGTGGAGCCCACCAGCCGCCGGACGGCGTCCACGTCGGTCGCCCCGGGCAGTTCGATCACGACCCGGTCGGAGCCCTGGACCACGACCACCGGCTCCGACACGCCGGTGGTGTTGACCCGGTTCTCGACGATCTCCTTGATGACCGACATCGCGTCCGCGTCCGGTGTCTGGCCGTCACGCGGCAGCGCGCGGTACTCCACGCGCAGCCCACCCTCGAGATCGAGGCCGAGCTTGGTCTCGATGAGCCGCCAGGCGCCGTCGGGCGCGGCGGGATCCGGCAGCCGGAGGTTGGGGAAGAAGGAGATCAGGGCGGCGGCGACGCCGATGATCAGGATGAGGACGGGGCCCGCTCTTCGCATACCGGCGGGATGGTACACGGTACGTCCCGCCGCCGCCGGTCAGGCCTCCAGCGTGGCCTTGATGCGGGCGGCGAGGGCCGGACCGATGCCGGGCACCGCCGCGATCTGCTCGACCGGCGCCTCGCGCACCCGCTTGATCGACCCGAACACCTTGAGCAGCTCACGCTTGCGCTTCGGCCCGACCCCGGGCAGGTCGTCGAACGCGGAGCGGACGGTCCGACGGTCGCGCAGCGTGCGATGGTACGTGATGGCGAAGCGATGCGCCTCGTCGCGGAGCCGCTGGACGAGGTACATCGCGGACGAGGTCGGCGGGAGCAGGATGGGGGCCGCCCGGCCGGGCAGGAACAGCTCCTCGCGCTCCTTGGCCAGGCCGGCCAGGGGCAGGTCGTGCAGGCCCAGCTCGTCGAGGACCGCCTTGGCGGCGCTGACCTGGCCCTTGCCGCCGTCCACGATGACGAGGTCGGGCATCGCCCAGCGACGCTCCTCGGCGCGCCCCTCCTCGCCGGCCTTGACCGAGCGGAAGCGCCGGCGAAGCACCTCCTGGTGGCTGGCGACGTCGTTCGGGCCCTGGACGGTCCGGATGCGGAAGCGGCGGTATTCCCCGGTCCGCGGCCTGCCGTCCTCGAAGACGACCATGCTGCCGACCGACTCCGCCCCCTGGAAGTTGCTGATGTCGTAGCACTCGATGCGCAGCGGCGGGCCGGGCAGGCCAAGCGCCTCGGCGAGCTGCTCGAGCGCCGCCAGGGTCTTGCCCTGGTCGGCCAGCCAGCGCGCGCCCTCGCGGGCCAGGTGCTCGGCGGCGTTGCGGGCGGCCAGGCCGAGCAGGCTGCGCTTCTCGCCCCGCTGGGGGACGCGCAGGTGGACCGGACCGCCCCGGCGGTCGGCCAGGAACGCCTCGAGCGTCGTCGCGTCGGGCACGACCGCCGGCACGTAGACCTCGCGTGGGATCGACGTCGCCCGCACGTAGTACTGCTCGAGGAAGCTGGCCAGGACCTCGTCGTCCGAGGCCTCGCGGGCGGCGTCGAGCAGGTACACGTCGCGCCCGACCATCTTGCCGTCGCGGATGGTGAACAGGGTCATCGCGGCCTGGCCGTCCTGGCGGGCCATGCCGACGAGGTCGAGCTCGGTCCGGGCGAAGGCCGCCATCTTCTGGCTCTCCATCGTCCGCTCGATGGCCCGGATCTTGTCGCGCAGGGTCGCCGCCCGCTCGTAGTCCTGGCGCTCGGCCGCCGCCCCCATCTCGCCGTGGAGGGCCTTCACCAGCGTCTCCTGGCGGCCCTCCAGGAAGAGCTCGACCTGGGCGATGTCGGCGCGGTAGGCCGCGCGGTCGATGGCCTCGACGCACGGTCCCTGGCAGCGCTTGATGTGGAACAGCAGGCACGGCCGCTGGAGCGCCCGCTCGCCGTCGCGGATATCGATCGTGCACGTCCGGAACGGGAACAGCCGCCGGACCAGGTTCATCGACTCGTCCACGCTCGATGCGGAGGCGTACGGCCCGAAGTAGCGGCTGCCGTCGTCCACGAGCTTGCGCGTGCGCTCGATGCGCGGGAAGTCGTCGGCCAGGGTGATCTTGATGTACGGGTAGCTCTTGTCGTCCTTGAGCCGGACGTTGAAGCGCGGCTTGAAGCGCTTGATGAGGTTGGCCTCGAGCAGGAGCGCCTCGCTGACGCTGTCCACCTCGGTCACCTCGACGTCGGCGACCCGATCGATGACCGAGCGGATGCGATGGATCTCCCCACCCGGGGCCTGCTTCTGCCAGTAGCTCCGGACGCGGTCGCGCAGGCTCTGTGCCTTGCCGACGTACAGCACGTCACCGCGCGCGTCCTTCATGAGGTACACGCCGGGGCGGTCCGGGAGTCGCTTGAGGGTCGCCTGCAGGGCCGGGGTCACGCCCCGATGCTATGCCACGGCGCGCCGGTCCGCCGTACGATGCCAGCTGACCTGGTCGCCTCGCGTGCGCGAGCGCTCCCGCTTGCCCTTGGCCGCCTCCGCGCCGCGCAGCTCCAGGCGGAAGGATGCGGCGTCCAGGCCATCGATCGAGGCGGTGACGACATGGCACGCGCCGACGAGGTCGGACGTGTCGAGCGACGCGTCCCACCGCCCGCCACCGAACGTCAGCGCCCGAACGACCGCGGTCCCGCCTCGGCACGGCGTCACCGTCACGTTGGCCTCGCCCGTCGTGCGCGGCTCGCCATCCACGGCCAGCACGACCTTGAGCGGCACGATCCGGCCGCGATCGGCGACGAACACGGTGGTCCCCTGCCCGACCGGCTCCGCCCAGGTCCCCGTGGCCAGGTGCCCGGGCACGTACTCGACCGTGACCTCGAACGCGGCGGCGGCGGCATTCCCGCCGGCGTACGTGGCCGTGCACGTCACGGTGGTCGTCCCGACCGGGACGGCCGCGCCGTCGCGCGGGTCGCAGACCACGGCCGGGGCCGAGTCGACGACATCCGCGACCACCGCCGGGACATAGGCCAGGACGATGCCCGCCGGATCGTCGGTCGTGACGGTCTGGTCGCCACCGAGCGCGATCGAAGGCGCCGTGGTGTCCACCACGGTCACCGCGAACCAGTCCGAGTCGGAGCGACCGCCGCTGTCGGTGACGCTGCACGAGACCGTCGAGGTGCCCAGCGGCAGGACCTCCCCGGCCGCCGGGCTGCAGGCGGGCGTCGGATCGGGATCGTCCTCGGCATCGGTCGCCGACACACCTGGGTACGCGGCCGCCCAGCTGCCCGCCGTGTCGCCTTCGACGGTCAGGTCGGCGGGCACGGTGAGGACCGGGGCGGCGTTCGCCACGATGGCGAGCCGGAAGGAGACCGAGGTCGTGCCGCGCAGCGCATTGGCGTCGTCGGCGCGCGCGGGCGAGACGGTCCGCGCACACCCGATCGCGTAGCTGTAACCGACGTTGATGGCGGCCGGCGCGGTGATGGTGACCAGGCTGACGGAGCCGGCTCCCAGGGTGGGAGCTGGGATCGGGCACGCCTCCCTGTCGGGCGTCCAGCCGGCCGGTGCCGGGCCGACGGATCCCGGGGTCACCTCGCTCAGGCCAGCGCCGGGTGCCGCGGACGTGACCGAGACCGTCAGGTGACCGACTGACCGGGGTCCAGGCGCGTCTCGCTCCCGCACACGAGCCCGAAGCTCACCGGGATCGGCACCTGGGCCGACGGCGCGACCTCACCCAGATCCACCATCGTCTGGCTCCCGGGAGTCACGGCGTCCCTGTCCGCACCGACCGTGTCGGCGCTGGCGATGCCCGCCTGGGTCAGGACGGCAGCGAGCACCAGGGCCGCGGCTCGGCGCAGCGAACGGTGATGCATGGTGACGACTCCCGAATCTCCGCGGCCGGCCCGAACGACGCACCGTCGGACCTGACCTGATCGCTGGTCGGTCCGCCGGACCGCCGCGCCCATGACCGATTCGGCGGTTCGGTGCGTGCCGGCGCCCCCCATCCGTACCGATTCGGTGCCCGGAATCACCGGACCCGGGCCGATGGCCCGGGTCCGGTGCGCGATGCGCTTCCGGTGCGTGATGCGGAGACGGCCGCGTGATCAGGGCGCGGTGGCCGCGTCCCCGAGGTGTCGGTCCTGGATCGCCGGCGAGACCGGCGAACTGGCCCCGATGTACTCGATCACATCGTCGAGCATCGGATTCCTGGTGTCGGCGCGGCTCGAGACGTTCGGGTACCCGTCCCCACCGGCCGCCATGAAGTCGTTGATGGCGATCGTGTACGAGGTAGCCGAGGTCAGGTCCAGGGCGGCGCCCTGTGTGACGCCGTCGAACCTCCAGGCCGCGGAGACCCGACTTCCCGTCGGCTGCGCCGAGTCGTACTGGAAGCGAAGACCGGACACCTGGATGAACCGGCCTCCGCCGATCTGCGAGACACCATTCTCCAGGTAGGCCTTGATCTCCGCCCCGGTCACCTGGACGGTCACCGAGATGTTGCCGAACGGCAGCATCGCCAGCACACCACCCCTGCGGATGATGAACCGGTCGCTGCCGTCGCGACAGGGCTGGCCATTGGAGTCCACGGACTCGCCCGCCAGGCAGGTGAGGTTGGCCCGCAGCCCGCCGGCATTGGTGAAGGCGAAGTCGACGCCGTACTTGGCGCGCTGGGCATCCGTCACCAGGTTGCCCTCGAGTGACTCGCAGCTCCGGCCTTCGGCGTTGCCACAGGGATCCGCTCGCGGGATCTCCACCGTCGAGGTGCCGACCTGCTCGTTGAGGATCGGGGCGAGATCGACCTTCGCCCCCGCGATCAGGGAGGTGATCGGGCCGTTCGGCGTGACGCCGATGTTCCATGGCCGGTGCCAACGGGCCGTCTTGTACAGAAGCATCCCTTCGGCGTCGGTCACGAGCTTGATCTCCGTGTACCGGGCGCCCTTCGAGAGGTTCTCGGTCACCAGGATCGGATCGCCATCGGCGTCGTCCGTGGTCAGGTTGACCTGACGTCCGGTGTGGTCGCCGGCCAGCACGTCGACATCGCTGAGATTGCCGGCCAGGTCGACGAGCTCGCCCGTGCACGCACGGCCGAATGGGTCGGTGCAGGACAATGCTCCGGCATGCCCGAGGGCGACGACGACATCGACCTCCTCCTCGGTCCGAAGCTGGGTGGCCAGCGCGCTGACGATCGGGGCGGGGTCGCGGAAGTCGAGATCCTCGACGAAGGTCGGGTTGACCAGTTCGGGAACGTCCGTGTTCGTGAACCCGATGAACGCCACGCGAACGCCGTCGAGCTCCCGGATCATGTACGGCTGAGCCCAGGCCGGCCGGTCATCGGTACCGGCGAGGAAGACATTCGAGGTCAGGTAGGTGAAGTCGGCGGCCGCGACCTGTGCCTCGAGCCGGGCGATGCCGGAGTCGAAGTTGTGGTTGCCGATACCGTCGGCGTCGATCCCGGCGAGGTTCATCGCCTCGATCGTGGGCATGTCCTCGAAGAATCCGGAGATCGGTGGCGTGGCGCCGACCGAGTCGCCGCCCATGAACCGGAATGTCGCACCTGGCGTCTCGGCCGCGGTCTCGTCCCAGATCGTGTCGATGAAGGCGAGGCCGCCGATCCGGTTGCTGACGCCGTCGACCGTTTCGCTCAAGGGCTCGAGCTGGCCATGGAGGTCGCTCACGTTGAGGAGCGTCACCTGGCGCAGGCCGTCCTCCTCGAAGATGTCCGGCCGGATCTGCCCGAACGCGTTGGCCGGCGACGGCAGGCCCAGGGCGTAGGAGAGCGACGGAGCGAGATCGATCGCCCGGAGGTCCTCCACGGCGCGGTTGGCGATACCGGGTCCTGCGGCCATGAAGGCCGCGCGCATGTTGATGTTGTTGGCGAGATCCTGGAGCTTGGGCTCGTACCCGTGCTGCCCATAGAAGCGGGACGGGGCGACCTGTTGCCCGGGTGTCGCCGCGTCCCACTGGTACGGTGGGTAGGAGAACACGACGACATCGCCGGTCCGTGTGGGATGGAGCATGTTGATCGTGCCGCCGGCGCCGTCATCCAGGTAGCGCGTCGCTTCCTTCAGGTAGACGCTGTCGATGACCTTCCAGCCGGGGCGCGCCGGATCGGACAGGCCCTCGTACTTGGCGACGATCGCGGCGCGGGCGGCCGCGTACTGGGTCGGCGTGAGACGCGGATCGGGCACACCGGCGTCCCTCTCGGCCTGCGTCCGCGGATCGGGATCCCGCCCGAGCAGCTGCAGGTAGACCTGCAGCGCACCACCCGCCCAGCAGGCCTTGGCGACGTCGAACTTGGACTTCGGGCGGCAGTTGCTGGTCTGCTCCGCCGACTGGTAGCCGAGCTCGAACAGCGGCAGGCCACCCTGGAGGGCGAGGAACTGTGGGGCGAAGCCGTGGTCGGCCCCGGCAAAGACGACCGGGTCGAACCCGTTGCCATCCATGGCCGAGCGGACCAGGCCCAGCGTCTCATCGGCGCCCCGATAGGCGCGCTCGATGTAGGCCGACCGGGCGGCGATGCGGCCGTCCGCGACGCCGTCGAGGTCGAAGTCGTCATAGACCGGGTTGGGCGCGCCGGATCCCCCGGGTCCGGGCACGGTCGGGGTGATGAGCGACAGGAACTGGTGCTGGAACTCGTCGGTCACCGGGTAACCGACCATGAAGACCTCGGGCTGGTACGTCTCGGCGATGTACTCGATGATCGGGCGGTAGCCGGTCTCCCAGTACAGGCCCTGCTCGACGTACGTGTCCTCGCTGACGATCCCCGCCTCGAGGACGGCGAAGTCCGCCGCCGTGGAGACCGGGAAACGGTCGGCCACGAAGTCCTCGAAGTTCGTGTATCCGTCATCCCCGGTCCACCCGGTCCAGACCGCGTTCGCCCGGGTGACCGAGGTGTGGAAGAGTCGATAGACCGGCTTGTTGCCGGGCCCGGTGTCCAGGCTTTCCACCTTGAACAGGAAGCCGCCCGTCTTGCCGGCCAGCGCACCGCCCTGGATCGCGACCTTCGTCTCGGCCCACTCGCCCTCGGCGAGGTCGGCGACGATCCCGTTCGAGGGATCCTTGTCCGTGTCGAACAGGACGCGGTCGTACGCGGGCTTGCCGCCCTCCGCCGCGCTGTAGAAGACGACGTTGAGGCCGTACTTGTCCACACCGAAGTCGAGCACGCGCATCCGCGTGGCACGGGGTGCGAGCCGGCTCTTGGGCAGATTCTTCCAACCGAGCTGCGCCGCGGTCTTCGTCCCCGCGTACTGGTCGTCCGGCAACCACTGGCCGTTGTTCGCCGTGTTCGAGAGCCCCGGATGATCCAGGCTCGAGTCGAACTGGAGGCCGAAGGCGACGATGAAGCCCGCATCGTCGAGTGGCGCTTCCTCGATGTAGTTCGTGGTCACGCCGCGTCCCGAGAGGAACCGGCGGAAGTCGACGATCGGGCCGTTGATCGGCGCGTCGCGGCCGCCCGCCCATTCGACGAGGGCGACCTTCTTGCCCGCCTTCTCCCAGGCCTGGGCCGCCGATTCGGCGATGAGCTGGCGCGACCCGAGGGCGGACGTGCCCACCGCGAAGTTCGTGCCGTTGCGGTGGAACGTGTTGTTCGTCGTGCCGGTCTCGGAGGCCCAGCTGCCGGTCGCCATGGAGTTCCAGCCCGCTCCGGTGTTGGGCGGCGCCTGGCTGATCATCCCGGTGCCGCTGTCGACGCCCTCGTCGCGCAGCCAGGCGAAATTGGCGAATGACGCCGGATCGTCGGCCGCGAACGCCGTCGCGAGATCCTGGCGCATCCCATCCGCTGCGAAGAAGATCGCGCTGTCGGCGGGGGACGCAGGCGGCGCTGCGGCCGCCGGCGCGGCCAGGATCGAGGACAGGAGCGACAGAACGCCCAACAGGACGATGGGCCGGGTGCGGACGGTCCGGGACACGGATCTCACCTCCACGAAGAACGGGCACACGGTGCGGGTACACGACGCGGGCGGCGCCGGGTCCGGAAAGTATCCGGACCGTACCCTTACATCTTGGACCTCGACGATACTGCGGTGTCAACGTGCTGTGAACGCTTCCCCGCCCATCCGCCGCGCACCGCTCCGCGGAGGCGGTGCATGATGGCACCGCAATCGGCCACCAGCGTAGCTCGGGAGGACGACGACCGGTCGTGACCATGATGCCCGGTCCGTCGCAGAAGCGAAGCGCCACGTCGGCGCTCGTCATCGCGCTCTTCGCGCTGCTGGCAACCGCAGGCTGCGCATCCGTAACGCTGACGGGTGCGCCGACGGTCGCTGCCACAGGCGCAGCGACCGTCGCCGTCCCTGCCTTCAGCGAGGCAGACGTTGAACGCCGGATGAAGTTCAGGAACAGCTTCGGACTTTGAGCCGATCGCGAATGGGTGCCCGACGTTGCCAGGGAGCCATCGGCCTGGTCCGAACTGCAGATTCCCCTGCTGCCCCTTGAGATCGCGATGGTCACGCAGCGCACTGCGGCCGCGGTTGACACGACCCGTGCGCTCGAGGCCTACGGATCCGCCATTCCCGACGAATACGGCGGCGCATGTCTCGATGACGGAACCGCGGTGCTCCTCATGACTGTGGGGGTACCGCAGCACACGGCGGCGATCGAGCGGTTGCTACCCGGCCGCCGGATCGAGGTTCGACCCGTCGAGTACGCTCTGACCGAGCTGAACGACCGGGCGGAGCAGGTGCGATGGCTCTCGCTCGATCGAGTGGGTGCTCCTGCCCGGTCGGGTCCCATCGGCGCACTTCGCCCACGCCTGTTGGACCGCATTGGACGCCCGATCGCGGGCGAGTGCTTCCTCCAGCCGCTGGAGGAAGGAGTGTCGTTCGACGTGCTGCCCAGGGAGATCGACGGACGAGGGATCTACGACTTCGAGCAACGGGTGCCGGCATCCCGCTATCGCCTCGAGATCACGTACGACGAGGGTCGAGAATCCAGGCGATTCATCACGGAGATCCGCGTGGTCGGCGGTGCCACGATGGAGGAAGTGATCGTCATCGATCAGGAGTTCGCGGTAACTGGCGGTGCAGGCACGGCGGCCAGACTGGCGCGATGCACCCAGACGTCGTTGCCCGCCTGGACCGGCTCACCTCGGATCAGCGCGCGGCCGCGACCGCCCCACCCGGTCCCATCCTGTGCGTGGCGCCCGCCGGGAGTGGCAAGACCACGACCCTGGTGGCCCGCATCGCCTGGTTGATCGACGAGGGCGCCGGACCCGACGAGCTGGCCGCGATCACGTTCAACAAGCGCGCGGCGGAAGAGCTGGCCGAACGCCTGGACGCCGCTCTGGCGCCGCTCGCGGTCTCGCCGCGGACCGTTCGGGTCCGGACGTTCCACGCGTTGGGCCGGGAGATCCTGCGCGACGCGGGCGTGGACGTGTCGCGCCTCGTCCAACGCTCGCACGTGCTGGCCGAGCTGTTCCCCGCCCTGCCGCCGGCCGCCCATGGGCGGCTCGATACCGCCTTCTCGCGCCTGAAGCTGGACCATGGCGTGACGGCGGAGGCGGTCGCTGCCGATCCGGACGCAGGCCCGATGGCACAGGCGTTCGTGCGCTACGAACGCTGGCTCACCGAGCACGGCGCCCTCGACTTCGACGACCTCGTCGGTCGCGCGCTGGTTCGGCTGACGGCGGACGACAGCCTGCTGGCGCGCTGGCGCTCGCGGTGCGCACACCTCCTGGTCGACGAGCTGCAGGACGTGGACCGATCACAGCTGCGGCTGGCGCTCCTCCTCGCCGCGCCGGCGAATCGCGTGTTCCTCGTCGGCGACGACGACCAGTCGATCTACGGCTGGCGCCTCGCGGACGTGCGGCGGATCATGTCGATCGGCGACCGACTGCCCGGCCTGCGGCGCGTGGACCTGGAGGTCAACCACCGCTGCCCGGTCCCGGTCGTCGAGCGGGCGGTCCGGCTCATCGCCGCCAACCGCGAGCGGTTCGCCAAGACGATCAGGCCGCGACCGGACGCTCCCGGACGGCTGATCCTCGCGCCGGACGCGGATGACGGTCCCGAGCGGATGGCGCGCATCCTGCGATCGTGGCCGGACGACGGTGGGTCTCGCGCCGTGCTGGCGCGGACGATCGCCGAGCTGCTGCCGGCGGCCGTGGCCGCGGTCGACCTCGGGATCCCGTTCCGGGCCGACCGGGTGGCGTTGCTGACCGACGATCCGCGGCTCGACGAGCACCTGGCCAGGGTGGCGGCCGCGCCGTCGAACCTGCCCCTGCTCGTCAGGGCCGGCGCCGCGCGCACCCCGGACGGGGAACCGGGCATCGCCGACGCCGTGCTGGCGTGGGCTGCGCCGTACCGCGATCTCGACACGGTGATCGGCGCGATCGCCTCGTTTCGCGACCGTGTCACGATCCTCCGCCGCGACGACGCGGACCTGACCCTCGCCAGCGCGCACTCGACCAAGGGGCTCGAGTTCGACCACGTCGCGGTCGTCGGCCTCGATGCGGGCCGCTTCCCGAGTGCGCGCGCGGTGGCTTCGGCCGAGGACCCGGACCGAGCGCTCGAGGAGGAGCGGCGTCTGGCCTACGTGGCCTGGACCCGGGCGAGACGGACGCTGACCCTGTCGTACGACCCGGCGGTCCCGTCCCCGTTCCTGCTCGAGGCCTTCAGCGCGGACGAGCTCGGGCTGGTGTCGACGGGCTAGGATGCATCCCATGACGCGACTGCCGAGCCTGGGCCCGCGTGGCGAGGGGTGGGTCGCGGCCCAGCTCGGCCTGCTCGCGGCGATCCTGATCGCCGGGCCGTGGGTCGGCGGGGCGTGGTACGGCGATGCGGGCTTCGCGACCGGCATCGCGGGCGTCGTGCTGATCGTGCTCGGCGCCGCGCTCGGGGCACGCGGCATCGTCGACCTCGGCGGTGCCCTGACACCGCTCCCCCACCCCCGCGACGATGCGGACCTCGTCGAGGACGGCGTGTATGCCCAGGTCCGCCACCCCATCTACGGTGGGCTGATCGTCGCCTCGTTCGGCTGGGGCCTGCTGTGAGCCTCTCTCACGGCCGTCGCGCTGGCCGCCGTGCTGGCCGCCGTGCTGGCCATCTTCTTCACCCTGAAGTCGTCCCGCGAGGAGGCCTGGCTGCTGGACCGCTTCCCGGCCTACGCCGCGTACCGGGGCCGGACCCGGCGCTTCCTGCCGGTCCCGGTCGCTCGACCCCGACCGGGTCGCACCGGCGTCGACGGCTAGAGCGCGACGATCGGACCGGCGGCGGCGGTCGGGGGCATACTGGCGACGTCCAAGGGGGCGATCCGGATGACCCAGACACCACACCATCGGTCGATGCCGTTGCGGCTGTCTCCGCGAGCAGCCGCAGCCCTCGTCTGTCCCGCCTGCCGGACCCCGGTGGCAGGCGCCGACCCGGGCCTGGCGTGCGCGACGTGCGGCGAGCGATACCCGGTGACCGACGGCCAGGCCGATCTCCGCCCGCGCCGGGCCATCCGGGTGGACGTCCCGTTCGAGGTGCGGGCGGACCGGGAGGTCGAGGGCCTCGACCGGGTCCGTCGGCTCGAACGCCGCGAGGGATCGACCCACGACCCGTCGGTCATCGCCTGGACGTTCGACGAGACGCACGGGGCGCGCATGACGCCCGAGCTGTTCACGCACGTCCCGGATCTGCCACCGGACGGCGGACTGCTCCTCGACCTCGGCTGCGGCGAGACGGCCGTCTACGCGCCACTGCTCCGATCGACCGGCTTCGACTACGTCGGCCTCGACGTCGCGGGCACGACGCCCGACGTCCTCGCCGATGCGCATCGGCTGCCCTTCCGTGACGGCTCGGTGGACGCCGTGGTGGCGATCTCCGTGCTGGAGCACCTCCGCGTCCCGGCCGTCGCGATGCGCGAGATCCATCGGGTCCTGCGACCGGGCGGCGTGCTGGTCGGATCGGTCGCGCTGGTGGAGCCGTTCCATATGGACAGCTATCTCCACCACACGCATCTCGGGACGCTCGCGGCGCTGACCGATGCCGGGTTCAAGGTCGACGTGGTCGCCCCGACCGACGACTGGTCCGGACTCCAGGCCTACGCCGAGATGGCGCTGTTCCCCGGCTTCTGGCGGACGAGCTGGCTGGTCGCGGCCCCGATCGTGCGCGTGGTCCGCGCCCTGAGCTGGATGTGGTGGCGGGTCGTCGGCTCGGTGGGGCGACTCGACCGGGACCGGCGGCATCGCCAGCTCCTCCTGGCCAGCGGCTTTCGCTACGTGGCCCGCCGGCCGCCGACGGCGGGCGCGACCGGCTGACCGACGCGCGACCGGCTGACCGACGCGCGACGATCAGGCCCGGGCGCGGCCCAGGGCCCGCAGGAGTCGATCGATCGCGTCGAGGAACGGCTCGGTCAGGTCGGCCGGCAGCACATCCCGGATCGAGTCCTTGGGGCCGTAGGCCGCCCGAGCGCGCAGGGCGGCCGACCGGAGTCCGGGCAGGCCCTCGTCACGCAGGCGGTCGGGCAGCGGCTCGAGGTAGGTCGCCCAGCGGGTCAGCCCCCGTGCCTGGGCCTCGTCGAGCAGGCGATCGGCGTGACGCGCCGCCGCCAGGCCCAGGTCGTCGATGTCGGGATCGGCATGGCGAGCCGCCGTGGCATGCGCCCGAGCCGCCCGGACGCCGTCCGTGGTCCGGTCAGGCATCCGGCCGGTCGTCGCCGTCGGACGCGGCGCCGACCGCGATGCCGTCCGGCGGGCGGATCAGCAGCAGCGGCAGACGCTTGCGCTCGGAGCCGTTGACCAGGATCCGGAACGAGTAGTCGCCGGGAGCCGGGAAGGTCAGGTTCCACAGGTCGATCGAGAAGGTCAGGATGGCGTCGCGGCCGTCGCGCTGGCTGCGCGCCACGAGGCTGCCGGCCGCGCCGGCCACCTCGCCGCCGTCCGGGTCGAGCAGCACGAAGCGGATCTCGTGCTCCCGGTCGGTCTCGGGTGCCGTCACCTGGAGCCCGACGACGAGGGCGAGATGGGGGTGGCGCAGCGGGAACCGGCGGCCGCCGATCCTGGCGATCCCGCCGCCGAGGACGTGGAACTTCTGGCCGGGGACGGTCTCGGCGGCGTCGGCCAGGAAGGCGAAGTCGATGTCGGGCATGACCGGGCGATGGTACGCTGTCAGCCGGCCGGCTCGGGCGGGGTCAGCGCTCGCCGGCGGCGGCCGCCGCGGCCCGCTTGCGGGACGGTCTCGTCGGCGGGACCACGGGTCCATGGCCGTTCGAACCGTCGGTCAGCGGCCGGCCGCGACCCGCCTCATCGGCGAATGTCACGTCGGACAGCGGCACGAGCGGTTCGCCGCGCAGGACGCGCGCCAGGTACTCGCCGGTGGCCGAGCCGGGAGTCGCCGCGACGGCCTCGGGCGTGCCCGCGGCCACGATCCGCCCGCCCCGGTCGCCGCCCTCCGGGCCGAGGTCCACGATCCAGTCGGCGGTCTTGATGACGTCGAGGTTGTGCTCGATGACCACCACCGTGTTGCCGCCGTCGACCAGCCGATGGAGCACCTCGAGGAGCTTCTCGACGTCGGCGAAATGGAGGCCCGTGGTCGGCTCGTCCAGGACATACAGGGTCCGGCCCGTCGCGCGCTTCGACAGCTCGGTGGCGAGCTTGACCCGCTGGGCCTCGCCCCCCGACAACGTCGTGGCCGGCTGGCCAAGGTGCACGTAGCCCAGCCCGACGTCGACCAGGGTCTGCAGCTTCGTACGGACGTTGGGCACCGCGCTGAAGAAGTCGAGCGCCTCGGCGATGGTCATGTCCAGGACGTCCGCGATCGACCTGCCCTTGAAGTGGATCTCGAGCGCCTCGCGGTTGTAGCGCTTGCCCTTGCACACCTCGCACGGGACGTACACGTCGGGCAGGAACTGCATCTCGATCTTGAGGATACCGTCGCCCTTGCAGTGCTCGCAGCGGCCGCCCTTGACGTTGAACGAGAAGCGCCCCGGCAGGTAGCCGCGAACGCGCGATTCCGGCACCCCCGCGAACAGCTCGCGGATCGGGCCGAACAGGCCCGTGTAGGTGGCCGGATTCGAGCGAGGCGTGCGCCCGATCGGGCTCTGGTCGATCTCGATGATCTTGTCGATGTGCTCGACGCCGCGCAGGGAATCGTGCGCGCCGACGGGTTCGCGCGACCCGTTGAGCTCGCGCGCCAGGGCCCGGTACAGGACCTCCGTCACGAGCGTGCTCTTGCCGCTGCCGCTCACCCCGGTGACGGCCACGAAGCAGCCGAGCGGCACCTTCAGGTCCACGTCCTGGAGGTTGTGCTCGGAAGCGCCGGTCACGACCAGCGACTTCAGGTTGCCCTTGCGTCGCTTCGCGGGGATGGGCACGGAGCGCTCCCCACGCAGGAAGGCGCCGGTGATCGAGCGGGGCTCGGCGAGCAGGTCCTCCAGTGGGCCGTTGACGATGATCTCGCCGCCGTGCTCCCCTGCCCCCGGCCCGATGTCCACGACCCAGTCGGCGGTCCGGATGGTCTCCTCGTCGTGCTCCACCACGAGCACGGTGTTGCCCAGGTCGCGGAGCCGGGTCAGGGTCGCGATGAGCTTGGCGTTGTCGCGCTGGTGGAGCCCGATCGACGGCTCGTCGAGGATGTAGAGCACGCCCATCAGGGTCGTGCCGATCTGGGTCGCCAGCCGGATCCGCTGGGCCTCGCCGCCGGACAGCGTGACGCTCGTCCGATCGAGGGTCAGGTAGTCGAGGCCCACGTCCACCAGGAACCCGAGTCGGGCGACGATCTCCTTGAGCACCTGGTAGGCGATGGTCCGTTCCCGCTCGGTCAGCTCGCCGCTCAGGGCGTGCGCCCAGCGCAGGCCGTCCTTGATCGACATCGTGGACACGTCCCACACGTTGTGCGAGCCGATCGTCACGGCGAGGATCTCCGGGCGCAACCGCTTCCCGTGGCATGTCGGGCACGGCTTGCTGACCATGAACTTCTCGATCTCGCCCTTGATGTAATCCGACTCGGACTCGCGGTAGCGCCGCTCGAGGTTGCTGACGATGCCCTCGAAGTTGGCCTTGTAGGTGTTCTCGCCGCGCTCGTGCCGGTAGCGCACGAGGACCTTCTCCTGGTCCTTCTTCGCGTACAGGAGGTACTGCCTCGCCTCGTCCGGAAGGTCCTTCCACGGGAGCGAGACGTCCCAGCCGTGGGCCTTGCCGACGGCCTCGATGATCCGCATCCGCCACGACTGGTCGGTTGACAGCATCCCGCCGATGGCGAGGCCGCCCCTGGGCAGGCTCTTCCGGGGGTCCGGGATGAGCAGCCCGGGATCGATCTCCAGCTTGGTGCCGAGGCCCGCGCAGGTCGGACACGCGCCATGGGGGGAGTTGAACGAGAACGAGCGCGGCTCCAGCTCGTCGATGGTGAAGCCGTCGTACGGGCAGCTGTAGCGCTCGGAGTAGCGGCGCTCCTCGAAGTCGGGCGCCTCGCCGTCGCGCGGGGCCGGGGCGATGAGCACCGCCCCCTCGCCCAGGCGCAGCGCGGTCTCGATGGAGTCGGCCAGGCGCGAGGCGTCGGGATCCGGGATGACCTCGCCGGTCTCCGGGCCGATCGGCCGGCCGTCGGCCGCGCGCGCCGCACCCTCGGGCGCTTCGGCATGGCGGACCACGTAGCGGTCGACGACGACCTCGATGGAGTGGCGCTTGTACTTGTCGAGCCTGGGCGGGGCATCGCCGATGTCGTACTGCTCCCCGTCGACGCGGACGCGCACGAACCCCTGCCGCCGAGCGCCCTCGATGATCCGGTCGCCCTCGGTCTTGCGATCCTTGATGAGCGGGCCAAGCACGAGCAGGCGGGTACCCTCCGGCAGGGCCAGCACCTGGTCGACGATCTGCTGGACGCTCTGGCGCTCGATGGGATGGCCGGCCGGACAATGCGGCTGGCCGATGCGCGCGAACAGCAGGCGCAGGTGATCGTAGATCTCGGTGACCGTGCCGACCGTCGAGCGCGGGTTGCGCGACGCGCCCTTCTGGTCGATGGAGATGGCCGGCGAGAGGCCGTCGATCTGGTCGACGTCGGGCTTCTCCATCTGGCCCAGGAACTGGCGGGCGTAGGCGCTGAGGCTCTCGACATAGCGGCGCTGGCCTTCGGCATAGATGGTGTCGAAGGCGAGGCTGGACTTGCCGGAACCAGACAGGCCGGTGATGACGACCAGCCGGTCACGCGGGAAGGCGACCGTGACGTCCTTGAGGTTGTGTTCGCGCGCGCCGCGCACGACGATCTGATCCTGGGGCACCTCGGCATTCTACCGGATGCGCCCCATTTCGAACACGCGTTCGTTTGACCGACCGACGCTCGCGGGCGGGATGGACCCAGCACGTCCATGATCCCGTCCAGATACGTGCGTGACACCGGTGCCTGGGCGCGGAGCGGGGTCGATCAGGGCCGAGAACACGGCGAGAGCCCTCGCTACGCTGGGTTGTGTCAGCAACCAGCAAGGAGGGCTCTCGATGCCCAAGTCTACCCGTCGTCATGCCCGTGCCGAGGGGACGAGCGCCCACAACCTGATCATCCGCCGTCCGACCTCCGGACCGGCGCGTGAGGCGGCCCCGGATCTGTCGCGCGCCGCGCGCCGCCGCCTGGCGATGCTCGACTGGCATCGCACCCACGGGGCCAGCGTGAGCCTGACCGCGCGCCACTACGGCGTCGGCCGTCCGACCGTGTACCGCTGGCTCCGGCGCTTCGACCGTGATCGGCTCGAGACCCTCGAGGACCACGCCTGCGTCCCGCACCGACGACGTCGGCCGACCTGGACGAGCCGCGAACTCCTGGCGGTCAAGGCGGTCCGCGAGCGCTTTCGAAGCCCGACCAGCCCGCGCGAACCGCCGCCGCGAGGAGCGTCGCGGCCAGATCCCCCGCCACGGTGCCGAAGCGCCGGCACCACTCCCGGACGGTCGTCTCGGGCCGGCCCAGGGCCGCCGCGATCCGGCGCACGCCGTGCCCAGCGACGCTGAGCTCGAGGGCGCGCCCGATGACGTCGACGGTGTCCCAGTGGGACGGGGTCGCGAACCAGGGCAGGAGGGCCGCCGTTGCGCCGCAGCGCCGGCAGCGCACCCGGGGGACGAAGATCCGGTGGAGCTCGGCGTCGCGCAGGTGGCGCAGGTAGCCCGACCAGGGCCCGGTCGGCCCACCGCAGCGCGGGCAGGCTGGCCGCGGCGGCGCCACGTCACGGCCGAGTGCCGCGTACGTGCTGACATCGAGCCGGCAGGGCCATACGATCACCGACGGTGGACCTTCGCTCCACCACGATCCCCCGGGGGCCAAC
>JBKHXL010000044.1:0-7198 GCA_046566045.1 Candidatus Limnocylindria bacterium
TGATGTCGATGACGTCGAAGATGACGACCGACGAGCGACCGGCCCGCCGGTCGCGCTCGCGGGCGGCCAGGGCCGCCGCGATGGGCAGCGTCCCGCAGGCGTGGTACAGGTCGGCCGGCGGCAGCTCACGGGCCAGCGTGTGCCACCAGCCGCGGACCGTGTGCGGGAAGAACCACCAGGCGACGGGCCCGTTCCGAAGCCAGCGCAGCATCCGGGCGGGCAACCACGGCCGCGACGGCCGCGACGCCCGGCTCGCCGGGCCCGCACCGGGGCGCCTGCCAGCCACCCGGTAGGCGCGCGCGAACACGCCGCTGGCCGGATAGCGGCGGATGCGCAGCGGGCCGTCGCGCTCCTCGAGCGGCAGTCCCGTCTCGTGCGTGGCCGCGATCTCGACGTCGTACCCGGACGCCGTCAGCGTCCGACCCAGGCGCAGTGCCCGCGAATACGGGTCCGCCGGCGAGCCGACGAGGATCACGGCTCGCGGTCGCGACATCGCGGTCGAGCCCGCGCTCACCATCGCTTGCCGGTCAGCCTCGTGTACTCGTCGAGCAGCTTCTGGACCTGGCTCTCCCAGTTGTAGCGGTCATGCGCCACCGCGACGTTGCGGTCTCGCCAGGCCATCCACTCCTCCTCCGACAACGCGAGGATCTCGCGGATGGCGGCCGCGATCCCGGCCACGTCCGTCGGATCCACGAGGATCCCCGACTCGGCGTCGCGCACGACCGCGGACATGCCGGGCAGATCGGACACGACCGACGGCGTCCCGGCGGCCATCGCCTCGAACAACTTGTTGGGCGTGGTCAGTCGGTGGTTGAGGGTGTCGCCCTGGATGGGCATCCCGGCGACGTCGGCGGCGGCGACCCAGTCGTGCAGCTCGGTCGGAGACACCGGGCCCATGACCCGGACCCTGCCCAGCGTCGCCGGGTCCGCCTGCCAGGCCCGCAGCGTGGGCTCGAGGATGCCGTAGCCCATCAGCACGAGCGTGGCACCCGGCACGAGCCGGATCGCCTCGACGAGCTGCTCGATCCCGCGCCACGGGAACAGGCCGCCGTGATACAGCACGATCCGCTCGGACTCGGGCAGGCCGAGCACCTCGTGGAACAGCCGACGACGCGGCGTCGGCGGGGTGTAGCGGTACGAGCAGTTCATGACCACGAGCGGCCGCTCGACCGGCCAGCGCGAGGCCAGCACGTCGGCGTACGCGTCGTTGACCGTGATGACCCGCGACGACGCCTCGGCCCAGCCCCGCTCCGCCCGCCCGATGAACCAGCGCGGCAGGCGGCCCATCCGGGCCATGTTCCGGGCGTCGAGGTGGATGTCGCGCGCGTCGTACACGACCGGCACGCCGTCACGCTTCGCCACCGTCAGGGCGACCGGGATGCCCATGAACGCCATGCCGTGGACGAGGTCGCCGCGCGGCGCCCGCTGCTTCGCGTTCCGGCGATACGAGCGGATCTGGAGCGGGATCGCGAGCCGTCGATAGAGGCCCATCCAGGCGCGCGTGTGGAACGGCACCCTGGCGGCGGTCTCGGCCGGCGAATCGGTCACGCCGCGGGCGATCGACGGCGCCCCGGCGACCGCCGCGCCGGGCGGCGGCGGCGCCGTCGGGACGGCGGCGCGGGGGACGGACGGCGGCCGGTACGGCGTGCGCGTGACGATCGACTCGAGGCGCCGCACGATCACCCGGCCCAACCGGACGAGGCCCCGGAACGGCATCCCGTCCTCGGCCGTCGCCAGCACCCGGACGATCGGGAAACCGGCCGGATGGGGTTCGTCCCAGGCCAGACCGGCCTTGTGCCGCGAGACGACCGTGACCTGGTGGCCGCGGGCGAGGACGGTCGACGCGACCCGGTACGTGCGCGAATCGAACTCGCCGGTGGTCGGCAGCACGAGGACGAGGTGCTGCGGGACGATCTCCTCGGTCATGCCAGCAGTCGCGCGATGGCATCGGTGGCGCCGTCCGTCTCGAGCGACCGGCCGGCCGCCCGCGAGCGGGCGTCGTCCACCGCCCGGTCGGCCGGCGCGAGTCGCTCCAGGGCGGCCACGGCAGCGGCGGCATCGAGCCCCACGAGCACGGACGTGGCCGCGTCCCCGGCCAGCGTCTCCACCCACTCCGAGCTGGACCGCAGGACAAGGCAGGGCGTGCCGAGCCAGGCGGCCTCGCGCTGGACCCCGCCCGAATCGGTCAGCACGGCCGCGGCATGGAGCTGGGCCGCGAGCGAGGCGCGGTAACCCAGCGGCTCGACGACCACCACGTGCGGGCCGGTCGAGCGGCCGGTCGCCTCCACCACCGCCCGGGTGCCCGGATGCAGGGCGAGCAGGACGGGCCGCCCGGGGGTCGCCAGCGCATCGAGCAAGGCGATCCAGGCCTCGATGGCGGCCGGTGCGCGGTTCTCTGCGCGATGGATCGTGGCGAACAGGTAGGCGCCGGTCCGCCACGGGCCGCCGGGTGCCGGCGGCAGGTCCGCGAGCGCCGCTTCGGCGCGGACCGCCTCGAGGGTCCGGGCCGCCAGGTCGCGCATCACGTCGCCGACGAGATGGGCGCCGTCGCGCAGTCCCTCGGCGGCCAGGTTGGCCATGGCGGCAGGGGTCGGGGCGAAGGTCCAGCGCGAGAGGTGGTCGGTCACGATGCGGTTCACCTCCTCGGGCATGCGCCGGTCGAACGAGCGCAGGCCGGCCTCCACGTGGGCCAGCGGCGCGCCCAGTCTAGCCGCGACGAGGGCCGCGGCCAGGGTCGAGTTCGTGTCGCCGAAGACCAGCACGGCATCCGGCGCGAGGTCGCGCAGGGCCTCCTCCAGTCCGACCAGGATGCGTCCGGTCTGCTCGGCCGCGGTGCCCCCGCCGCCGTCGAGGGTCAGGTCGGGGCGGACGAGCCCGAGGTCGCGGAAGAACACGCCGGCCATGGCGTCGTCCCAGTGCTGCCCGGTGTCGATGAACGTCTCGTCGTGCAGGGCCCGCAGCGCGGGCTGGAGCGCGGCCGCCTTGATCAGCTGCGGACGGGTGCCGACGATGGTGGCGATGCGCATCGCGATGGCCGCGAGCTACGCGCCGTCGACCGGCCGCGCGGCCAGCCAGGCCACGACGACGTCGGCGATGCGCTCCCCGGCCCGCCCGTCCCACAGGGGCGGCCGCGGGCCGCCGGGGCGTTCCGGGCCGGCCAGGATGTCGTCCGCGGCGGCGCCCACCTCGTCGGGGCGGACCAGCCGGTTCGTGCCGTGGCTGATGGTGATCGGCCGCTCGGTGCTCGGACGCATGGTCAGGCACGGTACGTCCAGCATCGTCGTCTCCTCCTGGATCCCGCCCGAATCGGTCAGCACCAGCCGGGCGCCCGCCACGAGCGACAGGAACGCCACGTAGCCGAGTGGCTCGACGATCGTCACCCGCTCCCCGTCGCGCAGGCCGGCCTCGGCCAGGCGGGCGGCGCCGCGCGGATGGAGCGGGATCACCAGGGGTAGGCGGACCGCGAGCGCGTCGAGCGCTCCCACCACCGCCCGGGCACTGGCCAGGTCGTCGACGTTCGACGGGCGGTGGAGGGTCACCACGCCGTACGTGTCGGGCAGGCCGAGGCGAGCGCGCTCGGGCGCCAGGTCGAAGCGCGCGCGCTGGGCGAGCAGCGTGTCGATCATCGGGTTGCCCACGAAGTGGACGCGCGCGTCCGCCACCCCGATGGCGGCGAGGTGGTCGGCCGCCTCCGGGCTGGTCGTGAACAGCAGGTCGGCCAGCAGGTCGCTGACGATCCGGTTGGTCTCCTCCGGCATCGAGCGGTCGAACGAGCGCAGCCCGGCCTCGACGTGCGCCGACGGGATGCCCAGCTTGGCCGCGACCAGGCTGGCCGCCAGGGTGCTGTTGATGTCGCCGTAGGCCATCGCCAGCGACGGGCGGGCGGCCAGCCACTCGCGCTCGAGGCCGACCATCGCAGCGGCGGTCTGCTCGGCGTGCGTCCCCGAGCCGACGCCGAGGTTGACGTCCGGCGCGGGCAGGTCGAGCTCACGGAAGAACACGTCCGACATCCGCTCGTCGTAGTGCTGGCCGGTGTGGACCACCCGCTGCGCGACGCTCCGGCGATCCAGCGCGCGGATGACCGGGGCCGCCTTGATGAAGTTCGGCCGCGCGCCGATGACGTGGGCGACCCGGGGTGCGGGCTGTGGTTCGGTCATGCCCGCTGAGTATCGCGGATGCCGGGCGAGCGAGCCGGTCCGACCCCGGGGAGGCGCTATCCTGACGCCCGATGTCACCCGTCGCTCCGCCGACCCGCTGACCGTGCCGCTGCCCCGGCCCGTCCGGCGCGTCCTGCGCCGCGCCTACGGGATCGTCCCGGCCCCGCGCGGCGACGCCCTGCGGACGCTCGGGCGGGACCTCGTGCGGGACGCGCGCGACCTGCTGGTGGGTCAGGAACCGCTGGTCCCGGTCAAGGGCCGGCGCGAGCCGCGCATCGACTACGGCCGGCTGCGTCGGGCCCAGGCCGCGCTCGACCGTGGCGACCCGGACGCGGCGCTGGCCGAGACCTCGGCCATCCTCGCGGACCATCCGACCAGCCGGCGGGCCCTGCTCGTCCAGCGCGAGGCGCAGTTCCGTCGCGGCGACCAGACCGAGCGGCTGCGGACCGTGCGACGGCTGCGCCGCCTGGAGGACTCGCCCAAGCTGGCGGCCGAGACGGCGCGCATCACGTCACGCCTGCGCGAGACCGATCCACGCTGGCTACCGCACGTCCCCGGTCCGCCGCATCCCGTCACGCCACGCTCGCCCGACGTCGTCCTGCACCTGCTCAAGGAATCGCTGCCGTACCGGCAGACCGGCTTCTCGTTGCGCAGCCAGCAGAATCTGCTGGCGGCCGTGGCGGCGGGGCTCGAGCCGGTCGTCGTGACGCAGCCGGGCTTCCCGCGCGACCGCGGTGTCGAGGCCGTCCCCGAGCGGGAGGAGGTCGGTGGCATCGTCCATCACCGGCTCGATCCGGGGCCGGGCTACGCCGACGTCCCGCTCGACGCGCAGCTCGAGACCTGGGCCTGGCTGGCCGCCCGGGTCGCCCGCGCCGAGCGGCCGGCCATCGTCCACGCGGGCTCGGGGCACAGCGGCTCCGACGCCGCGCTGGTGGGCCTGGCGGTGGCGACCCACATCGCCCGGCCGTTCGTCTACGAGGTGCGCTCGTTCTTCGAGACCACCTGGACCCCGGACGCCGCCATCGCCGAGTCGGGCGAGCCGTACCACCGCCGCCTGGCCCAGGAGCTGCGCTGCATGCTCGCCGCGGACGCGGTCGTCACCATCGCCGACACGATGCGCGACGAGCTCGTCCGTCGCGGGGTGCCGGAGGAGCGCATCCATGTCGCCTACAACGGGGTCGATCCGGCGGCGCTCGGCACGCCGCCGGGCGCGGCGGAGGTCACGGAGCGGCGCGGCGCGCTCGGGCTGGACGACCGCTTCGTCATCGGCTACATCAGCAACCTCGACCACCCGCGCGAGGGCCACGAGACCCTGCTGCGGGCCACCCGCGTGCTGCGCGACCGCGGCCGCGACGTGGCCTGCCTCATCGTCGGGGACGGCACCCGACGCGACGAGCTGACGGCCCTGGCCCGTTCGCTCGGCCTGGCTGACCGGGCGGTCTTCACCGGCCGCGTCCCGAACGCCGAGATCGCCGGCTGGTACGCCGCCATCGACGCGTTCGTGGTCCCGCGCATCGACGAGCGGGCGGCGCGGCTGGTCACGCCGCTCAAGCCGTTCGAGGCGATGGCCCTCGGCCGGCCGCTCATCGTCGCGGACCTGCCGGCCCTGGCCGAGATCGTGCCGCATGAGGTTCGCGGCCTCGCCTTCCCGCCAAGCGACGCGGAGGCGCTGGCCAGCGCCGTCGAGCGCAGCATCGACCGGCCGGACGAGCGCGCGGCGCTGGCCGAGGCCGCCCGGACGTGGGTGCTCGCCGAGCGGACGTGGCAGGCCAACGGTCCGCGGCTGCGGGCGGCCTACGCCGCCGCCACCGAACGCTTCGCGGCGCGGGCCGCCGGCCGGGACGAGGGTGGGCGCTGATGGAGGGTCGGCTGCCGCGGCGCTCCGACACGCCCGGCGCGTTCATGACCGCCGCCCTGGCCGCGGCGCGTCATGCGGCCGGGCTCGGCCACGAGCGGCCTGCCGTCCTGGCGTACTTCCCGCCCGATCCGGGCAATCCATTCCAGGCGCTCCTGTACCGCCAGGCCGGTGCGGCCGGGGTCGCGCCGGTGGCCATGCCGTCGCTCGACCATCTCGAGGCCCTCGCGGGCCTGCGCGGGATCGGGGTGGATGTGGTGCTGCACCTGCACTGGCTGCGCCGCGTCACCCAGGGCGCGACCGACGACGCCGACGCCCACGCGCGCGTGGCGGCCTGCATCGCGCGGCTCGACGCGTTCCTGGCGGCGGGCGGCCACATCGTGTGGACGGCCCACAACGTGCTCCCGCACGACACCGCGTTCCCGGACGCGGACGTCGCGCTCCGGCAGGGCGTGGTGGACCGGGCGCTCCTCGTCCACGTGCTGGCGGCGGGCACGGCCGAGGCCATCGGCGACCGCTACCGTCTCCCGCCGGCCGACCGGATCGTGCACGTGCCCCACCCGAGCTACCGCGGCGCCTACCCCGAGGGACCGTCGCGCGAGCAGGCTCGGCTGTGGCTGGGCCTCGTCCCGACGGAGCGGGTGGACGCGTTCGTCGGCGCGATCCGGCCGTACAAGGGCCTCGGCGAGCTGCTCGAGGCCTTCGACGAGGTGGCCGCCGCCGGCCGCCCGCGGCGCCTGATCGTGGCCGGCAGTCCCGATGGCAGCGCCGAGATGGACGCGCTCGTGGACGCGTGCCTGGCCCACCCGAACGTGCTGCTGTTCGCCGAGCGCCTCGCCCCCGAGGACCTGGCGACCGTGCTGCGCGCGGCCGACGTCGCGGTGCTGCCCTACCGCGACGCCCTCAACTCGGGCGTGCTGTCGCTGGCCCTGACCTTCGGCCTGCCGGTGGTCGCGCCCGACATCCCCGGCGTGCGCGAGCTCGTGGACGAGCGCGTGGCCACCCTGTTCCGGCCCGGCGAGCCCGGCGCCCTGGCGGACGCCTTGCGACGGGCGGACGAGCGCATCGGGCCGGCCGCCACCACCCGCGCCCTGGAGATCGCCGCGGCCCACGACCCGGATGCGCTGAGCGCCCGCTTCGCGACGGCATTGCGCGCGGCACTCGACGGGCGACGCTGACGAGTCCG
>JBKHXL010000045.1:0-13594 GCA_046566045.1 Candidatus Limnocylindria bacterium
CGCGTGGCGCAGGAAATCGACGTCCCCGTCGTGCGCCGCTTTCCCGACCTGCTCGAGCAATGCCATCCTGTCGTTTGCCATCGTGATGGTCCTCCCAGCTGACGTCAGACACCAACTGGAAGACCACCCGATTGCCCTCGCCGGCAAGGGCCTTGATTTACACCACGCCTCGGGACACTACTGATCGAGGCGCGCGGCCCAGGCCTGAAGCTGCATCCGATGCCGCATCGCCGACGTCGGATGGCGGCTGCGGCGCGGTACCCGGCGCCCAGGAGGCCCCAGTCGCGCCGGATGCGGCATCCAGTGCCGCAGATCCGGCACGGACGCCCTGGACCTCAGGGCTTGACGTGCTGGTGCGTGCATCTGATGCCCCGCCCGATGGTCACGGCCCGGCCCGGCCCGGCCCGGCTCCCCCCGCCGCCCAGCCCCCCCCGCCGCCCAGCCCCCCCGCCGCGCCCCCTCGGAACCGCAGTTTCCCCTTGTCTGATTAGAACGGATGTTCTAGGATTCGGCGTCCGATGACGACCCCTCGTGGTGATGTGGACGCTGCTGTCGCGGGCCTCCGGGCTCGCTGGGGAGCCGCAGCCCCGCGGGTCGTCGGCGCCCTGGCGCTGGCGCCCGCGCCAGCCGAACCCCAGGACGACGCACCGGCCCAGCCCCGCCCAGCACCCCTCCCCGGTGAGCGGATCATCCCCACCGGGTTCGCCGCGCTCGATGCCATCCTCGGCACGGGCGGCCTGCCGCGCTCGGCCAGCGTGGCCATCCGCGGTGACGGCTCCAGCGGCCGGACCACCCTCGCCCTGCGCGTCGCGGCCGAGGCCCAGGCGGCGGGGTCGGTCGTGGCCTGGCTCGATCTGGCCCGGACCTTCGACCCGGTCGAGGCGGTCGCACGCGGCATCCGTCTGGAGTGGCTCGTGGTCATCACCCCGGCCGACCTGGACGAGGGCATGCGCATCGCGGGCAGCCTGCTGGCCGGCCGGTCCGTGGACCTGCTCGTGCTGGACCTGCCCGGGGGCCGGCTGGCCCGGACCGACACGCCGTCGAGGGTCGCCGATCGGCTCCACCGGATGGCCGCGCTCGCCCGGCGCGCCGAGATCCTGCTGCTGATCCTGGATGCGCCTGGGTCAGGCGGTGGGCGCCCCGGCCTGGCGGCCGCGGTCGACCAGGCGACCGGCATCCGCCTCGAGCTCGCCCGGCGGTCGTGGGTCCGGCTGGGTCGCGACATCGTCGGCCAGCGCACGGAAGCGTTCGTCGCCCACGACCGGTATGGCCGGCCGGGGCGCACGGCGACGCTCCGCATCCTGTACGCCGAGGGCGGTGAGCGGGACGCGTGCCTGGCTCGCGACGCTCTGCTCATCGACGCCATCGCATCCGAGCGACCGGCGCCGGACCCCACGTCCTCGCCGCGGGTCGCCGCGGCCGTCCATGCCCCCGCACCAGAGGCCCCCGATCGCGAGACCGACCATGCGACGACTGCACGCCTTCGTGCCGCACCTGTCCCTGGGCCTGGCACGAGCCCGCCGCTCCGAGCCCTGGCCGCCGGGCCCCCTCGTGCTGGGCGGCCGACCGTGGGATCCGGGGCCGGTCATCGATGCCAGCCCGGACGCGCGGGCGCTGGGCGTCCGTCGCGGGATGCCGCTCGGGAGCGCCCATCGGCTCGTCCCTGAGGCGACCTTCATCGAGCCGGACCTCGACGCCGACCGGGTGGCGATCGAGGCCGTGTTCGAGGCGCTCGCGGCATCGAGCCCGAGCCTCGCCGGCGATGTCGATCCGATGGCTCCCGGCGTCGGGCTGTTCGAGGTCGGGATCGATGGGCTGGGGCCGCTGTGGGGATCCGAGCCGGTCCTCGCCGGGCGCATCGCGACCGCGGTCCGTGGCGCCCTCCCGGGGGAGTCCGGCGTCGGCGCGTGGCCGAACGGGACGCCGCACATCGGCATCGCCGACTCCCACTTCGCGGCGACCATCGCGGCCATCGACGCCCGGTTCGGATCGACGGTCATCGTCCCGTCCGGGAGCGAGGCCGAGTTCCTGGCCGATCGCCCGTCCGGCCTGCTCACCACCGACCCGGACGTGCGCGCTCGATTGCTCCGCTTCGGCCTGCGCCGCATCGGGGCCGTCGCGGATCTTCCACGATCCGCGCTCATCGCTCGCTTCGGCGAGGCGGGCGTGCTCCTGCACGCGCGGGCGAGGGGTGAGGAGACCCAGCCGTTCCGATCCCGTCGAGCCCCCGAACGCCTGGCGCTCGGCCTGCCCGTCGAGCCGCCGGTCGAGGAGCTCGAGCCGGTGCGCTTCCTGCTCCACCGGCTCGTGGCCGCGCTGGCCGCCCAGCTCACCGGCCGTGGTCTTGCCGCGGACCGGGCGATCCTGACCCTCGATCTCGACCTTGCCTTCGCACCCGCCGGCACGCCGCCGCGGATCGAGGTCGGCCAGCGATTCCCGGAGCCCACCGCGGACCCCGACGCGGTCGAGCGGCTCCTGTTCGCTCGACTGGAGCGCGAGCCGCCGCCGGCCGCGGTGGCCCGGCTGGGGCTGGAGTTGCGCGGCACCACGCCGGCCGTCGGCCAGCAGTTGCCGCTGTTCGTGCCGCAGGCCGCGCGCTCGGCGACGCTCGGCTGGCAGCTCGCCAGGCTGGCCCTGACCTACGGGGAGGACCGGATCCGGCGGGTGGCCGTCACCGACCCGGAGGCGCCCCTGGCCGAGGACCGCTGGACGTGGCAGGCCGTCGGCCTCGGCGACGACCCCGGGACGCGGCCATGACCGGGGTCACGTGGCAGGCCGTCGGCCTCGGCGACGACCCCGGGACGCGGCCATGACCAGGCTGCTGCGCGAGCATCCGCGCATCGATGTCGAGCTCGACGAGGATGGTCGCCTCATCGCCATCCGCTGGAACGGTCGGCGCGAGACGGTCGAGGTCTGCAACCGCTGGCGGGTCGAAGAGGCCTGGTGGCGCGATCCGATCGCGCGCGACTACGCCAAGGTGGCGGGGGAGCGCTGGCTGGCCCTCGTCTACCTCGACCGCCTTACCGGGACGTGGCATCTGGAACGTCTGTACGACTAGCGCCCGGCCGCCCCCGGCCCCGCCGCGTCAGCCCACCGCGCGCGACGCCTTGCCGATCCGTCCCAGGTGCGTGTCGACGAAACCGCTCGGCAGCTTCAAGCCGTAGCCGGCGAACCGGTCCATGCCCACATGCGCGACGAGGATCGCACCGGCGAGCACCAGCCAGGACAGGCCGGACCACAGGCCGACGCCCAGCACGACCAGGCCGATCGCCCAGTTGTGGACGAGGTTGTAGGTGAACGCACCCAGTCGCGGATCGCGGAGGTAGCCGAGCATGGACACGTCGGGCACGAACAGGAGCGGGATGACGAGCAGCCACGGGCCGGCGTTGGCGCCATAGATCGCGAGACCTGCGACGAACGCGGCGAGGCCCTCGACGCGAAGCCAGGTGCGGACGGTGGGATGGACCGACGGCGCGGGCGTGGCGAGGTCGTTCATACGGCTACCGTACCTGGTGGTCGACGGGGGAGGACGGAGCCCTGCAGCTGGCCGCGGGCTTCCGGCTCGGCGGGGAGGTGGATGCCGCCTGCGACGCAGGGATCGAGGCGATCCTGGCAGGCATCAGCGCAGGGGCGTCCCCATCGTCAGGGTGACGACGAACAGGACCAGGAACACGCCGATCACGAGGATCAGGGCTCCGACATCTCGTGGCTGCGCCGATTGCATGTTCGCCTGCCCCCAGTCGTCATGGCTCCGGGCGAGCGCCGGGCCGGTTCCTCGGTGGGACGCTCCAGCGTCTCACCCTGCTGCGCCTGCACCTCCGCCCGGTGGTGCTCGCTGGCACCGCCATGGTAGCTGCGACGGCGCGAGTGCGCCAGCCCCTACGCCTCGGGGTTGGGGATCGCGCCGACGAACAGGATCACCACCAGGCTGACCAGCACGAGGGCGAGCAGCGCGGCACCGATGAAGTCGATGGGACGTGGTTCCATGTCGTCGATCGGCTCCTTCAGGGGTTCGGGCAGGCCGCGCCGTAGCGGATGGTCATCAGGATGAGGCCGCCGGCCGGGGCGACCACGGTCTGGATCCGGCATCCGCCGTCACCGACCGAGTCGAGCACGAGGCTGCCGTCCTCGAACGGCCCGGACAACGCCTCGGTACTGTACGTCGCCGTCTCCAGCGCCGCCTGCATCCACGACGCGATCCCGGCCGGCTCGCCGGTCGGGTAGGCCAGCGTGGCGGTCACCGGCTCGGGCGACGCGTCGTCGGCGACGGTCCCGCCCGGCGCCACCGGGAATCCGGCCGGCAGGTCGTCCCAGATGCGGCCCCACTCGGTGTCGGTCTGGGTGGTCGTCGGCGAACCGGCCGGCTCGTCGGACGTGGCGGGGTCGCCCGGCGCTCCCGAGACCGAGGCGCTCGGCACCGCCGTCGGGGTCGTCGGGGAGCAGGCCGTGATCGCGCCGGCGACGGCGAGGCTGGCAAGCAGCTGGATGAGGCGGGCGGGACGCGTGTGCATCGTCCGAGTCTAGCCGGGGTGGCCGGAGCGCCTCGTCCGGGAGGCCTGGCCGCGGCCGAGGCGGTTCGGGCAGCGCGATGGGCATCCGCGGGACCGTGCTGGATGTGGCAGGACCCCGTCACCCCCAATGTGACGGGGTCCTGCGGCCGGGCGTGCATCGCTCACCGATGACTCCGGCGGGTCGGCGCGATCATCGCGATCGGCGCCGCCGAAACGTCGTCCCGTAGCCCCCAGGCGCCGAGACTCGTGTGGTGCTCAGACCGCCGCCGCCTGGGCCGCGAGGGCCGGCAGGACGACGAGGATCAGCAGCATCGCGGAGATCACGGCGAGGGCCGTCCGGAGCGCGGTCGAAACGACCGGTCGGAGCGGGCGATCGAGGTGACGCGGCGCGTGCATGTCACTACAGACGCCGGAGGCCCCCGTCGTGTTGCATGTCCGAGGATAGAACGTTTGTTCTATCATGGACGGCCCCCATCATCCGAGCCGGCCCCCGATCGGAGCCACCCATGGCGGTCAAGGCCCGCATCCCCTACGCCGAACTCCACGCGCACACCGACTTCTCGTTCCTGGACGGTGCGTCCACGCCGGACGAGCTTGTCGCCCGGGCGGTCGAGCTGGGTCTGGCCGGCCTGGCCGCCACCGACCATGACGGCCTGTACGGCTCGGTCCGCTTCACGGCCGCGGCAGAGGAGGCGGGGCTGCATCCGGTCATCGGCACGGAGGTGACCTTCCAGGACGCGGCCGTCGCGGACCCCGACGCCGTGGTCGTCCCGGCCCGTCGGCCGCACCGGCGCGGGCGTGGCCGTGGACGCGGTGAGTCGCCCGACGCTCGTCAGGCGCCCGAGGGCGGTCGGCCCGCTCGCCCGCGCCCGGACCGGGCCCGGCTGCCCGGGCAGCGCGACCCGCGCAGGGAGGACCTGCGCGGCATCGACCGACGTGCTCGCGGTCCGCGCCTGGTGCTGCTCGCCCGCGACCAGCTCGGCTGGCGCAGCCTGTGCCGCTTCCTGTCGCACGCCAACCTCGACGGCACGAAGGGCGCGCCGAAGGCCCGTCATGCACTGCTCGACGAGCATCACGAAGGGGTCGTCGGGCTGTCCGGCGGCCGGGCCGGGGAGATCGGGCGGCGGCTCCTGGTGGGGGATCGCGCCGGTGCGCGCGCCGCGGCGGAGCGCCATGCCGCCACGTTCGGGCCGGACGGCTTCCACATCGAGCTGACCCACCACCTGCTGCCCGACGACGACTGGCTGGTCGCCGAGTCGGTGGCACTCGCCCGTGATCTGCGCCTGCCGCTGGTGGTCACCAACGCGGTCCACTACGCCCGGCGCGAGGACCGCGAGTTCCACGACGTCCTGACCGCCATCCGCCACGGTCGGACCCTGGACACCCTCGCCGACCTGCGTCGACCCGACGGGGAGTCGTACCTGAAGTCCGGCCTCGAGCTCGCCGCCCTCGGCGGCTCGATGGAGCGATCCGCCGCGCGCGCCTGGCGCGAGGGCATCGAGCGTTCGGTCGCCCTCGCGGCCGTCTGCCGGGTCGATCTCGGCTTCGAGCAGTACCGCTTCCCGGGCTTCCCGGTCCCGGACGGGGAGACGGCGTTCAGCTTCCTCGTGTCGCTGTGTCAGGCCGGGGCCCGGCGCCGCTACCACCCCATCACCCCGCCCGTCGTCCGGCAGCTCGCCCATGAGCTCGACGTCATCGAGCGGACCGGGCTGGCCGAGTTCTTTCTCATCTGCTGGGACCTGATGCGGTTCGCCAAGGCGCGTGGCATCCCGGCACAGGGGCGGGGGAGCGCGGCCGGCTCCATCGTGTCGTACGTGCTGGGCATCAGCCGGGTCGAGCCGATCCGCCACGACCTGCTGTTCGAGCGATTCATCAACGAGGGCCGGACGACCTACCCCGATGTCGACATCGACTTCTCCAGCGAGCGCCGGGAGGAGGTCATCCAGTACGTCTACCAGCGCTACGGCCCGGAGCACACCGGCATGGTCTGCAACCTCGTCACGTACCGGGCCCGCTCGGCCGTGCGCGAGGTGGGCTACGCGCTGGGCTTCCCGCGGCCGCTGGTGGACCGGGTCGCCAAGGCGCTCGAGACGTACGACTCGGTGATGGTCCGGCGCGACCTCGAGGCGGACGGCGGCTTCGCCGAGTTCTTCCGGACACCGTCCGCGGCCGAGGCGGCGGCCGAGATGGCGCCGCTGGCCGTGGCCGCCGCCCAGGGCCTGACCGACTCGATGGGCCAGCTCAACCACGCCCATGGGGGCCGGCTCCGGACGGGCGAGGCGGGCTCGGCTTCGGGCCTGCCCCACCCGTTGTCCCGATCATTTCCGGTGGCACCGTACGAATCGGGGCTTCAGGGGTCGCAACGGGCGGTCGTCGGCCCGGGTCCAAGCGCGGAGGGGGCGATCCCCGTACGACCGGCCGGCCCGGCCGACCCATCCGGGTCCGGTATCCCCGATCGGTACGGTGGGGGCGGAATCGGGACGCGGAACGGGCCGCCGCCGCAGGCCGAGGTGGCGCGGGCCGGGACGCCGGCCCCCACGGCCCCGGGGTCCCGCGACGACCGGCTCGCGCCGCGGACGCCGATCCGTGGCGGCGGCACGTCCGACGACGAGGGCGGCCCCGGCGACACCCCGGCCAGCGTCGCGTGGCTGCAGGCCGGTCGGGGTACGGGCTACGTTGCGGTGGACCCCGACCACGGCATGCCCGAGCCGGCACCACGAGCCACCGATCGTCTGGGCCGGCCGAGCATGTGGGATCCGGCCCCGACCCCGGCCGCCACGAGCTCGGTGGCGCGCATCGAACCCGAGCCGCCCCCGACGGTCCGCGGCGGTTCGACGGTCGGCCTCTCCCACTGGGAGCGCTGGCTCGAGTTCTGCGCCCGGATCGACGGCTTCCCGCGCCACCTGAGCATCCACTCGGGCGGCATGCTCGTGACCGCGGCTCCGCTCATCGACATCGCCCCGATCGAGCGCGCCACGATGGCCGACCGGGTCGTCGTCCAGTTCGACAAGCGCGACGTCGAGTCGCTCAAGCTCATCAAGCTCGACCTGCTCGGCCTCGGGATGCTCGCGGCGATGGACGAGACGCTCGGGCTCATCGAGCTCGACTGCGGCGTCTGTCTCGATCTCGACCGGCTGCCAGAGGACGTACCCGAGGTCTTCGCCATGCTCCAGGCGGCCGACACGGTCGGGGTCTTCCAGGTCGAGAGCCGGGCCCAGATGCAGACGCTGCCCAAGTCCCGGCCGCAGAGCCTCGACGACCTGGTGGTCGAGGTCGCAATCATCCGGCCCGGCCCGATCCAGGGCAATGCCGTCCACCCGTACCTGCGCCGCAAGCAGGGCCTCGAGCCGGTCACGTACCTGCACCCGTCGCTGGCACCGATCCTCAAGGACTCGCTGGGCGTGATCCTGTACCAGGAGCACGTCATGCGCATCGCCATCGATGTCGCCGGCTTCTCGGCGGCGGAGAGCGACGGGTTCCGTCGGGCGATGGGGACATGGCGCTCGTCGGCCGAGATGGAGAAGCTCCACCGGCGCTTCGTGGACGGGGCGATGCGCCAGCCGGACATGACCGAGGAGACGGCCGAGGAACTGTTCCGCCAGGTCGCGGCGTTCGCCAGCTTCGGCTTCGCCAAGTCGCACGCCGCGGCCTTCGCCCGGACCGCCTACGAGTCGGCCTTCCTCAAGCTGTTCTATCCGGCCCAGTTCCTGGTCGGCCTCATCAACGCCCAGCCGATGGGCTTCTACCCGATCGAGGTGCTGGTCAACGACACGAAGCGCCACGGCGTGGCCGTGCTGCCGGTGGATATCAACGCCTCGGCCTACGCGACGACCACCGAGTGGGTCGGAGCGGAGGCCCAGCCGGCCCCGGTCGTGTCATCGGGCTGCGTGGTCCCGTCCGGGGCGTCCCGGGAGCGCTGGACCCCGGCGGTCACCACGGGCTGGGGCGTGCGCCTCGGCCTGCACCTGGTCAAGGGCATCGGCGAGGAGCACGCCGCGCTCCTGGACGCCGAGCTGGCGCGCGGCCCCTATCGATCGCTGGCCGACGTGGTCGAGCGGACCGGGCTGCCCGAGGAGGTCCTGGATCGGCTGATCCGGAGCGGCGCCCTGGACTCGCTCGAGCGACCGCGCCGCGAACTGCTCTGGCAGCTCCGCGAGGTGGCCGGCGCGTCCCGTGGCCGGGTCGATGGGCGGGCGGTCCGGACGCTGGGCCGGGCCGCGGGCAGGCATGGCGCGGCGGCGGGGCGGCCGATGGACCTGCGGCTCCCGGCGACGGCGGCACCCAGCCTGCCGCCGCTGACCGAGTCGGAGCGGATCAGCGATGCCTACGCGGTCCTCGGCGTGGACGCCCGCCAGCAGGTCGTGGCGCTGTTCCGGCCCGCGCTGGACCGGTTGGGTGCGGTGGCGAACGCCGCCCTCGCAGACCTTCGACCGGGGCGTGTCCGCGTGGGCGGCCTGGTCGTCACGCGCCAGCATCCGATGACGGCGAAGGGCACGGTCTTCCTCGCGCTCGAGGACGAGACGGGCATGGTCAACGTGACCCTCTGGCCGTCGGTCTGGGAGGAGCTCCGCGGCGTGATCCGGCGGCACGCCCTGCTGCTCGTGGAGGGCGACCTGCAGCGAGAGGGGTCGGTGGTGAACCTGGTCGCCCGGTCGGTGCGGCCACTCCCCGAGGTGGCCGCCGAGGTCGGCGGGCCGGATCGACCGGGCGGGGTGCGCCAGCTCGGTCACGCCGGGATGCGCCGCCTCGGCTAGGATCGGCTCCCGAGGCACCATCCGATGGACGCGAACGAGCGCCGGTGCCCGCCGCGGACGACGGACTCCGGCGCTCGTGGATGGCTCCGGCTCGACCGGATCGCGATCGCCCTGGCGGCCCGAGCTTCCGCTTCGGGCGGTCCCGACCGTCGACGCGTCGAAGCGCATCCACTCGTCCCTTCGGAGCGGGCCGCGACTTGGATTGGACCGATCACGCGCCGGACCTCGCGAGTCCCCGGCCGCGACGGACCGACGGGGCAGGCCCTCGGGCGCGGCGCATCAGGTGGACGCGCTCAGCGGCGTCCCGTCGGCGGGTGGCAGGTCAGCGGCGCGAGCCGGACCCACGGGAGCGGCCGTTCGGGCGATCGTCGTGCGCCGCCGCACGGCGGCCCCGGTTCGGGCTCGACAGCGCCAGGAAGCGCCGGTACCAGGCGGCCATCGAGGCGAACAGCGCGCCCATCAGCGGGGACAGGAAGAACGCGCCCGAGATCGAGGCGTCGAGATCCTGGCGGCTGGGCAACGTGTCGTAGAGCTGGCTCGGGAACACGGTCACGACGATGGCGAAGCACAGCGCCGCCACGAGGCCGACGACGATGCCGAACAGCCAGCTGGCGCGCGGCGCGAGGAACCCCGCGATGAACACGCCACCGATGGCCGGCGTGAACACGAAGTACTGGAACAGGAAGTTGGCGACGACACCGGCGAGATCGGCCGTGCGGATGCCGACCGTGCCGACGAGCGCGGTCGAGCCGACCGTCAGCAGGATGGGCAGCCAGAGCGCCTTCGAGCGAAGGGCGAGGCTCGGGAACACCACGAGGTCGCCCCGCAGGTCGAGCGGCCGGAATGCCAGGCGGAAGGCGTTGCCGATCCCGATGCGCTGCGGCGGCGGGGCCTGCTTCGTCGGGGTGGCGCGGGCGCTCGAGCGATCGCGCGGTCCGATGCCGCGCGCCTCGGCCTCATCCGAGGCTTCGGCGGCGTCGAGCTCGGCGTCGGTCAGGCCCTGGGCGGCTCGATGACGGCGGCGAGCTTCGGCGCGGTCGGTCCTCTTGGCGCGGGCCACGATCTCTCCTGCTGTCGTCGGGCGGGTGACGGGGGCGTCGGGATGGCGGCCATCGTAGTCGATACGTCGCGGGTAAGCGGTCCCTGCTATCCCTATGTGCCCCGCCACGCTGCTGCCCCGCCGGGAGGTCACGCATGCAACGCGCCCGGCTGTCGGGGACCGTCGCCCTCGCCCTGTCCATGATCGTCGCCTCGGGACCGCCCGCGTCGGCGGCCGCCGTCACCTGGCCCGTCTCGACCCTCCTGCTCTCGGAGGTGCAGACGGGTGGCGCCTCCGCCTCCGACGAGTTCGTCGAGGTCGCGAACCAGGGATCGGCCCCCGTCGACCTGCTCGGCCTCGAGGTCGTCTACGTCACCTCGTCCGGATCGACCGTGACGCGCAAGGCGACGTGGACGACGTCGCTGATCGTCGAGCCCGGGCGGCGGATCCTGCTCGTGAACGCCGCGGGCGCGTACGGCGCTGCCGGCGACGTCGTGTACACCGGCGGGCTCGCGGCGACCGGCGGAGCGCTCGCGCTGCGCGTCGCCGGCGGTGGCGTGATCGATGCGATCGGCTGGGGCGACGCGACCAACGACGTCGTCGAGGGCACCGCCGCGCCGGCACCCTCGTCCGGCTCGTCGCTGGAGCGCTGGCCGGGCGGCCCGGCGGGCAACGGCTTCGACACCAACGACAACGCGTTCGACTGGTTCGTGTCGGCGCTGCCCGGGCCGCAGGGCCTCGCCGCGCCGCCGGTCCCGGACTCCGCCGCGCCGACGCCCACGCCGACGATCGAGCCGACCGGCTCGCCCGACCCGACCCCCACGCCGACGTGGACCGAGGAGCCGACCCCGCTGCCGACACCGACGTCCACGCCGACGGCCGTGCCCACCCTGACACCGAGCCCGGTTCCGACGCCGGCGCCCACCCCGAGCCCGGCGCCCACGCCGCCACCGACGGCCGTACCCACGCCGGCCCCCACGCCCGCGCCGACCCCCACGCCCGAGCCCACGCCGAGTCCCACGCCGACACCGATCCCCACGCCGACGCCGAGCCCGACCGCCACGCCCGCCCCCACGCCCACGCCGACGCCGAGCCCGACCGCCACGCCGACGCCGATCCCGACGCTGTCCATCGGCGACGCACGGCTCCGCCCGGTCGGTTCGATCGTGGAGGTGCGCGGCGTCGTCGTGGCCGAGGCCGGACGACTCGGGACGCCACCCCTGCTGGCCATCGCCGATGCCACTGGCGGGATCGTGGTCCGGCTGCCGGACGGGGTCGATGCCCCCGCGCGCGGCGCCGTCCTCGTGGTCCGCGGGCCGATCGCCGACCCGCACGGCCAGACCGAGATCCGACCCACGGCCGACGGCGTGCGTCCGGACGGCAGCGCGCCGCTCCCGGCGCCGTCGCCCCTGGTCGCGCCGCCCGGCGAGGACAGCGAGGGGCGCCTCGCCACGGTGGCCGGGACGGTCGAGACGAGGCCCGTCAAGGCCACCAGCGGCGACATCTCGTTCACGATCGGCACCACCAGTGGCGCCTCGGTCCGGGTCATGGCCGACGCGTCGAGCGGCATCGATCCGGCGACGATCCGGGTCGGAGCGGCCGGTCGCATCGTCGGCGTCGTGGGGCAGCGCGCCTCGCGCAAGGGCGCGCTCGACGGCTACCGACTGTGGATCCGCGATCCGCACGACCTCGCCCTGGTCGGCCCGACCGCGACGCCGACCGCGACGCCGACCGCGACCCCCACCGCGACCCCCACCGCGACGCCGACGCCCGGCCGGTCCCCGGGCCCGCCGGCGGCGCCCGCCGGCGTCACCCTGCCGATCGTGGCCGCGCTCCCACAGGACGGCCGAGCGGTGACCATCGCCGGGGTCGTGACGGCGGGCGGCACGCTGCTCGACGCGACCGGTCGGCGCATCGTCGTCCAGGACGCCACCGCCGCCGTCGAGGTCCTGGTCCCGACCGGCACGGCGGCGCCACCGGTCGGGGAGCGGGTGCGGGTGCATGGCACGATGGGGACGGCGTACGGCGCGCCGCGTCTCCGCTCGGAGCAGGTGGACCGCCTCGGTCGTGGGGCGATGCCGGCGCCCCTCGTCGTCCGCGGTCCGCTCCAGGCCGTGCACGCCTGGCGGCTCGTGCGTCTCGACGGCCGCATCGAGGACGTGCGCAAGCTCGGCGACCGCTGGCGCGCGGAACTGGCGATCGGCGGCAGCCGGCTCCTCGTCGTCGGCCAGCCCGGTTCGCGGATCCCCATCGCGACGATGGTCGAGGGCCGGACCGCGACGGTGATCGGCATCGTCCGGCCGGCCCATCCGAGCGCCACCGATCGGCGGGCGACGATCCTGCCGCGGTCGGGCGCCGACGTGACCGTCGCGCAGGCGGCAGCCGGCATCCCGGCGACGGGCGGTTCCCCGGCCGCGACGGCCGCTCCCGTCGCCACGGGCGCCGCACCGGTCGGCACGAGCCCCGGGGTCGGCGCACCAGTCGTGCCGCCGGACGCCGACCTCGCCGACCTCGCTGCCGTGGTCGGGATGGAGGCGCGCGTCGGCGGCCTGGTCGTGGACCTCACCGAGGACGGCTTCACGCTCGACGACGGCACGGCCGTCGGACGGATCGTGCTCAAGGGCGAGGCCGCGGGCCTGCTCGGACTGATCGAGCCCGGCGACGCGGTGAACGCGGTCGGTCGGGTGACGGTCGGCGCGCCACCCGACGACCTGGTGGTCGTGGTCGAGGACGCGGCGTCGATCGTGCTCGGCAGCACGGCCCGCGAGACGAGCGGCAGCGTCGATCCAGCGCCGTCGCCGTCGCCGTCGCCACATCCCGTGTCGGGCGCGTCCCCCGCGGCCGGCGGTGCGAGCCGGACCGCCGGCCTTGGTGACGGGTTCGGCCTTCCCGACGGGATCGGACTGCTGTCGCTGCTCGGCATCGGCCTGGTCTCGGTCGCCGTCACGGTCCTCCGCCGACGGCACCTCCGGCGCCTGCTCGACAGCCGTCTGGCGGTGCGCCTGGCGACCTTCGTCGGGTCCTCGGACGGGGCCGATCCGAGGCCATGACCGGCGGTCGGCACGGCCCCCGCGGCCCGAGCGTGGCCCACGCACGGGTCACGAGGGGATCGTGCTCGTGGCGGACCGCCTTGACGCTCCCGAGAGGGCAGGACTATCCTCGCCCGAAGTTTCGCGCCAGCGAAGCACGCACCACGCTCGAGGAGAGGTCTTGCCGAACGCGGAATCCCGCGTCGAACAGCCCCGGGACCGGCGGATCGCCATCCCAGAAGGGGAACGGCAGTACCACAT
>JBKHXL010000046.1:0-65566 GCA_046566045.1 Candidatus Limnocylindria bacterium
CGTCATGGCGCCCCGACGCCCCGGCGCCGGCCGGCGGCTCCTGGTGGGTCAGGGATCGCTCGGGCCGATGCACACACGGAAGGTCCTCGTGCCCTCGAGGCCCTCGAGCTCGAGGCGATGGACGCCCTCGGGCACGGGCTGCCCGCTGGCGAGCACGACGAGGGTCAGGCCGGGGACCACCTCGCGGGTGGCGCGCAGGTCGAACGCCGCGAACCGGCGGGGCGGACCGTCGCGCAGCTCGATGGACGTCGGCGGACTCCCGACCGGATGGGTGATGCCCAAGACCTCGACGCTGCCGACGGGCGACTCGGGGTCGCAGCCGATCGTCTCCGAGGCCGCCTCGAACCACGACGGACCCCCGGCGTCGACCGGGTCGAGCGCCACGCCGGGGGTCCCCGCGAACGGCGCGAACCGCCGCGCCGCCGCCAGGAGCGGAGGCGGTTCCGGGATCAGGCGAACGCGATCGCTCGGGGGGTCGTCGAGGGCAAGCCAGCTCGCCGCCGCCGCCGCACCCTCGACGACCGGCACCGCGAGTGCGACGAGGCGCTCGGATCCGGTCGCCGCCTCCGAGGCCGGATCGGCCTCGATGTCGAGGGTGATGTCGATGCGCTGGACGCGGTCGCCCATCAGCAGGTCGATCCGGTAGCGGCCGGCGGGCCAGCGGTCGAGCGGGCCGTCGAACCCGGACGGCGGCAGCAGCACCGGGAGCGCCGCCGGGTGGCCGGACGCGGAACGCGCGACCAGGAGCCAGCCCCATCCCCCGCCGGTCAGCCTCGTCCAGGCGCGGACGTCGAGCGGGATGTCGTCCGGCGGCGCGGTGATGGCGAGGGCGCGCACCGGTCCGGGGGCGCGCAGGATGAGCGGAGCGACCGGACCGCCGGCCGTCGGCACCGCCCGTTGCCACACCTCGGTGAAGGCGGGGATCAGCGACCCGGAGGGCCGGCCGTCCAGGAGGGCCGAGATGCCCCACCGGTCACGGGGCTCGACCGCGTCCAGCAGGCCGACCGTCAGCCACGGATCGGCCGGGTCGAGCAGCACGGGCGCCGCCGGCTCGGGCGACGGGGCCAGCGTCGGCGCACTCGCCGTCTGGCTCGGCCCGACCGCGGCAGGATCGTCCGGCCGACCCTCGCCCCAGGGCTTGGCGATCGCGAGCCCGAGGCCGGCGAGGACCGCCAGCGCCACGACCACGGCACCCACCGGCGGGCGACCGCCGATCGACCCGACCGGCGCGGGCGGGAGGTCGAACGCCTGCGTCGGGCCCGCGCCGCGGGGATCGTCGGGCCGGGATCGATCGGCGCCGCCCGGCGGCGCGCCGCCCGCCCGCCGCCCGACGTCGCGCGGCGGGAGCTCAGCTGGCGACGGGGACGACCCGGCCCTCGGCATCGAGCGTCGCCTGCCGGCGCAGCTGGCGGAGTTCGGCGCCCGGCACCTGGTCCCGGGCGTGGTAGCTGGAGCGGACCAGGGGCGCCGACTCGACATGCTTGAAGCCGAGGGCCAGGGCGGCGTCCTTCATCTCGGCGAACTCGTCGGGGTGGTAGTAGCGCTCCAGGGGCAGGTGCTGGAGGCTCGGCCGCAGGTACTGGCCGATGGTCAGGATGTCCACGTCGGTGTCGCGCAGCGCCACGAACGCCTCCTGGAGCTCGTCGCGCGTCTCGCCGAGGCCGACCATGAGGCTCGACTTGGTGTGGACCGGATAGCCGATCTCGACCGCCATCGCCTTGGCCCGGGCCAGGACGTACAGCGAGCGGTCCCAGCGGGCCCGCTTGCGGACGGGCTTCTGGAGGCGCTTCACCGTCTCGAGGTTGTGGTTGAGGATGTCCGGGCGCGCGTCCATCACGGTCCGCAGCCGATCGTCGGAGCCGTCGAAGTCCGGGATGAGGACCTCGATGCCCATGCCCGGACTGCGCTCTCGCATCTGGCGGATGGTCTCGGCGAAGACGCCGCTGCCTCCATCGGGCAGGTCGTCGCGCGCCACGCTCGTCACGACGACGTGCTCGAGGGCCATGACCGCGACCGCCTCGGCCACGCGACGCGGCTCGTCGGCGTCGAACCAGGTGGGGCGACCGGTCTTGACGGCGCAGAAGCCGCAGGCGCGGGTGCACGTGTCGCCCAGGATCATGATCGTGGCCGTGCGCTGGTCCCAACACTCCCCGATGTTGGGGCAGCGGGCCTCCTCGCAGACCGTGTTGAGGTCGAGGCCGCGGAGCAGGCCCTTGAGGTCGTGGTAGTTCTCGCCCGAGGGCATCCGCGCGCGGATCCAGTCCGGATGGCGGCGCAGGGCCGGCGAGCCGTCCGCCGCGGGCAGCCCGGCGAGGCCGCCGCCGAGCGCGATGGGAAGGCCGGCGCCGGGCCCGCCATGGTGGGCCGCGCCGCCCGCGTCGGCGGGTTCGAGGATGGGGAGCTCACGGGCCATGATCGGAGTGTAGTCGCTCGACTCAGGATGCGACGACGTCGCGATGGGCGCCGACGCACCCGCTCGCGCGACTCGGGCGGCTCACTCGCCGAACGCGGCGCGCAGCCCGCTGGCCAGGTCCCGCGGGCGGTAGCCGAGCTCGGTGGCCGCCTTGGCCGACGACGCCCAGTAGGTCACGCCGATCGATGCCCGGGCGACCTCGCGGAGATCGTCGGGCAAGCCGGCGAGCCGGGCCAGCGACGCCGGGGCATACGACCCGAGCCGGACGAGCGCGGTCGGGAGCTCCAGGCGCGGCGGGCGGCGACCCCCGACACGGGCGGCCACCGCCATGGCGTCGCGCAGGCGGAGGTTCTCGCCGCCGAGGATGTACGACTCGCCCGGACGGCCGCGGTCGAGTGCGCCCAGCAGGCCGGCGGCCGTGTCGTCGACGTGGACGGCACTGAGGCCGGTGTCGCCGATGGCGATGAACGGCGCCGTCCCGCGGTAGGCCCGCTCCAGCTCCCGGCCCAGGGAGGAGTGGTCGCCGGGGCCGTAGGCGGTCCCGATCATGGCGATGACGACCGGCAGGCCGCTGCCGATGCGCTCCTCGACCGCCCGATGGGCCAGGAACTTCGTCTCGTCGTACCACGACAGGAATCCGTCGGCGACATCGCGCCGATAGCGCTCATCGACGATCCGGCCGCGCGTGTTGCCGAACACGCCGATGGTCGAGGCATGGACCAGCCGGCCGATGCCCGAGGTGGCCATGGCATCGAGCACCCGGGTCGTGCTGCCGACGTTGGCGTCGAGCATCGCCGGGCGCTCGCTCGCCGCGATGCCGACCCGGTAGTCGCCGGCCAGGTGGATGACCGCATCGCAGCCGCGCATCGCGTCCACGATCGCGGGCACCCGGGTCAGGTCCCCGCGCCGGAGCTCCACGCCGAGGTCCCGCACGACGGGGGCGCGGTCCGGGTCGCGCACGATCGCGACGACGCGGTCGCCGCGGCCGACCAGCCGGCGCACGACCGCCTGCCCGATGAATCCGTTGCCGCCCGTGATCAGGACGTTCACCGGTGGGTCTCGCGGGGCATCGGCGCCAGTCTACGGGAGGACCGGTCCGCCGGTCGCCAGCGGTCCGCCGATGATCCAGGCTGCCGCGACGCCGCCCGACGCCTCGCCCGCCCGATCCGGGTCGGTGACGACGACCAGCCAGCGCTCGGCGGCGTCGAACCGGGTCGCCAGGTCGTCGTCGATGGCGCTGAGGTCCACCATCCACGCGGTGGCGTCGGTGCCGTCCGGGGCTCGCCCGGCGTCCACGCAGCCGCTGACGCGGATGCGCTCACGGATGCCCGCGGCGTCCGACGGGCCGGGCAGGATCCCCGGACACAGGGTCACCCGCACCTCGGGATCGCGCGACCCCGTCACCCGCAACGTCACGAGGCGATCGGCCCGGACCGCCTCGACCGTGGTCTCGTCGAGCCCGGCGGGGACGTCGTCGATGGACAGGCGGGCGGACCCGGAGGCCTGGACGGCCGCGATGACCAGGACGACGAGGATCGCCAGCAGGCCGACGAGCGCCATCGCGACCGGTCGCGGGACGGTCGGTCGCTCGGGCGGTGCCGCCCGGACGGGCCGCGATCCGGCCGGTCGCCGGTTCAGTAGATCGGCGTGTCGGGGCCGACGGCCTCGAGCGCCTGCTTGACGACCTTCAGGAAGGCCGCCGCCTGGGCGCCGTCGTTGGCCCGGTGGTCGATGGCGAGGACCATGTTCATCATCGGGCGGATGGCGATGACGTCGCCGTCGGGCGTCTCCTGGACGACCGCTCGCTTGGTGATCGCCTCCATGGTCAGGATCGCGACCTCGGGGACGTTGATGATCGGCATCGTCAGGTTCGAGCCGAACCAGCCGGTGTTGTCGATGGTGAACGTGCTCCCACCGTAGTCGTCGAGCTTGAGCTTGCCGGCCCGGGCGCGGGCCGCGACGTCGGCGATGGCTCGGTTCAGGCCGCTGATGCTGAGCTGGTCCACGTCGCGCACGACGGGCACGAGCAGGCCGTCGTCGACGGCGACGGCCACGCCCATGTGGATGCGCCGCTTGGCGAGCAGGCCCTGCTCGGTCCAGGCCGCGTTGAAGGTGGGGTGGCGGCGGAGCGCCTCGACCGACGCCTTGATGACGAACGGCACGTAGCTCAGCGAGATGCCCTCGCGCGCCTGGTAGTCGCGCTTGGCTCGTTCGCGGGCACGTACGAGATTGGTCGCGTCCACCTCCATGTGCACGTAGGCGTGCGGGACCTGCAGCGCCCGGGTCATCTGCGCGGCGATGCCCTTGCGCATCTGGGTCATCGGCACGAGCACCTCGTCGGCGCCGTCCGGGAAGGTGATCGGCGTGCCGGCCGCGGGAGCGGCCTTCGGCCCTGCGGGAGCCGGTGTGGCGGGGGCCTGGCCCGCCGCGGGCTCGGCCATCACCCCGACCGGCGCGGCTGCGTGTGCGTCCGGTGCGGCGTGTGCGGCCGGTGCGGCGTGTGCGGCCGGTGCGGCGCCGCCCGTCCGGATCGTCTCGACCACGGCCAGGACGTCGTCCCGCGTGATCCGGCCACCGCCGCCGGTGCCGACCACCTGCGCGGCCGACAGGCCGTGCTCGCGCAGCAGGCGGCGGACCGCGGGGGTCATGCGCGCGTCGGGATCGCCGGTAGCCGGCGCGCCGGCGACGGCCACGGGTGCCGGCTCGGAGGCCGGGCTCGCGGCGGGTCGGTCGGGCCCCGCCGCCTCGGCCGTCTCGGCCGATGTCGTCGGCTCGGCTGGAGCGGGTTCGTCGCCGGCCGTGGCTGCGGCAGCCTCGTCGGGCGAGCGCTCGTCCGAGCCGGCCGGTCCGGCAGCGGGTCCCGTGGCGGCATCGGGCGTCACGGCGGCCGTCGAACCGCCCTCGTCGGCCGTCTCGATCACGGCGATCTCGGCGTCGTTGGGCACGGTCGCGCCCTCCTCGGCCAGGATCTCCTTGAGGACGCCCTCGAACGGGGACGGCACCTCGGCATTGACCTTGTCGGTGATGACCTCGAGGAGGGGCTCGTACTTGGCCACGTGGTCGCCGGGCTGCTTCAACCACTTGCCGATCGTCCCCTCGGCGACGCTCTCGCCGAGCTGGGGCATCGTTACCTTCGCCACGTTCGCTGCTCCTTCGGGTCGGGGGGCGCTGGTCTCGTGGCGCCTAGTGTCGCCCATCCGGGCAACGAGGGTCGAGGGCTGTGGCCGCGGTGCCGAGTCGCGAGCCGCGGTGCCGAGTCGCGAGCCGCCCTCTTCACCCCCCGGTACGACTCCCGGTCGTGCTATCCGCGGTCGCGATGCGATCCACCCCCCGGTACGACTCCCGGTCGTGCTATCCGCGGTCGCGATACGATTCACCCTCCGGTACGACTCCCGGTCGTGGTAGATCGGATCGGGACGCCGATGACGGGCTCGCGCAGCCGGTCACGAGCGTGGTCAGCCACCAGGGCGGCGCGGCGGATCCGCCTCCGGCTGACGGGCCTGCCGCTACCACGATCCCCGGTCGTAAGCGACTGGAACAGCAGGAGCCCGCGCGGCGTGACCCCATCTGGTCGGGCCAGCCACGCCCGGGCGACCATCCCGCGGAGAGGGAATCGCGCCCGGAACAGGGCGTCGTGACGGGCGACACGCCGTCGCGGCGTCGACGCGTCAGGCAGTACCAGCGCCCGGACGACCCGTGCACCGTCCCATCCGAATCGCTCGCGGGCGATGTCCGCCGCGAGTCGCGCCTTCACGTCGAGGCGCCGAAGCGTTTCCTCGGCCGAGGTGAGCTCGGACTTGACCTCGATCACGAGCAGCGTGCGCGTCGGTGCGTGCCAGGCCAGCAGGTCGATCGACCCACGCTCGCTGTACACCGCGAACGACACCTCGGGCCGCACCTCCCAGCCATGGCGCTCGAGCAGCCGCACGACCGCGCCCGAGATCGCGGCATGACCCTCGTCGAGCAGGCGATCCAACTCGCCGCCGCGCCAGCGCACCGAGATGACCATCTCGGCGCCGACCGCAGCGGCGATCTTCCGGAGCGTGCGCACCTGCACGGTCTCGATCCGGCCGCGCTCCAGCAGGGACACGAGGTCCTGGCTCACGCCGGCGACGGCGCCCACGTCCACCTGGCGCCAGCCGAGGCGGTGCCGCAGGGCGCGGAGCGCACGGCCGATCCGCATGTCATCCATGGGCACCATCGTGGCGGGTCGCGCTTCACTCGCAGTCATTCGGGCCCGCAGCCACCCCCGCCGCAGGCTTCGCTCGCCCTCACCCCCCGGACACGACCCGGTGTCGTGGTAACCCGGTTGCGCGCCCCTGTCGGGCGCAGATACGACCCGGGGTCGTGGTAGAGCGGATCGGGACGCTGGCGGCGGGTTCCGGGTAGGCCTCGCGAGCGTGGTCGTGCACGGGGCCCACGTGCTGACGGCGCTTCCGGCTGACGGACGCGCGGCTACCACGACCCCCGGTCGTAAGCGACCGGGAGAGCCGGGGTCCGCGCAGCCGGCGCCCGCGCAGCCGGGGTCCGCGCAGCCGGGGTCCGCGCAGTCGGGGTCCGCGCAGCCGGGGTCCGCGCAGTCGGCGTCCGCGCAGCCGGCGTCCGCGCAGTCGGGGTCCGCGCAGTCGGCGTCCGCGCAGTCGGCGTCCGCGCAGTCGGGGTCCGCGCAGCCGGCGCCATCAGTACGCGGCCAGCGTCCGGATGCCGTCAGCGATCTTCTCGGGCGAGACCATGAACCAGTCCTCGAGGACGTGGTTGTACGGCACGCCCGGGACCTCCGGGCCGGCGACCCGCGTGACCGGCCCGTCCAGGTAGTCGAAGGCCTCCTCGGCCACGATGGCCGCCACCTCGGCGCCGTAGCCGCCGAACTTGTTGTCCTCGTAGACGATCAGGCACTTGCCCGTCTTGCGCACGGACTCCAGGACGGTGTCGCGATCGAGCGGCCGGAGCGTGCGCACGTCCACGACCTCGACGCTGATCCCCTCGCCGCCGACGATGTCGGCCGCCTCGAGTGCGTAGTGGGCCATCAGGCCGTAGGCGATGACCGTGACCTGCGAGCCGGGATGGGTGATCGCGGCCTTGCCGAGCGGCACGATGTAGTCGGTGTCGGGCACCTCGCCGCGGACCGAGCGGTACATCTTCTTGTGCTCGAAGAAGAGCACGGGATCCTCGTCCCGGATGGCCGACCGGAGCAGGCCGCGGGCGTCGTACGGCGTGCTGGGCACGACGACCTTGACGCCCGGCACGTGGGTGAAGAACGCCTCGACGCTCTGCGAGTGGTAGAGCGCTCCGTGGACGCCCCCGCCGAACGGCGCACGGATGACCATGGGCACGCCGTAGCCGTTGTTGGAGCGGTACCGCATCCGGGCCGCCTCGGACACGATCTGGTTGAACGCCGGGAAGATGAAGTCGGCGAACTGGATCTCGCAGACGGGACGCAGACCGTTGACGGCCGCGCCGATGGACGTGCCGACGATCATCGACTCGGTGAGCGGCGTGTCGATGACGCGCTCGTCGCCGAACTCGGCCCACAGGCCGTCCGTAGCGAGGAACACGCCGCCCTTCTTGCCGACATCCTCACCGAGCAGGATGACCGACGGGTCCCGGCGCATCTCGTCGGCGAGCGTCTCGCGGATCGCCTCGATGAACGTGCGCACCGGCATCAGTCCACATCCTCCGCGTAGACGTGCAGGTGGGCGGTCGCGACATCCGGATCCGGCTCGGCCTCGGCGAACTCCGTCGCGTCGTGGACGGCGTCGCGGATCTCGGTGGCCAGACGCTCCTCCAGCGCCTCGGTCAGGACGCCCGCGTCGCGCAGCTGGTCGCGGAAATGCGGCAGCGCATCGTGGCCGCGGCCCGCCTCGAGATCCTCGGCGGAGCGGTACTTGGTCTGCTGGTCGTCGGACGAGTGCGCGGTCAGCCGGGTGACCTTGGCCTCGATGAGGGTGGGTCCGTCGCCGGCGCGGGCGCGGGCCACCGCATCGCGCGCGGCGGCGTAGCAGGCCAGCACGTCGGCGCCGTCCACCACGACGCCCGGGATGCCGTAGCCCGCGGCTCGGTCGGCCACGTTCGGGACGGACACCTGGCGTTCGGCGGGGACGCTGATCGCGTAGCCGTTGTTCTCGACCACGAAGATGAACGGCAGCTTGTGGATCGCCGCGAAGTTGAGTCCCTCGTGGACGTCGCCCTGGTTGCTGCTTCCCTCGCCCATGGTCGTCATGGCCACCTGACCGGTCCGGCGGATCCTGGCGGCGAGGGCAATCCCGACGGCGTGCAGCAGCTGGGTGGCCACCGGCGACGAGACGCTGACGAGGTTGTGCTCGCGGGAGCCGTAGTGGCCCGGCATCTGGCGTCCGCCCGAGGACGGATCGGCGGCGGTCGCGTACTGGGCGGTCATGATGTCGCGCGGGTGCATGCCGAAGGTCAGGCAGGTCGCGATCGAGCGGTAGAACGGGGCGATCCAGTCGTGACCCTTCTGGAGCGGCCAGGCGATGGCCACCTGGGCTCCCTCGTGGCCCTGCCCGGAGATGACGAACGGGATCCGGCCGGCCCGGTTGAGGATCCACATCCGCTCGTCGAGCGCCCGGGCGAGCGCGATCATCCGGTACATCGCGACGAGGTCGTCGTCGGTCAGGCCGACGTGGGCACCGAGGCTCGTGTCGCGGGGACGGGACGTGGCCATCGCGGCGGATGGACCTCCTAGAAGTTGATCGATCGCCCGTCGACGGCCATGGCGGCCTCGCCGATGACCTCGGCCAGCGTGGGATGCGCGTGGGTGGCCGTCCCGATCTCCCACGGGGCGGCCTCGAGCTGGAAGGCGAGGGAGGCCTCGGCGATGAGGTCGGTCGCGTGCGGACCGACGATGTGGACGCCGAGCAGGTCGTCGGTCTCGCTGTTGGCGATGACCTTGGCGAAGCCCTCGTACTCCCCGCCGATGATCGCCTTGGCGACGGCCTGGAACGGGACCTTGCCGACCTTGTACGGGGTGCCCGCGGCCTTGACCTGCTCCTCGGTCTGGCCGATCGAGGCGATCTCCGGCCGGCAGTACGTGGCCCGCGGCTGGCTCAGATAGTCCATCTCGTGGACGTCGGACTCGCCGGCGATCACGTGCGCGGCGGTGATCCCCTCGTGGGCCGCCGTGTGGGCCAGCCACAGCCCGCCGACGATGTCGCCGATGGCGTAGACGTGCGGCTCTCGCGTGCGCATGTGGCCGTTGACCTTGATGATCCCGCGGTCGGTCTCGACCCTGGTCGTCTCCAGGCCGATGTCCTCGATGTTGGCGGCGCGGCCCGTGGCCACGAGCATGACCTCGGCCTTGAGCTCCGCTGGGTCCTTGCCCTCCGGGCCGACGCTGACGGTGACGCCGGCCTTGCCGGCCCTGACCTTCGCCGGGTCGAAGCGAGCGTCCGTCATGACCGTGATGCCGCGCTTGGCGAAGCTGCGCTCGACGACCTTGCTCACCTCGCCGTCCTCGAGCGGGACGATCTGCGGAGCGTACTCGAGCAGGATCACCGGGACACCCACGTCATGGAACATGCTGGCGAACTCGACCCCGACCGCGCCGGCCCCGACGATGATGATGTCGCTGGGCAGCCTGGTCATGCGCAGCACGTCGTCGCTGGTGACGATGTGCGTGCCGTCGGGCTCGAGGCCGGGCAGGCTCCTCACCCGCGAGCCGGTGGCCAGGATGACGTCCGTCGCCTGCAGGATGCGCTCACCGCCCTTGCCGGGGGCGCCGTCCTCCCCGGGCTGGCTGACCCGGACCTTGTTCGGGCCGTCGAGCCGGCCGCGGCCGTCGATCCAGGTGACCTTGTTCTTGCCGACCAGGCTCTTGAGGCCGGTCCACATGCGCTTGACGACCGCATCCTTGTTGGCGGCCATCGCCTCGTAGTCGATGGTCGGCTCACCGGGCAGGGTGATGCCCATCGCCTTGGCGTGGCGGATCCGGTCGGCGAGGCCGGCGGTCTCCAGCAGGGCCTTGGTCGGGATGCAGCCGCGGTGGAGGCAGGTGCCGCCGATCTTGTCCTCGTCGACGAGGGCGACCTTCAGGCCCAGCTGGGCGGCCCGGAACGCGGCGGTATAGCCGCCCGTGCCGGCACCGAGCACGACGAGATCGAAGTCATTGGACGAGCCGACAGCCATGGGTCAGGGTGCCTCGGGAAGCCTGGCGGGCATGCCCGATCGGCGGTCGTCGGGGGCCTTCACAGGCGGGTGGATCATCGAGGTCGATGGTACGCGTGCCATCGCGAGCCGCGCAACCGAGACGGGTCGCGGTCGGCGTCGGGCGGTCGGGGTCGGGGTCGGCGTCGGGGTCGGCGTCGGGGTCGGGGTCGGCGTCGGGGTCGGGGTCGGCGTCGGGGTCGGCGTCGGGGTCGGGGTTCGGGGTCGGGGTCGGGGTCGGGGTCGGGGTCGGCGTCGGGGTCGGCGTCGGGGTCGGCGTCGGGGTCGGCGTCGGGCGGTCGATCGGCCCGTCAGCCGTCGATCGGCCCGTCGGCCGGTCGGCCGGTCGGCCGGTCGGCGGGTGCTAGACTCGGCCTCCCGAGCGCGCCGGGCCGTCCGGCGTGCCGCCAGCCGCGCATCCGAGGTCGAGTCGAGCGGTGGATCCGGCGGTCGTGTTGCAGACGATCCTGCTGATGCTGGTCGCCTACCTCGCGGGGTCCATCCCGGTCGGGACGCTGGTGGCGCAGCGCGTCGGTGGACCGGACCTGCGGTCGGTGGGTTCGGGGCGGACCGGCGGGACGAATGCGCTGCGGGCGCTGGGCCGCAAGTGGGCCGCGGTCGTGGTCCTCGGCGACCTGCTCAAGGGGGCCCTGCCCGTCCTGCTGGCACGCTCCGTGACCGGCGACCCGCTGGTCGAGGTGCTGTGCGGCGGGGCGACGGTGGCCGGCGCCATCTGGAGCGTCTTCGCCGGGTTCCGTTCGGGCCGCGGCGTGGGCACGGGCGTGGGCACCATGCTCGTGATCCAGCCCCTGGCGGTGGTCATCGCGACGCCGGTATTCGTGCTGGTGATCCTCATCACGAGGTACGTGTCGCTGGGTTCGCTGCTTGGCTCGGCGGCGATGTTCCCGGCCATGCTCCTATTCCTGCTGCTGGTGCCGGAGACGCCCCTGCCGTACGTCGTGTACAGCGCCGTGGGCGCCGTGTTCATCTGGCTCGCCCACGCCGACAACATCGATCGGCTCATCCACGGCACGGAGCGCAAGTTCGACCTGGAACTGCTGGGGGGCAAGCGGCCGTCGAGCTGACTCGCGGTTCCGCGTCGCGCTGGCGTCGCGGGCGAGCGGGTCTGCGGGTCCGCTGCCGGGGCGGCTACACCATCCACGAGCGGCTTGCGCCCGGCGTGGCGTGCCTGCCGGTCGTCGCCCACACGCACGAGTCCATGGCGACCACGGACCGGCTGACACCTGCCGGCGGACATGGGAATCTGGACGGAGGCGGACACCAATCTGGACGCTGGCGGTCACGAGAGATGAACGCTGGCGGCCACGAAATCTGGACGGACTCGCCGCCCCGGCGCTGAGGGCGCCGTGAGCTGAGTCTCTCCCGGGTTCACTGAGGGTGCTGATCGTCCCCAGGAGCCGAGGAGAGACGAGGTGAAGCATGCCGGAGAGATCGTGGAGATCCTCGAAGCGTTCGACCTGACGGGCAGCCTGCGCGACGCGGCTCGGCTGGCCGGTTGCTCGCCGATGACGGTCGCCCGCTATGTCCGTTTGCGCGAGGCGGGCCGCCTCGAGCCCGGCCGGTACGCCCGGCGCGACCAGGTCATCGACCCCTACCTGGCCAAGATCGAGGAGTGGGTCGATCGGAGCCACGGCCGGGTCCGTGCCGACGTCGTCCACGACAAGCTCCGGGCGCTCGGTTTCGGCGGCTCGGAGCGGACGACGCGTCGGGCGGTGGCAGTCGCCAAACGAGCGTACGCGGCGGGTCACCGGCGGGTCTTCCGGCCGTGGATCCCGGAGCCCGGCATGTGGTTCCAGTGGGACTGGGCCGACGGTCCGACGATCGACGGTCGGGGCACCCTGCTGTGGTGCGCCTGGCTCGCTTGGAGCCGGTTCCGGGTGATCATCCCGACCTGGGACCGCACGATGCCGACGGTCATCGCCTGCCTGGACGAGACCCTCCGCCGGTTCGAGGGCTCGCCCACCTATGGGCTGACGGACAACGAGCGGACGGTGACCACCGACCGAGTGGCGGGGATCGGGGTCAGGCACCCGGTCATCGTCGCCACCGGTCGCCACTATGGCCTGACCGTCCACGCCTGCGTGCCGGCCGACCCGGCCTCGAAGGGCGGCTCGGAAAGTACGGTCAAGATCGCCAAGGCCGACCTCGTCCCGACCGACGCCAACCTCCTGCCGGCCTACGCCTCGTTCGCCGCGCTCCGGTCGGCGTGTGACGCGTTCTGCGCCGAGGTCAACGCCCGAGCTCACCGCGAGACCCGACAACCGCCGATCGAGCTGCTGGCCGAGGAGCGCCGCCGGCTGCACCCGCTGCCCGAGGAGCCGTTCACGGTCGCCTTCGGCGTCACCCGGGTCGTCGACGACGAGGCGACGATCCGCTACGGCTCGGCCCGCTACTCGGTGCCCCACCAGCTCGTCGCCGAGCGAGTCTGGGTTCGGGTCGCGGGCGACGAGCTCGTCGTCACCCACGTCGGGGACGGCGGCGCCGCCGAGGTCGCCCGCCACCGGCTGACGACGCCCGGAGCTCCGCGGATCGACCCGGCCCACTACCCGGAGCGGACGAGCGACCCCCTCCGTCCACGGCCGCGACCGACGAACCCCGCCGAGGCGGCCTTCCTCGAGCTCGGCCCGGGTGCCGAGCGCTGGCTCGTCCTCGCCGCGGCGTCCGGTGTTGAGCGGGTCCGGACGAAGATGAACCGGGCGACCGAGCTCGCCTCGCTCGTCGGGGATGAGCTCGTCGAGGCCGCGCTCGTCCTCGCCGCCGAGGCCGGCCGCTTCGCCGACGGCGACCTCGAGTCGATCCTCGAGCACCTCCGGGCCCGGCCCGCCGGCCGCTGGGCCGCCCGGACGCCGCTGCCCGACCCGGCCGGCTCGCTCCAGCCTGGCACCGGGGCGTGGGAGGCGGTCGGACGGTGAGCGTCGGCGGTCCACCGATCGACGCCCTCGCCGTCCGCGAGCGGCTCCGGACGGCGGCCTCGTCGGCCGAGCTCGCCGAGGCCCGACTGTGGCTGCCGCAGACGCCGGGCTCGGAGTCGCCACCCCTGCCGCAGGACCTCATCCGACTCCTGTTCCGGATGCGCCTGCCGTACATGCGGGCCGCCGCGCCGACGGTCTGCCAGGTCGCCCGGACCGAGGGCTGGGACCCGGCCCGGGTCCTCACGGTGCTTCTCGCCGAGGAGGTCCACGGCCGGGAACGCAGCTCGAAGGAGCACCGCCGGGCGGCGGCCGGCTTCCCGACGGGCAAGACGTTCCACGCCTGGCGCGAAGAGGACTCGCCGATCCCGCTCGAGACCCAACGGGCGCTGCGCGCCCTCGACTGGATCGGCCGGGCCGAGAACCTCGTCCTCGTCGGGCCATCCGGGACCGGCAAATCGCATTACGCCGAGGCGATCGGCCACGCCGCCATCGACGCCGGCCTGCGGGTGACCTGGTTCAGCCTCGAGTCGCTGACCGCGGTCATCACCCGCTCGAAGGTCGACATGACGACCCACAAGGTCGTGACCCGGATCTGCCGCTCGGAGCTCATCGTCGTCGACGATATCGGCCAGCTGCCGGCCGGCCAAGACGAGGCCGAGGCGCTCTACCGGCTGGTCGACGCCGCCTACGAACGACGGAGCCTGGTCCTGACGTCGAACCTGGCCCCATCGGCGTTCGACACGATCCTGCCCAAGGGCCTCGCCACGGCGACGGTCGACCGCCTCCTCCACCACGCCCACGTCGTCGTCACCGAGGGCCGCAGCCAGCGGCTCGAGGACGCCCTCGCCGGTCGGGGCGTCGTCGCGCTCGATCGGACCCGGACCTGATCAGAGCGCGTCCCGCTCGCCCGGGCTTGGGAAGGTTAGGCTGCGAGCGGAACAAGAGCGGCGGCCGCATCGTCCTACGAGCTGAGCGAGCACATTGGTCAGTTGACGACCTTTGGCCCATTGACTGGCTCATGGCAGGAGCTCACCCTGTCTGGGACAGGCTCTCCGTACAGACGCGAGGGGGACACGTGGTCAAACCGCACGGATCGCGGGGTCGCGAAGCTGGACGGGTCGTTGGTGCGCTCGCGCTCGCAGGCGCACTGGCGCTTGCTGCCGCGATTCCTGCCTCGGCGTGGACTCAGATCTACAACTCCTATCCCTACGACCCGCTGAGTTGCGGCGATCCAGGGGGCTATTGCATCGAGTGGCCGACAACCCCCGGCGGCCTCAGCGTCAACGTCGATGTCTATCTCTACGCCTCTCTTGGGCAGGCCAATATCGACCTTCGAACGGATGTTAGGAGAACCTACAACTACTGGAACGACATTCCTGCGCGCAATCCGCACCTCCAAGAGACCACGAGTCTCTCGGCCTCCGAGGTTGACGTTTGGCGAGGGACCACGATCTACCCGGATTCGTGGGCCGAAACGACGCCCTACCCGCAACCCGGCGGAGGCCACACGATGACCTACGCCACGATGGTCTTCAACAGCCTGGTGACGTGGAATCGGTCGTATAACTACGGCACGTACACGGCCGACGCCCGGAAAGTTGCGATGCACGAGATGGGGCACGTCGAGGCGCTGGGGCACACCGGCATCAACCCGGCCGTCATGCGGCAAGGAGCCCTCAGCTACTCGGTACCCCAATACAACGATCGAATCGGGATCGTTGCGATCTATGGAGCCTATCCATGAGCGCTCTGCGAGCCATCGCCTCGACCGTCGTCATTGCGCTCGTCCTGATCGTGGCATTGGCCCTACGACCAGAGGGCGTCGCCCCAACTGGAGCAGACCCCCAGGCAACCGCCGAGGGCCGTGATCAACCGAGTTCCGGGCCCCGCGTGGTGGCCGTGACACCCGATCCGAAGGAAGACTGCAAGTCAGTCAATGTCGTTCGGCAGGTCTACGCTGACCGATCAGATCCCACGATCGCGAATCGGGCCGAAGCGTCTGTGCTGGTCCTGGTTGCGACCGTCGAGACGATCGAGGCCGGTACATGGAATACCCCGTCCGGAGAGCGACCCGCCGCGATTGAGGACATCGGTCCCGACAACCCCGATACGTCGATGATCTACCGTCCGGTGACGATCAGCGTCCATGACGCCGTCCGCGGGACTGGCGTCGACAACCAGATCAGCGTCCGCTGGGTGGGCGGCCAGTCCGGGTGCGACTTCGCAGCCATCGAGTCCGGCTCGAGGATCGAGCTGGTTCCGGGCGACCGGTACGTGTTCTTCCTGGGGGTGAGCGTTGATACCGGCGGAAAGCGCAGCCCCGATCTGATGATCCTTGAGGCCTGGCCCATCACCGCCGACGATCGAGTGGCAACACCTCTCGAAGGGAGCGTTCCTCTCAGCACACTCTCGAAGGCTGTCGCCGCCGCGCCGGGATTCCCCGACACCGCCCCCTGATCAGCTACCTGTCGAGCTGATCAAGGCAGGATCGGCCCGGCTGTGACCTCTCCTCGTCGGCCCGTCTGGCACGGCAAATCGCACTTCGAGAATCGATCGCACACGTGGCGATCGATTCTGGGCCTGCCGGTCAGCTGGATCAGCCTCGAGAGGGACGGCCACGATGACCCGTGACGATCGATGCTACGAACCGGCTCGGTCACCGAGCGCATCGTCCGCTCGGAGCTGATCGTCGTCGACGCTATCGTGGTTCTACCCGCCAGTGAGGACGAGGCCGACGTGCTGTACCGGCTCGTCGACCTGCCTGACTGAGCCGGGCTGCCCGTCCAGCTTTCGTGGCCGCGGCCGTCCAGCTTTCGCGACCGTCAGCGTCCAGGTTTCGTGGCCGCGGGTGTCCAGATCGTGCTGTCCATTGACAACACCGTCCGGCGCCGGACAAACGAACGACCCGGGTCGGCTGACGGCCCGGGTCGGGGATCTACGCTGGTTCGGCGGGCCGTTCGTCAGCCCGCGCCGAGAGGATGAAGGTCAGTCGCCGCGCTGGCTTCGGAAGCAGTCGCTGCAGTAGACGGGCTTGCCGCTGGTCGGGCGGAACGGGACCTGGGCCTCGCGGCCGCAGGACGAGCAGGTGGCCGCGAACATCTCGCGGGGACCGCGATCACGGTAGCCACCACCGCCGCCGCCACCGCCGCCGCCGTAGCCGCCACCACCGCCGGCGGAGTACCCGCCGCCGGCGCCGTAGCCACCGTATGAGCTGCTACCACCACCCTCGGCGTTGCGGGCAGCCTTGCGGCTGGCGCGACACGACGGGCAACGGCGCGGCTCGGTGAAACCACGCTGCGCGTAAAAGTCCTGCTCGGACGCGGTGAACACGAATTCCTGTCCACAATCCGCACAGGTCAGGTTCTTGTCGTTGTACACGAAAACGAAACTCCTCTCGGTAGCCGGCGCGATCCCATCGGGTTTCTCGCGTCAGCCGTGAGAGGAGTCCGAGTTGCGTCTGGCTACTGTTCTGGCCACGGACGCTTCCGTGGCATTTGCCTGCGGGATGGTACGCGCTGCCACGCACGTTGTACAGCCCCGAGATTCGGGGTGCCGCGATTCCGGGTCTCCGCTCAGCGCTCGAACGTGGCCGTCGCGAACAGGTGGCTGAATTGTTTGCACCAGATGATGGCGCTGCGGAAGCGGGCCGGGTCGGCGCCGTCAGGCAGGTCGTAGCCGAACGATCCGTCGGTGGCCTTGAGCAGGCCCAGCTCGAGGGCGCCGTCGTCGTAGCCGTCGGGGTCCGGCGACAGGTAGACGTACAGGTCCGGCCCGTTGCGGACCGAGAAGTCCTCGAGCCGGAGGTGATAGCGCCCGGGCTCGACCTCGATGATGGTGGCCGTCCCGCGGCCGAAATGGAACTCGTCGCTGCCCTGGAACTCGCCGCTCGCCACCGCACGGGGCGCGAACGGGGTCGGGGTCGGCTGCGGTGTGGGGACGGCCGCGGGCTCGGCCGTCGCGCCCGGCGTCGCGGCGGGTGGTGGGGACGGTGCCACCGTCGGCGATGGGGTGGTGATCGGCGGCGACGGGGTCGAGCTGACCGCCGCGGGGGCGGGCTCCACGAGTTCCGTGCGCAGGAAGATCGGCGAGGCGAGATACCAGGTCACGGGCGCCAGGACCACGGTCAGTGCAGCGGCGGCGAGCGCGGTCCGTCGCGGGTGACGCGCGGCGGCGGCCAGCCAGCCCAGGCGGCGCGCCACGACCACGAACACCACGAACCCGACGACCGACAGGATCGCGACGAGGACTCGCTGCTCGTACAGCGCGGCCGCGACGTCGTTGGCGATGTCCCCGATGGATGGCATGGGCGCATCGTGGCGCGTGTCGATGACGAACGCGTGTCACGGGATGGCGCCAGCGTGCGGGGCGTGGGCGTGGGGCGTGTGGGCGTGGGGGCGCGGGCGTGGGGGGGCGTGGGGGCGCGGGCCACCCCGTTTTTCCCATCCGCCACCCGGGATAGCGCTAGGCAGCCAGAGATGCCCATACGTGGTCACGGGTGGCGTATGGGGATGGATCCGGGACCTCTCGTGCGGGATGGGCCCTCCTCTCCAGGTCAGCGTCTGGCTACGGCCACCCTGGCTGGCGTATGGGGACTTTGGTGGACGCGGGGAGCGCGGCGTGGGCGCGGGGAGCGCGCGGGGCGGCACGGGCTGGCGGCGCGCGGAGCGCGGCGTGGGCGCGGTGGGCGCGCGGAGCGCGGCGTGGGCGGGGCGCGGTGGGCGCGGGGAGCGCGCGGGGCGGCACGGGCTGGCGGCGCGGGGAGCGCGGGGTGGCGCGGCGTGGGCGCGGTGGGCGCGGGGAGCGCGCGGGGCGGCACGGGCTGGCGGCGCGGGGCGCGCGGGTCGGCACGGGGGGCGCGGGTCGGTCGAGCCGGAGACCGCGGCACCGCTCAGGCGCTGGCAGGCGGCGGGACCTCGTATTCGCGGCGGGCCAGGTCGAGGTAGGTTTGGCACTCGCGGGCCTGGCGGGCGGCATCCCAGTCGAGTTCGGCGCCGAGGATCGCGGCCACGCGCGGGGCGATGGCCCGGCCGCGATCGGGCAGCTCCATGGCGACACGGAGGCGGCGCGACAGGACGTCGTCGAGCGACAGGGCGAGCTCGTGGCGAGCGGCCCACGCCACCTCGGCCTCGAGGAACGGCCGTCCGGCGATGAGTGGCCCCAGCAGACCGAGCGCACGCCCCAGCGCGACGACGGCCGGCGCCTCGGTGCCGAAGCGAGCCACCAGCCTCGTGGCGGCCTCGGGATGGACCGCGGCAAGCGCCGGGTCGGCGGCGAGGGTCGCGGCCAACTGATCGAGCTCGGTCCGCGGGGCCGCTCCGACGAGCGCGAGGTCGGCGGTGGCCGACGGTGTCGGCTCGCGCTCCGGGCGCCCGGCCGGATCCATGCCGCGCAGCGCCGCGTCGACGACGTCACGGGCCATCACCCGATAGGTCGTGTACTTGCCGCCCCCGATGCGCACGATGCCGTTGTCCTCGACCGTCACGCGGTGCTCGCGCGAGGCCTTGACGGTCGAGCCGCCGGATGGCGCGATGAGTGGGCGCAGGCCGGCGTACGTCCCGACGACGTCGGCGCGAGTCAGCCCCACGTCGAACGTCTGGTTGACCGTCGCCAGCAGCTCGTCGACCTCCCACGCCGCGGCCGTCGGCCGGTCCGGCGGTCCCTCGAACGGCGCGTCGGTCGTGCCGATGAGCCAGTGGTCCGGCCACGGGACGAAGAAGATGATCTTGCCCGGCACGCGGATGGTCATGCCCGCGCTGGCCGGGATGCGCTCGCGCGGCACCACCAGGTGCGCGCCTCGGCTCGGCAGGATGCGCAGGGTCGGGCTGGCGAACGGGTGGTCGGCGTCGGCCGCCCAAACGCCGGTGGCATCGACCACGCTCCGGGCCCGCACCTCGAGGGTCGCCCCAGACAGCCGGTCCTCCACCACCAGCCCACGGACACGGCCGGTGCGCGGATCGGTCCGTACGCCGGTCGCGCGGACGCGGGTCACGGCAAGGGTCTGGGCCCCGCCGGCGAGGGCCGTGCGCAGGACCGCCAGTGTGTAGCGGGCGTCGTCCTCCATGCCGTCGTGGAACAGCAGTCCGCCGCGCAGGCCGCGAGTCCGCAACGACGGGGCGATGGCCAGCGTGTCGCGCACGCCCAGGCGCTTGTGCCAGCCGCCGTCGTGCCGGGCGCCGAGGATGTCGTACAGGGTCAGGCCGGCGTCGTAGAACGCCTTGGTCGCGAACGGCAGGCCGTAGATCGGGAAGAGCAGCGGCTGGAGGGTGACCAGGTGCGGGGCGTTGCGCAGCAGCCGGCGTCGCTCGGCGAGGGCCTCGCGGACGAGCGGCAGATGGAGTTGCTCGAGGTAGCGCAGCCCGCCGTGGATGAGGCGCGACGACCGCGACGACGTGCCGACGGCGATGTCGGACTGCTCGACGAGCGCGGCGTGCAGGCCGCGCGACGCCGCGTCCAGCAGCGCCCCCGTCCCGACGATCCCGCCGCCGACGATGAGCACGTCCCAGGTCTCCGCCCCGAGGCGCGCGACGTCGTAGGTCCGCGCGTCGAGCGGGTTCCGGATGGCCCCGAAGGGCTGGGGCGGCGGCGGCATCGGGGTCAGGCGCGCGGGCGGGCGATGCGCCACAGCAGCCAGGCGGTCCCGCCGATGAGGACCGCGATGAGCACCGGGCCGTGGAAGATCGCCCGCTGGATGCCATCCGGCAGCAGGTCGGTCAGGAACGCCGCGCCGAGGACGACCGCGACGGCAGCGACTGCCACGGTCAGCACCTGGGCCAGCCCGGGCTGGGGCCGGGACTCAACCACGATCGGCCTCTGGCGGGATGCCGATCGGGGCGACGAGGATCTTCCCGGCGTGGGCGCGACCGCGGCGCGTCGCCAAGCCGACCTTGGGCCGATGGAAGGTCACGGTCAGATCGGCCCGGACGGCCGGGTCGGAGGGCTCGCCGCTCGACAGGTCCACGGCCGTCGGGGTGTCCACGGCAACGACCGGGATGCCCGCCGCACGGGCCCGGCCGATGAGCTCCACGGCCGACCGGATCGGCTCGCGCAGCGGGCCACGAACGCCGGTCCCGAGCAGCGCATCCACGATGACGGCCGACTTCTCGATGCCGAGGCCGAACATGGCCACGTCCCGGGCGACCGGCGCGTGGACCTTGACGATGCCGGCGTCCTGGGCGATCCGGTCCCAGTTGCGGGCGGATGTGGGGTTGCGCGGCCTGGCCTCCGCGGCGATGACCGCGACGACGACCCTGGCCCCGGCCAGGGCCAGCCGTCGGGCGGCCACGAACCCGTCGCCGCCGTTGTTGCCGGGCCCGCACAGGATGACGATCGGGCCGGTGCCCCAGCGCCCGGTGTCCACCGCGAGTGCCCGGACCGCGGCGGCCACCGCCGTGCCGGCGTGCTCCATGAGGCGCTCCTCGGCGATGCCCATCGCCCGCGCCCGCAGGTCCGCGCCGGTCATCGCCTCGGCGCCGATCGGGGGCAGGGCGGCACGGTCGGCCCAGCGGGCGCGCAGGCCGCGCAGGTCGAGGTCGAAGATGGCGGGGTCGTTGGCGGGCAGTGGCGGTGTGCCCCCGGGGCTCGGGGCGACGGCGCCGTGGATCGGTGACATGACCCGTGCAGCGTAGCCGACGCGAGCCTACGCGCGGCGGAGGCGGGCCCGACCGCGCCGGTCGCGCTCGACCAGGCCGTCGCGCTCGAGACCGGCGAGGGCCGTGGCGACCGCCGCTGCGTCGTGCATGCCGAGCGGTCCCGCGACGACCGTCCAGCCCGAGCCGTCGGTGGCCCGCAGGCGGTCCATGATCCGGCCGCGCAGCCAGCGGTTCGTGGCATGGAACGGAACCGCTCGCTCGAGCGCGACCGTGCGCGCGACCGTGCGCGTGGCCGACTGGGCGCGCTGGGTGGGAACGGCGGCGTAGCGGCACCACGCCAGGGCCGGACACTCGCCACATCGCGGGTTGCGCGGCTTGCAGACGGTCGCCCCGAGATCCATCAGAGCGTGGGTCCAGCCGCCCGGGTCCGCCGCGGGCACGCTGGCGTCCGCGCTGCGCTGGAGCGCGCCCGCGGCCACGGACGACGCGTCGCCGAACAGGACCCGGCCGAGGACCCGACGAACGTTGACATCGACCGCCCCGACCCGCCTGCCGTGGGCGAGCGCCGCGACCGCCCGCGCCGTGTACGGACCCACGCCCGGCAGGGCCTCCAGCTCGTCGATCGCGGACGGGACCTCGCCGCCGTGGCGCTCGACGATCAGGCCGGCCGCCTGCCACAGCGCCCGGGCACGCCGGTCGTAGCCCAGGCCGGCCCACTGGCGGAGGGCATCGGAGAGCGGCGCAGCCGCCAGCGAGCCCACGGTCGGGAAGCGCTCCATGAAGCGCTCCCACGCCTCAGCCGCCCGAGCCGCCTGGGTCTGCTGGGCCATCGCCTCCGAGACCAGGATGGCGTACGGGTCGCGCGTCCGTCGGAAAGCCAGGGGCCGCCCGCGCTCGCGGTACCAGGCCAGGATGGCGCGGCGGGCCGCCGGTGGGACGGCGGGTGGGGCGTCGTCGGGGTCTGGCGCGGGCGGGCCGGCAGGGGCGGGCGCGGATCGGGCGGTCCTGGACGGCATCGCGCCGAGCATAGGCGAGCCGGGGCCGTGGGAGAGCGTCAGCTCGGTCGGGCCCGCCCGAGCGGTACGGCCGACTCGCCGGCCGCCCCCGCCCCTCTCGCGCTGTCGTCCCCGCCCCTCGCGCTGTCGTCCCCGCCCCTCGCGCTGTCGCCCCGCCGTTTCGCCGGCCACGCCCGCCCCTCGCGCTGTCGCGAATAGCAGCCCGGGCGGTACAGCCGAAGGCGTGACGGGCGTACGGGCTCGGATCCTGGTCAGATCAGGCCGCAGGCACGGGCCGTAGGCCCGGATGCGTCGCAGACACCGGCCCGACTGATGTCTGCGACGACCGGGGACAGGCCGGGCAACGGGCTTGCCGTTCGTACGGCTCGGGCTGTGTCTGCGACAACGAAGCGAGCGACGCGGGCGGGGACGGGCGACGCGGGCGGGGATGGGCGCCGGTGGGCGCCGGTGGGCACCGGCGGGCGACGCGGGCGACGCGGGCGACGCGGACGGGGACGGGTCAGGCGACGGAGCGATCGAGCGGCCGCTCGGACTCGATCGTCGTCCGGACGGCCGCGGCCAGCGCCTCGATGAGCCCGGGCGCATCGTTCAGGGAGCGGATCCGGGCGAACACGAGACCGGCGGACTCGGCCTGCTCGCGGGCTCCGACGTCCACGTCGTAGAGCACCTCGAGGTGGTCCGACAGGAACTGGATCGGGGCGACGACGACCCGATCGTGGCCGTCGGCCCGCAGGGTGGGCATGAGATCGGCGAAGTCGGGGCGCATCCACTCCCCCGGCTCGTGGCCCGCGCTCTGCCAGCAGAAGGTCCACTGGCCGTCTCGCAGGTCGGCGGCGGCGGCGATGAGCCGGGCGCTCTCCTCGAGCTGGTCGAGGTACCCGGGCTCCCGCTCCGCCACACGGCGCGGCAGGCTGTGGGCGGTCAGGAGCACCGGCGTCGGTGCCGCCGCGTGACCACGGGTCGCAGCGGTCGTCGATGCCGCCGCGTCGCCAAGCGCGCCGGCGCGGGCCAGGCCCTCGCGGACCCGATCGGCCATGGCGTGCACGAAGCCCGGCTCGCGATACCACGGGCCGGCTACGTGGACGGCCGGCGCGGGATCGCCGATGGCCGCGATCGCCGCGCGAAGGTCTCGCTCGTAGCCGCCCATCAGCAGCGGCGAGTACTGCGGCGAGAGGACGATCGCCACGACCTCCTCGACCCCTTCGGCGACGACGCCGCGCAGGGCCGCCTCGAGCGACGGTTCGGAGAAGCGCATCGCCGCGCGGACCCGCCAGTCGCCCCCGAGTCGCGCCTCGAGGGCGGCGGCCTGCTCGATCGTCCTGGCGACCAGCGGTGACCCGCCGATGACCTCGTAGCGCCGGGTGAACTCGGTCACCAGCTCGGGCTCGGCCGCTCGCCCGCCGCGGACCGCGGCCAGGTAGCGCGGCACGTCGGCCGGCGAGTCGGGCGAGCCGTAGGTCATGAGCAGCACGCCGCGCGGCGCGCCGGATCCGGGGAGCGAGGTCTCGGTCATGCGGGGACTCCGATGGGTGGGCGACGGTCGGCCCCCGCCGCGCTGCGGTCGTGGATGGCGGTGACGATGTCGGCCAGGCGCGTGGTGGCGGTGTCGGGCGGGACGGCGTGGCCGGTGTTGGCGATGTGTCCCATCTGGCCGCCGTTCGCGGCGATGAGCTCGTCCACGGCGCGGACCACGGTGGGCCAGTCCGCCCCGACCCGGGCCGGGTCGAGGTTGCCCTGGACGGCGACGTCACCGAGGCGCGCGCGTGCGGCCGCCAGCGGCAGGGCCGTGTCCACGGCGACGACGTCGGCATCGACCGTCAGCCGCTCGAGCAGGACGCCGCCGACCGCCACGAAGTGGATGGCCGGCGCACCTGCGGCTCGGATGGCACGCAGGACGCGCCTCGCCCACGGACCGGCCCATGCCTCGTGGTCGGCCGGCGACAGGACGCCGGCCCACGAGTCGAACAGCTGCACGACCTGGGCCCCGGCCTCGACCTGCGCCGTCACGTAGCGGCAGGTGAGCTCGGTGATGCGCTCGAGCAGCAGCTCCCAGGCCGCGGGCTCGGCCAGCGCGAACCGCCGGGCCGTGAGCAGGTCGCGCGACGGCCCCCCCTCGACCAGGTAGGCGGCGACGGTGAACGGGCCACCCGCGATGCCGATGACCGCGGCGCGATCGCCGACGCCGGCGCGCACCCGACGGGCCGCCTCCGGCACGAAGCCGAGGTCCGCGGCCACGTCCGGCGTGCGCAGGCCGGCCACCTCCGCGGCCGAACGGATCGGACGCTCGATGCGCGGGCCGCCGGCGGTCAGCTCGAGGTCCATGCCCATGGCCTGGGCCGGCAGCATGATGTCGGCGAACAGGACCGCCCCATCGGACCCGATCGCGTCCTGGGCCTCGACGGCGACCTCCGCGGCGAGCGCCGGGTCGCGGGCGATGGCCATCACGCCGTGGCGCTCGCGCAGCGCCCGGTAGTGGGCCAGCGATCCCCCCGACTGGCGCATGAACCAGACGGGCGTGGCGTCCACCGGCTCCGACCGGCAGGCGGCCAGGAGGCGTTCGGCGCCAGTCATCGGGCGGACACCCGGTGGACCAGGTCCACCAGGCGGCGGAGCGCGTCCGGATCGGTCGGCGGCAGGACCCCGTGGCCGAGGTTGAAGACGTGCCCCGGGCGACCGGCCGCATCGGCCAGGATGGCCCGCGCGTGATCCTCCACGACCGGCCATGGCGCCAGGAGGAGGTGCGGATCGAGGTTGCCCTGCACGGCCCGCTCCCCCACTCGCTCCGTGATCCGTGCCCAGCCGTCGGCCAGGCCGATGCGCCAGTCGAGGCCGACGGCGTCGCCGCCCGCCCGGGCCATCGCGCCGAGCAGGCCCGCCGTGCCCGTCCCGAAGTGGATGGTCGGGACGTCGAGGTCGGCGAGCCCGTCGAACAGGCGGCGCACGTGCGGCAGGACGGCCGCCTCGTAGTCGCGTGGCGACAGCTGGCCGACCCACGAGTCGAAGACCTGGAGGACCTGGGCGCCGGCCTCGACCTGGGCGCGCAGGTAGGCGATGTCCATGTCCACGATGCGCTCGAGCAGCGCGTCCCACAGGCCGCGGTCGGCGTGCATCAGGGCGCGGGTGTGCTCCAGCTCCCGAGGCGAGCGGCCCTCGATCAGGTAGGCCGCCAGCGTGAACGGCGCGCCCGCGAAGCCGATGACCGGGACCGGCGAGGCCCGGCGCAGCAGGCCGATCGCGTCGAGCAAGGCACCGACGCTGGCCGCCGCATCGAACGGGCGGAGGGCGTCGAGGTCGCGCCGGTCGCGGATCGGACGGGCGATGACCGGACCGACCCCGTCGACCAGCTCCACCGGCACGCCGATCCCGGGCAGCGGTGTCGTGATGTCCGCGAACAGGATGGCCGCGTCCACGTCGAGGCGGGCCACCGGCTGGAGGCTGACCTCGGCGCACAGGGCCGCATCGGCCACGATGTCGACGAGCCTCGCCCGCTCGCGGATCGCCCGATACTCGGGCAGCGACCGGCCGGCCTGGCGCATGAACCAGACCGGGGTGGCGTCCACCGGCTCGCGCCGCAGCGCGCGCAGCAGCCGATCTGTCACCGGCCGGCCAGCGTGGCGAAGGCCGCGCCGGCAGCCTCGACGGTGGCGTCGATGTCGGCCCCGGTATGGGCCATCGACAGGAACCATGCCTCGAACGGCGACGGCGGGAGCAGGATGCCCGCGTCGAGCATGGCACCGAAGAAGCGGGCGTACGCATCCCGGTCGGAGGCGAGAGCCTCGCCGGCATCGACCGGCGCCCCGTCCCGGAAGAAGACCGTCAGCAGCGGGCCGACACGGGTCACCGCCACGGGCCGGCCCGCCGCCGCGGCCACGCGTCGAAGGCCGTCGCCGAGCCGCTCGGCCGTGGCCTCCAGCCGCGGATAGCGCTCGGGTCCGAGCTGGTCGAGCGTAGCGATCCCGGCGGCCATCGACAGGGCGTGACCGGACAGCGTCCCGGCCTGGTAGACGGGACCCTGGGGCGCGACCAGGTCCATCACGTCGCGCCGCCCGCCGTACGCGCCGATCGGCATGCCGCCCCCGATGACCTTGCCGAGGGTGGTGAGGTCGGGGGCGACACCGTAGCGAGCCTGCGCGCCGCCCGGTCCCACGCGGAAGCCGGTGATGACTTCGTCGAAGATGAGCAGCGCCCCGTCGGCGCGCGTCGCCGCGCGCAGGTCCTCCAGGAATCCGGGCTCCGGCGGGATGACCCCGACGTTGGCGGCGACCGGCTCGACCACCACGGCGGCGATCCGCCCGGCGTGTCGAGCGAAGGCGTAGGCCACCGCGGTCCGGTCGTTGTACGGCAGGACGATCGTGGACGCCGCGACCGCCGCCGGGACCCCGGCGCTGCCCGGGATGCCGAGCGTGGCCAGGCCCGACCCGGCCTCGGCCAGCAGGCCGTCGCTGTGGCCGTGGTAGCCGCCGGCGAAGGCGATGACGAGGTCGCGCCCGGTGGCGGCCCGAGCCAGGCGAACGGCGCTCATCACGGCCTCCGTGCCGGATGAGGTGAAGCGCAGGCGCTCGAGCGACGGCATGCGGGCCCGGATGCGCTCACCCAGCTCGACCTCCAGCGGCCCGGTCGCACCAAGAGCGAAGCCGTCGAGCGCGGCCGATCGGATGGCGGCCACGACCGCCGGGTCGGCATGGCCGAGGATGGCCGGGCCCCAGCCGCCGATGTAGTCGAGGTAGGTCGCCCCGTCGGCGTCGCGGACCCGGGGTCCCGACCCCGAGGCGAGCACGAGCGGCGGCCGGCCGACCGACCGGAACGCGCGGACCGGACTGTTGACCCCGCCCGGGAAGAGGTCCGAGGCGCGCGCGCGCAGGTCGGCCTGGCGGCCCGGTGCGACGGCGGTCACGACGGTCCCCCGACGAGGGCCACGAACTCCGGGAGAGTCCGGCGGATGCCCAGCAGGATGGGCGTGTCGCGGACCGTCGAGCGCCGGCTCTCGGTGCCGCGCAGCTCGCGCACGAGGTCGCCGAACCGGGCCAGATCGTCGGTGTCGTAGGCGACCAGGAAGTCGCCATCATCGATGCCGAACGACGACGCGAGCAGCTGGCGGACCTCCGGATAGCCGCGTCCGACGCGCATGTGCTCGTTCATCACGCCCTGCCGCGCCTCGCGGCCGAGCAGGTACCAGTCGGTGTGCTTGGTGAACGGGTAGGCGATCAGGTAGCGCCGCGGCGACCCGTCGAGGATCGAGCGCTCCTGGTCGGTCGGCTTGGCCACGTAGGTGGACGGCACGATCCGGCCGAGGATGCTGTGGCGCACCGTCAGCCAGCGCCCGAGGCCGCTTCGCGCCAGGCGCGCCCCGGCGTCCTCCAGGGCGTCGACCGTCGAGGCCAGCCTGACCAGGACAAGGTCGACGCCGGCCTCCAGACCGACGCTCGAGAAGGCCAGCGTCCGGACGCCCGTGGCGGTCGTCTCGTCCTCCGCGGCGCACAGCGCCAGGCCGTCCGCCCGGCGCGCCGGGTCGGGCTGGCGGCGCCACGCCGGGTCGAGGCCGAGGCCCACGGCCTGCGCGTACATCGGATCGGCGGCCGTCATCGGGCGGGACCGCGGCCGGCCGCGCGCTCCTCGGCGATCCAGCTCGCCAGGTCCGCGGCCGCGTAGGTGATGACGATGTCCGCGCCGGCCCGGACCATGGCGGTCACGCTCTCGGTCATCACCCGTCGGCGGTCGATCCAGCCACGCTCCGCGGCGGCGGCGATCATCGCGAACTCGCCGCTGACCTGGTAGGCGGCCACAGGCAGGTCGAACCGCTCGCGCGCCATCGCGATGTGGTCGAGGCCGGGCAGCCCGGGCTTGACCAGCAGGATGTCGGCACCCTCCGCCACGTCGCGGCGCATCTCGGCGAGGGCCTCGCGCCGGTTGGCCGGGTCCATCTGGTAGCCGCGCCGATCCCCGAAGGCCGGGGCGCTGCCGGCCGCCTCGCGGAACGGCCCGTAGAAGGCCGAGGCCGTCTTCGCGGCGTAGCTCATGATCGCGGTCCCGGCGTGGCCGCTCGCGTCGAGGGCCGACCGGATCGCCGCGACCTGGCCGTCCATCATGGCCGACGGCGCGACGATGTCCGCGCCCGCATCGGCCTGGCTGACCGCGGTCGTGGCGAGCGACCGGAGCGCCGCGTCGTTGGCCACCGACCCGTCCGGCTCGAGCGGCCCGCAGTGGCCGTGGTCGGTGTACTCGCACAGGCACGTGTCGGCGATGACCGCGAGCGGCAGGCCCCGCTCGCGCAGGGCCGCCATCGTCCGCTGGACGGGACCGTCGGCCGCCCATGCCCCCGAGCCGTCGGCGTCCTTGGTGGTCGGCAGGCCGAACAGGAGCACGCCGCCGACCCCCAGCCCGGCCAGCCGCTCGGACTCCACCAGGGCGGCCTCGGGCGACAACCGGTCCACGCCGGGCATCGACCCGACCGGCTCTCGGTCGCCCCGGCCATCCTGCACGAACAGCGGCGCCACCAGCATCGCCGGGTCCAGGCGGGTCTCGCGCACCAGGGCGCGCAGGGCGGGCGTGCGACGCAGGCGGCGACCGCGCTCGAAGGCGGCCGGGGCGGGGTGGTCGGCGGCGTCCCGGGCCGAGACCCCGGGTCGCCCGGACGAAACGATCATGCTTCCTCCAGGGTCGGATGGATGGCGTCGGCGACCGCCTGGGCCGCCGTCGCGGGGTCGGGCCCCGCGGCGACGGCCACGACGGACAGCCCACGGAGGCGCGCTTCCGCGGCGGTGGACGGCCCGATGGCGATGGCCGGGATGGCACGCGCCGCGCCGGTCATCCCCGCGCGACGGGCGAGATCGACCCAGCCGCGCACCGTGGACCCGCTCGTGAACAGCACCGCCCGGGGACCGCGCCGCATGGCGTCCCGGAACCGGCGCATCGAGGCCCCCGGACCCACCACCGTGCGGTACACGAGTGGCGCGTCGACCCGAGCCCCACGGGCGGCCAGCCTCGCCGGCAGCCGGTCGTCGGCCAGGTCGCCGCGCGGGACGACGACGCGGTCGCCATGATGGATCGGCACGGCCTCGGCCAGGGCCGCGGCGGTCGCCTCGGCCGGGCGGACCGCGACGTCGATGCCGGCCGCGCGGAGCGCCCGCTCCACCGTGGGCCCGACGGCGGCCCAGCGGCGTGCCGCGGCGCCCGGGCCGTCGACCAGGTCGAGGCCGGCGTCGGCCGCGGCGACGAGGACCCCGGCGACCGCGTTCGCGCTGGCCAGCACGACCCAGTCGGCCGATCGGAGCGCCTCGACCAGGCCAGCCGCCGACCCGGGGAGCCCGTGGTCCACGCGGATGGTCGGCACCGGGACCGGAGCGAGCCCTCGGTCCACCAGGGCCAGGACGGTCGCGGCGGAACCCGGTGTCGGCCGCGTCACGACCACGCGCGGACGGCCCGCGCGCTCGGCAGCGGCGACGGCCCGCTCGGCCAGCGAGCGGAGGACACGGTCACGCAGGGCGCGCTCCGCGGCGGCGTCCCCGACGACGGCCGAGCCGCGGGCCAGGACCGCGATGGTCCCGTCCGGCGTGGCGATGCCGGCCTCGAGTCGCAGGCGGCCCCCGCGAACCAGCCCGAGGGCGCCGAGCGGCGCCCGGCACCCCCCGCCGGCGGCGGCCAGGAGGCGGCGCTCGGCCACCACCGATCGGCGCGTATCCGGGTCGTCGAGCCGGGCCACGCGCTCGGCGCAGGCACGGTCGTCGGACCGGATCTGGATGGCGAGGGCGCCCTGCCCGGGTGCGGGCGGCAGCAGGTGGGTCGGGAGCGCCAGGGAGATCCGGTCCGCGCGGCCCAGGCGGGTCAGCCCCGCGGCGGCCAGGATGAGCGCATCCGTGTCACCGTCGTCCAGCCGGCGCAGGCGGGTGTCCACGTTCCCGTGCAGGGGATGGACACGCAGGTCCGGTCGGGCCGCGCGCAGGAAGGCCGTGCGGCGGGGGCTGTCGGTGCCGACCCGGGTGCCCATCGGCAGGTCGTCGAGGGCGGCGATGCGCCGCCCGTGGGGCAGGACCAGGACGTCGTCGGGGTCCGCCCGCGGCAGGAACGCCGCGATGCGCAGGCGCGGATCCTCGTCGGTCGGGACGTCCTTGGCGCTGTGGACGGCGAGGTCGATCGAACCGTGGAGCAGGGCGTCCTCGATGGCCGACACGAACGCACCCTCCCCCCACGGCGTGTCGGGGGTGCGCCGGTCCCCGTCGGTCGTGATGGTGACCAGCGTCGTGGCCACGCCGCGACCCTCCAGGCAGGCCGCCACGTGCCTCGCCTGGACCATGGCGAGCGCGCTGGCCCGGGTGCCGATCCGCAGGGCGAGCGCGGGCGGGGCGTCGATCACGATCCGAACAGCTCGTCGAGGGCCACGCGCCGACGCCCGTCGGGATCGTCGGCGAGGCGGGCCAGCGGCTCGCGGAACAGGCGCGTCGAGAGCGAACGGGACAGCGCGTCGAGCTCGGCCCGGACGGCCGGATCGACGTCCGGCCGCGCCCGCAGGTACGCCTCGAGGGCGTCGCGGCGCTGGGCCTCCACTCGAGCGGCGAGGCGATCCGCCACCGACCGTCGCCGGGCGTCGATGGCGTCGAGGACGTCGGCCTCGACCTGCGCCGCGAGCCGCTCGAGTCGGGCTCGGAATGCCGACGTGGGCGCGTCGTCGGGGCCGGCCACGGCCAGTCGGTCGATGTCCACGAGCCGGTCGCCCAGCCCCTCGCGCAGCGCTCCGGCCAGGGCCGGCGGGCTGGACAGGTCGACGACCCGTGGGCGCGTGCACAGGCTCGCCGCCGACGCGTCGGACAGGAGCCAGGGACCGGCCAGGGCGACGACCACGAGCTCCGTCGCGTCGAGTTCGGCGACGCCGGGGTCGAGCGGCAGCCCGGTCGCCCCAGTCTCGCGCGCGATCTGGGCGGTCCGCTCCGGGTCGCGCCCGGCGAGTCGGACGGTGGCCCCGCGGGCGATCGCGGCCGCCGCCGCGAGACGGCCCATCGAGCCGGTCCCGACCACGAGCACCCGCCCTCCGGCCACGGGCTCGATCGCCGCGTCGAGCGCGCGGTCCGCCAGCGACGTCGCCACAGCGGGACGCCACGAGCGGGCACGCCGACCGGCGCGCAGCGCCCGATCGACCAGCAGGCCGAGGTCGCCACCGACCGTCCGAACGCGGCGGGCGTCGGCAAGAGCCGTGCGCAGCTGGTGCAGGACCTGGTCCTCGCCGACCACCGCCGACTCGAGCCCGACGGCCAGCCGGATCACGTGGCGTACGGCGGCAGCCCCGTGGAGCACCCGGGCGCCGTCGGGTGCGTCGGCGGCATCGGTCGATGGGGCGAGCCAGGTCACCCGGTGGCAGGTCGCCAGGACCAGTCCGCCGCACGCGTCGGCGGCGGCGCGCAGGCCGGGCAACGCCTCGGCCCGACGGCCGGCGTCGGCGGACGGTGCCGTCAGCACCCAGGCCGAGACCTCGGGAGCGGGACGCTCGCTCACGAGCCTCCGCCCGGCGGGCGCTGGAGAGCCTGCCGGCCGGTCGCCCCCCGGGACGGCGCGCCGGCCCGGATGCTGTGGCCGCTCATGGTCGCCACCAGGAGACGGTCGAGCGCGCGATCGGCCTCGGCGAACAGGCGGGTGGCCTCCTCCGTGTCGAATCCGCGGCGCCGGACGACCGAGCCGATCTCCGCCAGGAACGGCCGCCGGAAGGCCAGGAATCCCTCGACCACGTCGCTCATGGCCAGGCCCAGGTCGGCGCCGCGTCGGCCGTACTCGACCGCCACGGCCGTCGCCTCGGTCAGGTGGTGCTGGCGGGCCTCCGCCTCTGACGCGTCCAGGTGCGCGATCAGCTCCCAGGCCAGGCGCCGGCCGAGCTGGCGGAAGTCGTCCCGATCCTCGGGCGCGAGGGCCGCCAGCCAGCCCATCTGCTGGACGACGGGCGCCGTGCCGCGCTGATAGGCGCGCGACAGGCGGGACGGGGTCAGGCCCGCGGCGGCGAGGTCCGGGCGGCGCCCGCGATCATCCGGGAGCATCCGCTCCAGCGCGGCGCGGCTGAATCGCCGGTGACCGCCCGGTGTGGTGAACGGCTTGAGACGGCCGGCGTCCGCCCAGCGCCGGACCGTCGCGGTCGAGACCCCGAGCAGGCGGCTGGCATCGCCCAGGCTGACCCACTCGGTCGCGGACCGACCCGGCCGTTCCAGCGGATGCGGGGGGCGGCGTGGGGACATCCTGACCCTCCGTACAGCGAGCGGACGCTCCGAAATCTCCATGAATCTATGCAAACCGCTCGAACCGCTCGTCACCATAGCGCATCTCGCGCCCTCGCGCCGATGCGGTGGGTTTGCACGGACGTGCCGCGAGTCTGTCGTGGAGGTGGCTCCTGGTCCCGGGTGCGGGCCCGCGTGGCCGGTGCTGCGGCGTCCGCGCGGGCCCGCGTGGCCGGTGCTGCGGCGTCCGCGCGGCTCCGGGTGGGGCTGCGGCGTGATCGCGCGGCCTCGCCCGGGGTTCGACCGGATCGGCCGGCTCGCAGCGGATCGGCCCTCGCCGCGAATCGGCCCTCGCCGCGGATCGGCGGGGATCGGCCCTCGCCTGGGATCGGCCGGGATCGGCCTCGTTTGTCGCGTTCATCAGCCCCGGCACTACGGCCGGCAGCGCCGGGCCGCCCCGGACCTCGTTCGAGGTCGGATCGGGTCGAATCCGTGGGCCAACGACCCGGATCCGTCGCTGATAGCCGCCACGGTGATATTCGCGACATCGGAGGCCCGACCGGGAGTCGAGGCTGCCGTTCGTACTTCCCCGGCTGATGTCCGCGACAGGTACGGCGGCGACTGGGCACGGGCGGGCGGAGGTGCCGGCAGGGCGACGAGCCGGGCCGGCCAGGACGCCGGCGCGTTGCGGCGGGGCGACCAGCGGGCCTGACGCCGACGAGCCCGGCCGTACGACGAAGGGGCGACGACCCGGGCCGGCCAGGACGACGAAGCGCCGCGGCCGCCGCCGGGCCGGCGCGGGACGGCGCGGGACGGCGCGGACGACGCGGGACGCCGACGCGGGCCGCCGACGCGGGCCGCCGCCGACGCAGGCCGCCGCCGCCGACCCAGGACGACGCGGGACGGCCCGGACCGCTCGACCCGCCGCCGCTAGCATCGCGCCATGCGGATGGGCGCGGCCTTCTGGGTCAATCGGTGCACGTGGTCGGACGTGCGCGCCGCCGCGCTCGCGGCCGAGGCCGCCGGCTGGGACTCGCTCTGGATCGACGACCACCTGCTGGCCGACGAGGGCGACCCCGGCGACCCGAAGTTCGAGGGCTGGACCATCCTGGCGGCGCTGGCCGTGCTGACGGCGCGCGTCCGCCTGGGACTGCTCGTCGGGGCCAACACGTTCCGGCCGCCGGGCCTGACCGCCAAGCTCGCCACGACCCTCGACCACCTGTCCGGCGGGCGAGCCGTGCTCGGCCTCGGGGGTGGCTGGTTCGAGCGCGAGCACGACGCCTTCGGGCTCGACTTCGGGGCGAGCTTCGGCGAGCGGCTCGACCGGCTCGACGAGGCGGTGGGGCTGATCCGGCGCCTCCTCGACGGCGAGCGCATCGCCAACCACGCCGGGCGGTACTACACGATGCACGACGCGCTGTGCGAGCCTCGCCCGGTCCAGGCACGGCTGCCGATCCTCATCGGCGGCTCGGGTCCGACCAAGACCCTGCGTACGACCGCCCGCGACGCCGACCTGTGGAACGGCTATGGGCCGCCGGACCGCATCGCCGCCACCTCGGCCATCCTGGCCGAGCGCTGCGCCGAGGTCGGTCGCCCGTTCGACGCCATCGAGCGGACGGTCACGGTGCACCTGGTCGTGCGCGACACGGCCGACGCCGCCCGAGCGGCCTGGGCCGGCGTGGCGCGACGCCACGGCCTGGAGGGCCGCCTCGCCTCCGACGGGACGGAGCACGGGCTGACCGTCGGCGGCTCACCGATCGCGGTCGCGGCCTACCTCCGGGGCTACCGGGACATCGGTATCGGCGAGGTCGTCGCGGTCTTCCGCGACCCGTTCGACCACGAGTCGATCGAGCGTCTGGGCGAGGTCCGCGACGCGCTGGCGGCCCTCGGCTGAGGGACCGGCCGGGAAGAACACCGTCTCGATCTCGCGCAGGCGCAGGTCGACCGCGTCGCCGAGGCGCAGGCGGCGGACCGCGTGGCCCGCCTCGACCCACAGGCTCGTCCCGTCCTGGGCGGCCACCTCGTACAGGATCTCGGTGCCGGTGAAGCGCCGGCGCAGCACGCGCCAGGCCGTTCCGCGCGCCGGACCGTCGGGCGCCTCCTGGACCTCCAGGTGCTCCGGGCGCAGGACCACCAGACCGCGCCCACGATGGCCGGCACTCCCCGGCCCCACCAGCCGGACCGGGCCGAGGCGGGTGACCGCGAATCCGCCGCCGGCGTCGCCGTGGACGAGATTGGTCGTCCCCACGAAGGTCGCCACGAACGGGGTCGCGGGCTCGCCGTACACGACCTCGGGCGCGTCCACCTGCTCGACCCGCCCGCGGACCATGACCGCCATCCGGTCCCCCAGCGTGAGGGCCTCGTCCTGGTCGTGGGTCACGAACACCGCGGCCGTCCCGGCATTGCGCAGGATCTCGCGGACGTCGCCGCGGAGCTGCGTGCGAAGGGCCGCGTCGAGGGACGAGTACGGCTCGTCGAGCAGCACGACATCGGGGCGCGGGGCGAGGGCGCGGGCGACCGCCACGCGCTGCTGCATCCCCCCGGACAGCTGGTGCGGCATCCGGCGTCCGGCGTCGGGCAGGTCGATCAGCTCCAGGAGCTCGCGGATGCGGACCTCGCGGTCCGGGTCGCCGCGCAGCCCGTAGCCGATGTTGTCGTGGACGGTCAGATGCGGGAACAGGGCGACGTCCTGGAAGACCATGCCGACGCGACGGCGCTCGGGCGGGATGGCGACCCCGCCGCCGGCCACGCGCCGGCCGCCGATCTCGATGATCCCGCTGTCGGGGGTGTCCAGGCCGGCGATCAGGCGCAGGACCGTGGTCTTGCCGCAGCCCGACGGCCCGAGCACGGTCAGCATCTCGCCCCGGCGGACCTCGAGGTCGACCGAGTCCACGGCGACGACGTCGCCGAAGCGGCGCCCCAGACCCTTGATCCGCACCGCCGGGACGGTCGTCATCGCTCGGCCCCCTCGGCCCCCTCGGCCCGCATCAGCAGCGTGACCGTGCCGATCGACAAAGCCACGAGCAGGGCGGCCGGCGCGGCGGCCCGGGCATAGAACCCGCTGCTGGCCGCGTCCCAGATCTCGGTCGCCAGCGTCTCGAAGCCGATCGGCGACAGGAGCAGGGCGAGCGGCAGCTCCTTGACCACGGTCAGGAACACCAGCGCGCCGCCGGCCAGGAAGGCGGGCCGCAGGAACGGCACCGTCAGCCGGGTGAAGGCGCGGACCGGGCCGTCGCCGAGCGTGCGACCCGCCTCCTCGAGCCGCGGCCCGGCGATCCCCAGCGCGGCTCGCAGGCCGCCGACGGCCTGGGGCATGAAGCGCACGGCATAGACGATGACCAGCAGCGCCATCGTCTGGTAGATCACGGGCATCGTCCGGGTGGCGAGGAAGATCATCGCCAGGGCGACCACGATGCCCGGCAGCGCATAGCCCGCGAAGACGGCAGACTCGACGACGCGCGACAGGCGCGAGCGATGACGCGCCGCCAGGAGGGCCACCGGCAGCGCCAGCAGCACGGCTGCGACGGCCGCTGCCGCGCCGACGAGGAAGGTGTCGAGCGCGACGTCGAGGACGAGCGTCGTCGACTCCCCGGCGAGGGCGCCGCGGACCAGCCACCAGGCCACGGTCCCGACCGGGATGACGAGCGCCAGCCCGACCACGAGCGCGCAGAACAGGAGCGACGGCCAGCGCCAGCGACCGAGCGCGACGACCGCCTGCGGCCGGCGCCGACTCGACGCGGCGTACGCTCCGGCCCGCGCCCGGAGTCGGCCCTCGCCAGCGGTCAGCAGCACCGTCATGGCCACGAGGATGAGCGCCAGCAGTGCGGCCAGGGAACGGTCGAACGATGCGCCGTACTGGAGGTAGATCGCCCGGGCCAGGCTGTCGAACTGGAGGAGGCCGACGGCCCCGAAGTCGGACAGCGCGTAGAGCACGGCGAGCAGCGCCCCGGCCGCGATGGCCGGCACGAGCACGGGCAGGGTGACTCGCCGGAAGACCGTCAGGCGCCGGTCACCGAGCAGCCGCGCCGATTCCTCGACCGCGGGGTCCAGGCGCAGGATGGCCGCCCGCGTCGCGAGGGTCACGTACGGGAACGACACGAGGGTCAGGACCAGGCTGGCGCCCACCAGCCCGCCGATCGATGGCAGGCGCTCGACCCCGAGCGGCGCGAGCAGCCCCTGGAGCGTGCCGCGCGGACCGAAGAAGGCCAGGAACGCGAATCCCACCACGTACGACGGGAGGGCCAGGGGAATCGCCGTCAGGACGGCCCAGGCGCGCCGGGCGGGGAGGTCGGTCCGGGTGGTCAGCCACGCGATGGGCACGCCGACCACCATCGTGCCGAGCCCCACCAGCAGCCCCAGGCCGAGCGTGCCGACCAGGACCCCGAACGTCCTCGGCCGGAGCACGAACGCCATCGCGTCGGATTCGACGTCGAGCGCGCGGACGACGAGGTAGACGAGCGGCAGCAGCGCGAGGGCCGCGATGGTCAGCCCGATCGCCACCAGCGCCCAGGGCGCGGGCCGGTCGGCGCCGTGGGCGCCCGCCCGAGCCCCGCCGAACGGCCGCAGCGGCAGACGGGGACGGGCGAGCGCGATCATCGGCGCAGGATAGCCACGCGGCGAGGCGACGCCCTACAGGACGCCGGCCTCCTGCATGAGCTGGAGCGTGCCGGCCAGGTCGGCCAGGTCCGACAGATCGATGTCGGGGCTGCCGACGTCGGCCAGCGGCGGCAGGGCGGGATCGGCCTCGACGCCCGCGATGAGCGGGTACTCGTGCGTCTCGGTCGAGAAGTACTCCTGCGTCTCGGTCGACAGCAGGAAGTCGACGAAGGCCTGCGCCGCGGCCGGGTTCTTCGCGGTCGACAGGATGCCGGCGCCGGCGACGTTGATGAGCGACCCGGGATCGGCGCCGTCGAGGAAGTGATTCCGGACCGGGTAGCTCTCGCCCTGCTCGGCCAGCGTCCGCATCAGGTAATAGTGGTTGACGAAGCCGACCTCGACCTCGCCCGCGGCGACCGCGGCGAGGACCGCGTCATTGCCCTCGTAGACCTTGGCCCCGTTGGCGACGATGCCCTCGAGCCAGGCCTTCGCCGCCTCGTCCCCCTTGAGGGTCCGGTAGGCGGTCACGAACGCATGCAGGCTGGCGTTGGTCGGGGCCCAGCCGATGCGGTCCTTCCAGGCCGGGTCGGTGAAGGCGTCGATCGAGGTCGGCAGGTCGGCCGCGTCGAGGACGCGGGTGTCGTAGACCACGACGCGGGCTCGTCCGGAGACGCCGACCCAGCGCCCGTCGTCGGCGCGGAACCGGGCATCGACGCGGTCGAGCGTGGCCTGCGGCAGCTCGGCCAGCCGGCCCTCGGCGGCGACGGCACCGAGCGCGCCCGCGTCCTGGGCGAAGAAGACGTCCGCCGGCGAGGCATCGCCCTCCTCGAGGATCGTGGCGGCGAGATCGGTCGTCCCGGCGTAGTTGACCTCGACGTCGACGCCGGTCGCGGCCTCGAATCGCTCGATGACCGGACCGACGAGCGTCTCGCTCCGGCCCGAGTACACGGTCAGGCTGCCGCCGACCGACGGTTCGGCGGTGGTGCCGGGATCGGCGGACGGATCCGAGCCGCCGCCGCAAGCGGCGAGCAGCAGGGCCGTGGCGACGGTGAGCGCGAGCGGGCGGAACGGTGAGCGCACGAGATGAAGGCCTCCGGATCGACTGGATGGGCGTTGTCGGCGAGATGGTAGACGGGCCTGCGCGCTTTCGTCAACCGGCCCTGCTACAACGTATCAAGGGGCCTTGTCCTACTCGGCAGCGCGGCGCTCGCGCTCGGTGGCGTCGGTCCGCGACCAGAGCTCGGCCGCCAGCACCTCCGCGTCGATCGAGGCGACGATGGCGGCGGCGACGAGGTCGCCGGGAGCGTCGCCATCAGGCGGTCGCCGAGGCGCGTCCACGGGCGCGACACCGCGGCGGCCAAGCACGGCATCGAGCTCGCCGTCGGCGGCCGAACCCGGATAGCGGAGCACGGCGTGCCCCGGCCAGGCGAGGTAGACGCCGATGTGCAGCCAGTCGGCGGTCTCGTAGGCGTGGGCCGGGAGGCGCGGGCCCTCGCGGAGCATCAGCGCGGCCTGACCGGCGATGCCGCCGATGGACGCGTCGGCGAGGACGTCCACGGCCGGTGCGCCGTCGAGGGCGTCGGCGGCCGCCGACACCCACGTGGCGGCGTGGTCGAGCCTGGCGGCGAGCGCGGCGGGCGCCTCGCGCAGGTGGTCGAGCGGGATGCCGCCAAGCAGCGCCAGCACGGCGAGCGTGGCCCGGAACGTCCGACAGGCGATCCCGGATGCCTCGATGCCGGCCTCCAGCAGGTGGACCTCGTCGGCGGCGGCCGCGAGCGGCGAGTCAGCCCGGTTGGTGACCGCGACCACGTGGCTCACGCCGCGATGGCGGTCGACCACCTCGAGGACCTCGCGGGTGCCGCCCGACGCCGAGACGGCGACGACGGTCAGGTCGGGCGACGGCGCGGTCCGGCCGCCCCCCGACGCGAGCTCCGACCAGGCGAGCAGACCCGACGCCCGCAGCGCCCCGGCCACGATGTCGGCGGCGAAGCGCGAGCTGCCCAGGCCGGTCAGGCACACCCGGCGCGTCGGGTCCGCCGGGGCGGCGACGGCCGCGGGGGCCGCGACCGAGGCGTGCATGTCGAGCAGGCGGGCCATCGAGGCCGGCGACGCCCCGATGTCGTCGCGGAACGCGGCGACCCGGTCGGCCGGCGGCCCGGTCACGTCGCCGCCTCGCCGACCAGCGCGCGGATCCCTTCGGTCGGGGCGTACAGCCAGGTCGGCAGGTAGGTCGCGGCGTAGGTGAATTCGTACAGCTCCTTGTCGATCTCGAACGCGCGCAGGAGGTCGGCATCGATATCCGGCCACGCGCCCGCATCGCGCAGCCCGTCGCGATAGGCATCGAGGAAGCGCTCGCGCGCCCGCGCGATCCAGTCGTCCACGTCGAGGCCGACGTGGACGTCCGCGGCCCCATCCGCCGACGCCTCACCCGTCCTGGTGCGCGCGCGTCGGGCGGCGCTCCGGCCGACGTGGTCCAGCGAGCGCAGCATCGAGGCGACGTCGCGCAGCGGGTGGCGCAGCGCCCGGCGCTCGTCGGGCGTGCTGAGCGGCTCGCCCTCGAAGTCGACGATCCTGAAGCCGTCGGGCGCGAGCAGGATCTGGCCGAGGTGCAGGTCGCCGTGGGTGCGCTGGAGGAGCGGCACGGAGGGCAGCGCGTCGAGCACGGTGAGCGCTTCGGCGACGACCGGGGCGAGCCCGCGGATGGTCGCCCCGGCGTCGTCCGGGGCCACGTCGAGCGCCCGCTCGAGGTTGGCCCGGGCGGTCACGGGCCAGGCCCGGATCTCCTCGCGGGTAGCTTCGCGGGGCGTCATGTCGGGCTGGCCGCGGCCGTCCGCGAGGGCGACATGCAGGCCGGCCGTCAGCGCGCCCAGATCAGCGGCGATCTCGGTCGCGACCTCGAGGCTGACGCTGCCCGGGGCCGCGATCCAGCCGACCAGTGCCTCGGCCAGGGTCTCGAACGCGTCGGCGCCGTCGGCGATGAAGGCCTGGGCCATGGCGACGGTCGTGGCCGTGCCGCCGTTCGCCGCCTCGATCAGCTCGGCGAAGCCGGCCAGCGGCGGCACGGCGGCGAAGGCCGCGTCCTCGCTCAGGAAGGCGGTCAGCTCGAGGTCCGGGTTGAGGCCGGGCTGGAGACGGCGGTAGGCCTTGAGCAGGACGCGCTCCCCGATGACGATCCCCGTGTTGCTCTGGTCGGCGCCGAGGTCCCGCTCGCCGACCAGCGCCTCGACGTCCGGCATGGCCCTCGCGGGCCGGCAGACCAGGGCAGCCGAGGCCGGGGCGGGCAGCGGCGCGCCGGGGCGTGCCGCGGGGAGCGCGGCGATCGTGCGACCCTCGGCCATGGCGACGGCAAGGGCCCGCCACGCCCCGTCGCCCGGCACGGCCTCGCGCGGCGGGTGGCCGGTCAGCGCGAGGGCGTAGCGCTGCCGGGATCGGTCGTCGAGCGTGACGGTCACGACCGCGAGCACGTGCGCCCGCTCCTCGTCGAGGACGAAGGCCTCGTCCAGCGCGATCGCCGTGATGGTCCGGCCCTTGGCCCCGAACCAGCGAGCGCGCGCCATCGCATGGAGGTCCAGGTCGTGAACGGCAGCGGCCACGGCTGCGCGGTCGATCACGGGCGACGTCGACTCGGGCATCGGTACAGCGTAGCGGCCGGCGCGCCGTGGGCGGCATCGCCGGCCGGTGCCGAGCGCCCGGTGGTGGTCGCGCCGGGCGGTGTCGCAGACATCAGCGCGGGCAGTACGGGCGGCACGTCGGCTCGGTGTGGACGCGGCGAACGGCGCCCGATCACGGCGAGAAGCCCGCCGGACGTCGCATTCATCAGCCACGGTGATGTCCGCGACGATCCGAGGGCGTCACTGCGACCGCGCCGCTCGACGCACTCCCACGGCTGATGTTCGCGACAGGACCCGTCGCGCAGCCCGCGCCTATCGCGGCACGTACCGGCATCGGGGGCGCGTACCGGTATCGCCGCACGTACCGGTATCGCCGCACGTACCGGTATCGGGGGCACCGGCCAGGCGCCCCGGTCGCGTGCCGCCGACGCGCCCCCCGGTGCGGTGGGCCCCTATCCGCCCGAGTTGATCATCACGTGCTTGATGAAGGTGTAGTCCTCGAGCGCGTACTTCGAGCCGTCCTTGCCCCAGCCCGACTGCTTGACGCCACCGTGCGGGGTCTCGGACGTCAGAGTGAAGTGCTCGTTGATCCAGACGTGGCCGAAGTCGAGCGCCTTGGCGACGCGCATCGCGCGGCCGATGTCCTTCGTGAAGATCGAGGACGCCAGACCGTACGGCGTGTCGTTGGCCCAGGCGATCGCCTGCTCCTCATCGCTGAACCGCTGGACGGTCACGACCGGGCCGAAGATCTCCTCCTGGATGATCTCCGACTTCTGGTCGGCGCCGGCGATGACCGTCGGGGCGTAGTAGGCGCCGGCACGCTCCGGCCGCTCGCCACCGACCACCACCTCGGCGCCGTCGCGCGCGCGGTCGACCATGCCCTGGACCTTGTCGGCCTGGGCCCGGGCGATGAGCGACCCCATCTCGATGTCGTCGCCCTCGGCCGGATCGCCCCACTTGATGGCGCGAACCTGGTCGGCCAGCGACGACACGAACGCGTCGTAGACCTTCGGCCCGGCGATCACGCGGGTCGCCGCCGTGCAGTCCTGGCCGGCGTTCCAGTAGCCGGCGAACCTGAGGGTCTCGGCCGCCAGCTCCAGGTCGGCGTCATCGAAGACGACGACCGGGGCCTTTCCACCGAGCTCGAGGTGCAGGCGCTTGACCGTATCCGCGGTGATCCTGGCTACGCGCTTGCCCGTGGCGGTGTCCCCGGTGATCGAGACCATGCGGACCTTCGGGTGGCCCACCAGCGCGTCGCCGATGTCGGCGCCCGAGCCGGACAGGACGTTGACCACGCCCGGGGGCAGGATCTCGGCCAGGATCTCGGCGAAGGCCAGCGCGGTGAGCGGCGTCCGGGCGGACGGCTTGAGGACCGCCGTGTTGCCGGTCGCGAGGGCCGGGCCGAGCTTCCAGGTGGCCATGTACAGCGGGTAGTTCCACGGCGCGATCGAGGCCACGACGCCGATCGGATCGCGGCGGATGATCGAGGTGTGCCCGGCCGCGAACTCGTTGGCCGCGAGCCCGTCCATGACTCGTCCGGCTCCCGCGAAGAAGCGGAACAGGTCGGCGCAGACCGCCATCTCGTCGATCGCGGCCCCGACCGGCTTCCCGGCGTTGGCGCTCTCCAGGCGACCGAGCTCATCGGCCCTGGCCTCGATCGCATCGGCGATCTTGAGGAGCAGGAGCGAGCGGTCCTGCGGCGTCGTCTTCTTCCAGCTCGCGAACGCGGTCTCGGCCGCATCCACGGCCCGATCGACGTCCTCGGCCGAGCTGGCCGGTACGCTGGCGATGACCTCGTCGTTGGCCGGGTTGATCACCTCGGCGGTCCGGCCGTCGGCGGCCTCCACGAAATCACCGCCGATGAACTGCTTGTAGGTCTTGACGCGTTCGAGGGTGTCGGTCATGGGTGTGGCCTCCTGGCGAGACGGGGTCGTTCCGGAAGTGTCGTCATCGTAGTCCGCCGGCGGGAGCCCGTCCCGCGGTGCGGGCTGCCAAGGGCCAGGTCCAGGGCGAGGGCTGGGTGGGTCAGCTGCGCGCGGCCGGCTCCCCGGTGGTGGCGACGCGCTCGACGAGATCGGCCGCGCGGACGGTGCCGCTCGACGCCTTGATCCGCTCGGACATCGCGGCGAGCCGCGCCGCCAGGCCGCGGTCGGCGAGCAGCTCGTCGATGGCATCGGTCAGTTCCTCGTCCCGGAAGCCGTAGGTGGACAGCCGCCGGCCGAAGCCGGTCTCGTCCACGCGCTGGGCGTTGTCGACCTGGTCCCAGAACAGGGGCAGGACGATCATCGGCTTGCCGTGGTGGAACGCCTCGGTGACCGTGTTGTTGCCGCCGTGGGTGATGACCAGGTCGACCTGGGGCAGGATCGCCGGCTGGGGCAGGAAGCCCTCCCCGACCTGGTTGTCGTGCAGCGTGATCCGGTCGGCCAGCGGGCCCTTCGAGACGATGACGCGGTGCTCGGTCGTGGCCAGCAGGTCCACCAGCCGCTGCATCAGGTCGACATCGGCCGAGCCGAGCGAACCCAGCGAGAGGTAGATCAGCGCGCCGTCGCGCTCGGCCAGTCGCGCGGGCAGCTCCCAGGTCGTGTCCGCGGCGCGGACCGTCGAGTCGAGGCGGTGCCAGGTCGGCCCGAGCGGCAGCGCCCGCTCGTAGTCGGCCTCGGCCGGGTAGGAGTACAGGTTCAGCCAGGGCGACTCCGCGATGAACTCCGGCCCGAGCTCGCCGTAGCTGAGCCCGGTCTCGCCGTGCTCGCGGCAGAACGCGTCGAAGTCGGCCCACATGTCGCCGTGCGTCCGGCGGACCTCGTCGAGGAAGGCCGCCCAGCCGCTGCGGTCCGCCACCGGGTAGCCGCTCGAGAACGGCGCGATCAGCGGGTCCTTGATCTCCATCGGGTTGCACGACACGATCCGGACCCACGGCCGACCGCTCGCGCTGATGGCCGGGAAGGCGACCACGTTGTCCTCGACGATCACGTCGGGCGCGACCTCGTCGATGATCTCGGCCAGGCGCGGGTCGACGTACATCGCGCCGTCGATGAGCGCCTGCCAGGTCGGCGCGATGAACCCGCTGAGCTGCTCCAGGGTGGAGGTCCGGAAGACCGGCGCCGTGTCGCGGATGAAGTCGATCCAGAACTGGCCCGGGACCTCGGGCTCGGCCGGCGGCGGTCCCAGGCGCATGAGTCGCTCCTCGAACCCCTTGGCCTCGAGCGTCCCGGCGAACGACTCCTCGACCACGAACACCACGCGGTGGCCGCGCTCGCGCAGGACGTTGCCGATCCCGACGCAGTTGTTGGTCGGTCCGTAGGCCCCCTCGGGGAAGAAGATGATCGTGCGCGCGTCGGTCACAGCGGCCTCCGGCTCGGATTAGGCGACGTCATCGGGTGGCTGCCCGGACCATACCGCGCCCGCACGCCGTCCCGTCGGGCGCCGTCGGCGGCTGTCTCGCCACCCGGCACGGGGCGGCCCTCGAGCCGGGTCGGACGCATCCGTCGCCACGCCGGCTGCGAAGCGAAAGGTGTAGGGTGGTAGGAACCGACCGACCGGTCGGTCGGTCGCCACGGCAGGACCGAGCGGGACCCCCTCGATCGCCAAGCGAAGGACGGGAGTGCGATGGCCAGGGGCAGCAAGCCCGATGCGTCGGAGCAGAGCCGCAGCCGGCGGGAGCGGATCCTCGATGCCGCCTTCTCGACGTTCGCGGGACACGGGTACCGCGACGCGTCGATGGACGACATCGCGTCGGCTGCCGAGACCTCGAAGGGCGGCGTCTACTTCCACTTCCCGACCAAGGAGTCCATCTTCCGCGAGCTGATGCGGACGACGGCGGACAAGCTGGTCGGCAAGGTGGAGCGTGCCGTGGCCGAGGAGACCGATCCCATCGCCCAGGCGGAGACGGCGATCAGGACGGTGCTGGCCACGTTCGCCGGCCACCGCACGATGGCGCGCCTGCTGTTCCTCGACGTGATCGGAGCCGGGCGGGTCTTCCAGGCCGAGGCGAACGAGTTGCACGAGCGCTTCGCCGCGCTCATCGGGGGCTACCTCGACACCGCCATCGAGCAAGGGGTGATCCCGCCGACCGACACCCGCGTGACGAGCATCGCCTGGTTCGGCGCGATCAACGAGGTCGTCGGACGCTGGCTCCAGGCCGATCAGCCCGGGCGGCTGGAGGACGCCTTCCCGGCGTTGCGAGCCACGCTCCTGCGCAGCGTCGGCGTGCCCGAGGCACGGATCGCGGAGGTGCCCGCGCCGAGCGGTCCCAGCTCGTTCCCCGAGGCACCACGATGACGCTCGTGGACGCCGGCGCCGGGACGTCGGGCGTGGCCGGCGTCGGTGAGCTGGTCATCCGGACCGACGCCGCCCGCGCGTTCGACCCGATCGCGCTGTATGCCGCCGGCGTCGAGGCCGGCCTCGAGGCGGCGCTGTGGATGCGCCCGTCCGAGGACCTCGCCCTGGTCGGCCTTGGGCGCGCCTGGGCCGTGGACGCCGAGGGCGACGACCGATTCGCGACGGCCGGCGCCGCCTGGCGCGCGCTCATCGCCGACCTGACCGGCCGCGACCGCATCGCCGCCGATGATCCGTCGCAGCCGCGCGGGGTCGGGCCGGTCCTGCTCGGCGGGCTCGGCTTCACGGGCCGGGTCCCGGCCGCCGACGACGTGTGGGCGCCGTTCGGGGCGGCCTCGCTGGTGCTGCCCGCCTTCATCGCCGCCCGGACGGCCGACGGCGCCTGGATCACCACGACGACCGCCGAGGGCGGCGACGGCCCCGGCGTCCGACGCTGGGACCGGACCCTCGTCCGGGCGCGCGAGCTCACCCCGGCGCCGACGGCCCTCGTCGCGCGGCCGGTCAGCACGCCCCTGCGCGTCGTGGAGGAGCGCCCGGACCGCGCGCTGTGGGACCGGACGGTCGGGCTGTTCGCCGGCGCCGTGGGTCGCGGGCGGATGGACAAGGTCGTCCTGGCGCGCCGCGTGGTCATGGCCTCGCCGGCCGATCTCGACGTTGAGAACGCGCTCCGACGCCTGGCCGCCAGCGCACCCGAGAGCACGGTCTTCGCGTTCCGGCGCGGCAGCCGCACGTTCCTGGGCGCCACCCCGGAGCGGCTCATCCGGACCGCCGGCCGGTCGTTCCACACGGTCGCCATCGCCGGGTCGATCCGGCGCGGCGCGGCGGCCGAGGAGGACGCCGCCCTCGCCGCCGAGCTGCTGGCGTCGGAGAAGGACCGCGAGGAGCACGCCGTGGTCGTCGCGGCGCTGCGCGACCGGCTCGCCCCGATCTGCGAGCGGCTGGACATCGAGCCGAGACCGCGGGTCATCGCGCTGCGGTCCGTGCAGCACCTCATCACCGAGATCTCGGGCACGGTCCGCCAGCGCGAGGACCTGCTCGCCCTGGCCGGCCGCCTGCATCCGACGCCGGCCGTCGGCGGGGAGCCGCGCGACCTGGCCCTGACCCTCATCGACGAGCACGAGGGGTTCGACCGCGGCTGGTACGCCGGCCCGATCGGCTGGCTCGGCGCGGACGGGGACGGCGAGATGATGGTCGCCCTGCGCAGCGGCGTCGTGGACCACACCCGGGCGACGCTGTTCGCCGGCTGCGGCATCGTGGCCGACTCGGACGCCGCGCGCGAGTGGGACGAGTCCCGCCTCAAGTTGCGCGTCGTGGCCGCGGCGCTCGGCCGGCCCGGGGACGAGCCATGAGCGATCGCGCCGGCGCCGTCGACGCGTCCAGCGCGCGAGCCGCGGCGCCGATCCTGCGCGCGTTCGTGGAGGAGCTGGTCCGGGCCGGCGTCCGCGAGGCCGTGGTCTGCCCCGGATCGCGCTCCACCCCGCTGGCCCTCGCCCTCGCCGCGCACGACGGCCTGCGCACGAGCGTGCTGCTCGACGAGCGCTCGGCCGGGTTCGTGGCCCTGGGCATGGCCCGCACCTCGCACCGGCCGGTCGTCCTGCTCGGGACGTCCGGCACGGCGGTCGTCAACTTCGCGCCGGCCGTCGTCGAAGCGTCGCTGGCCCGGGTGCCGCTCGTCGTCCTGACCGCCGATCGCCCGATCGAGCTGCGCGACCGGGGGGCGGCCCAGACCATCGACCAGATCGGCCTGTACGGGCGGCACGTGCGCTGGGCGACCGAGCTGCCGCTCCCCGATGTGGCGCCCGAGACCCTGGCCCACACCCGGTCGGTGGCGGGACGGGCCGTGGCGACGGCCGTGGCGGGGCCTGCCGGTCCGGTGCACGTCAACGCGCCGTTCCGCGAGCCGCTCATCCCCGACGGTGTGCTCGGGCCGTGGCCGGACCTGCCCGGCGCCCCGTTCAGCCCGGCGCTGGCCGGACCGCGACGGCTGGCCGATGCCGATGTCGCCGCCCTGGCCGAGCGGATCGGGGCGACGCCGCGCGGCCTGATCCTGGCCGGGCCGCTCGACGGCGATCGGCCGGTGGACGCGATCGCCCGGCTGGCCGCCGCGGCCGGCTACCCCATCCTGGCCGACCCGCTGTCCGGCGTGCGCGCCGGCGACCACGACCGCTCGAACGTCGTCGCCCGGGCCGACCAGCTGGCCCGGCCCTCCCGCTGGCTGGACGCCCATCAGCCGGATCTCGTCATCCGCTTCGGGGCGATGCCCACGTCCAAGCCCATCCTCCAGCTGCTCCAGCGCGCCGCGCCCGAGCTGGTCGTCATCGACGGCGACGGTGGCTGGCGCGAGGCGGCCCTGATCCCGGCGACGTTCGCCCACGCCGATGCCGCCGTCACGGCCGACGACCTCGCCGCGCGTCTGGCCCGGATCGGCCCGGAGCGGGACCCGGCCTGGCGCGCCGCGTGGCTGGCCGCGGACGCCGCCGCCGATGCGGTGATGACCCGCTGGCAGGCCCGCCTCGACGAACCGTTCGAAGGCGCCCCGTTCGCGCGGCTGCCTGAGGCGGTGCCGGCCGGCGGCGCGATCGTGTGGGCCGGCAACTCGATGCCGGTGCGCGACCTCGACGGCTGGCTGCCGTCCACGGATCGGTCGATCATCCCGTACTCCAATCGCGGGGCCAACGGCATCGACGGCGTCGTCTCGACCGCGCTCGGGTCGGCTGCCGTGGCCGATCGGCCGGTGCTGCTCGTCGTCGGCGACGTCAGCTTCCTGCACGACCTCGGCGCCCTGGTCACGGCCCGGCTGCTGGGCGTCCACCTCACGGTCGTCGTGGTGCACAACGATGGGGGCGGCATCTTCTCGTTCCTGCCACAGGCCGCGACCGACGCGCCCGGCGTGGGCCTGCCGGCGAACTACGAGCGCCTGTTCGGGACCCCGCACGGGATCGCGATCGGGCCGCTGGTCGAGGCGGCCGGCCATCGACACGTCCCGGTGGACGGCGCCTCCCTTCGCGACGCGCTGCACGACGCCCTGACCGGCGAGGGCCTGACCGTCCTCGAGCTGCGCACCGACCGGGCCCGCAACGTGGGACTGCACCGGACCGTGGCCGCCGCGGTCCGCGACACCCTGGAGGGGCTTCCGGGATGACGCGCGAGCGGCTCGACGGCATCGCCCTGGAGGTCCGGGCCGCCGGCAACGGACCGTCGGTGCTGTTCCTGCACGGGTTCACCGGCCGCGGCGCGGACTGGTCGCCGTTCCTGCCCGCCGTCCGGGCGAGCGGCCACCGCACGCTCGTGGTGGATCTCCTCGGGCACGGCCGATCGGCGGCGCCGGCCGACCCCGCCGAGCATGCGATCGAGCGCCAGTCACCCCGCCTGGCGACGCTGCTGCGCCGCAGTGGCGCCGTCCCGGCGATCGTCGTCGGCTACTCGCTCGGGGCCCGGGTCGCGCTGCGACTCGCGGCGACGGAGCCCGACGTCGTGCGCGCCCTGGTGCTCGAGAGCCCGTCGGCCGGCATCGCCGACGCCGATGCGCGGGCGGCCCGGCGCGCCTCCGATGACGCCCTCGCCGACGCCATCGAGCTCGACGGCGTGGCCGCCTTCGTGGATCGCTGGGAGGCGATCCCGGTCTTCGCCAGCGAGCGGCGCCTGCCCGAGCGGCGGCGCGCGCGGCTCCGGCGGGAGCGACTGCGCAACCGCCCCGGCGGCCTGGCAGGCGCCCTCCGTGGCGCGGGCCAGGGGGCGATGGAGCCCCTGCACGACCGGCTCGGGGGCATCGCCGTGCCGACCCTGGTGATCGCGGGCGGGGCCGATGCGACCGGCCTCGAGCGGGCGCGCGCCGTCGCCGCGGGCATCCCGGACGCCCGGCTCGTCGTCGTCCCCGGGCGCGGGCACGCGGTCCATCGCGAGGCGCCCACCACCTTCCGCCACCTGCTCATCGACCAGCTCGACACATGGAGGACTTCCGCGGCATGACCACCTGGACGCCCGTCGTCAGCGACTACACGGACATCCGCTACGAGCGCACCGACTCGGGCATCGCCCGGGTCACCATCGACCGGCCCGAGGTCCACAACGCGTTCCGGCCCGAGACGGTGTCGGAGCTCATCGACGCGTTCGCCCGGATCCGGGACGACGCCGGCATCGGCTGCGTGCTGCTGACCGGCGCCGGGGAGCGCGCCTTCTGCTCCGGCGGGGACCAGCGCTACAAGAGCCACGCCGGGGGCTACGTGGGCGGCGACGGGATCGCCCGCCTGAACGTGCTCGACCTGCAGCGCCAGATCCGGTCCCTGCCCGTGCCGGTCATCGCGCTGGTCAACGGGTACGCCATCGGCGGCGGCCACGTGCTGCACGTCGTGTGCGACCTGTCGATCGCCTCGGACAACGCCATCTTCGGTCAGGTCGGGCCGCGCGTCGGCAGCTTCGATGCCGGCTTCGGCATCGGCCTGCTGGCCCGCCTCGTGGGCGACAAGAAGGCCAAGGAGATGTGGTTCCTGTGCCGCCAGTACGACGCGAGCGAGGCGCTGGCGATGGGCCTCGTCAACAGGGTCGTGCCCCTCGCCGACCTCGAGGCCGAGGGCGTGGCGTGGGCCGAGGAGATCCTGCAGATGAGCCCGACCGCCATCCGCTTCCTCAAGTCGGCCTTCCTGGTCGCGACCGACGGCCTGGCCGGACTCCAGGAGTTCGCCGGTAACGCGACCGGCCTGTACTACACGACCGACGAGGCCCACGAGGGCTCGACCGCGTTCCTCGAGAAGCGGCGGCCCGACTACGCCAAGTACCCGCGCCGGCCGTGACCACGGCCGCCGCCCCCGACGCGCGCCCCTCGACGGTGCGCACCTGGTGGCTGGCCATCCGGCCGGCCACGCTGCCGGCCGCCGTCGGACCGGTGCTGACCGGCCTGGGCGCGGCCGTCGGCAGCGGCGCCGCCCTGCGGCCGGACACGGCCGTCGCGTGCCTGGCCGTGGCGATCCTGCTCCAGGTCGCGGCCAACCTCGCCAACGACCTGTCCGACTTCCAGCGCGGTGCCGATACGCCGGATCGGACCGGCCCGCTCCGCGTCGCGGCCGCCGGCCTCGTGACGCCGGGGCGACTTCGGGCCGCGATCGCGATCGTGCTCGGCCTCGCCGGGGTGGTCGGCCTGTTCCTCGTCGCCGTCGGCGGGCCGGTCCTGCTCGTCCTCGGGGCGCTGGCCATGGTCGCCGCCCTGGCCTACACGGGCGGCCCGCTGCCGTACGGCTACCGCGGCCTGGGCGAGCTGTTCGTGTTCGCGTTCTTCGGGTTCGTGGCCGTCGTCGGGACGGCCTACCTGCAGACCCTGACGGTCGAGCCGCTGGCCTGGCTGGCGGCGGTGCCGGTGGGAGCCCTCGTGACGGCCATCCTCGTGGTCAACAACCTGCGCGACATCCCGACGGACCGCGCGGCCGACAAGCGAACGCTCGCGGTGCTCCTGGGCGCCACCTTCGCGAAGGCCGAGTACGTGGCGCTCCTCGGGGTCGGCGCGGTCATGCCGCTCGTGATCCTGTCGCTCGGCGAGGCCGGTCCGGCCGTGCTCCTGCCCATCCCCGCCCTCGCCCTGGCGGTCGGACCGGCCCGTCAGGTCGTCGGCCTCGGTCCCGACGACGACCGCCGGACCCTCAACCCCGTGCTCAGGGCGACGGCCCGCCTGGGCCTCGTCTACGCCGTGCTGTTCGCCATCGGCCTCGCCCTCGGCGGGACGACCTGACCGTGGGCGCCGCTCTCCCCGCCCGCGCCGCACCCGATCGGCTCGAGATGGCCGCGGTCCGCGTGCGCGTCCCGTTCCGACGGCCGTTCGCGACCGCAGCGGGGACGTACCACGCCCGCGAGACCTGGATCGTCCGGCTGCGCGACGGGTCGGGGTCGGTCGGACACGGCGAGGCGGGCCTCGCCCCGGGCGCCGACGGCGCCGCCCTCGAGCGCCTCGCCCGGTCGGTGCGGGACGCCACGGCCCACGCCTGGCACGACGGCGACCTCCGGCCCTGGCTCGCCCCGAGCCCGATGGACGGCGCCGACGATCCGATCGGGCTGGCCGTCCGAGCGGCGATCCAGGGTGCCGCGCTGGACCTCGGCCTGGTCGGCGCCGGCGCCGCGGAGGCGGCGACCGTCGAGGTCAACGCGACCATCGCCGGCGAGGACCACGCCGCCAGCGTGGCCGACGCCCGGACCGCGGCCGCCGCCGGGTTCCGCTGCCTCAAGCTGAAGGTCGGCTCGGAGCGGACGACGGCCGAGCTGGTCGCCCGGATCGGCGCGGTCCGCGAGGCGGTCGGACCCGCGCTGACCCTGCGGCTCGACGCCAACGGCGCCTGGGACGCGGCGACCGCCCTCGAGCGCGGGACCGGCGTCGCGGCCTTCGGCCTCGAGTACCTCGAGCAGCCGATCCCGTCCGGGGTCCCGGCCGAGCTGGCCGAGCTGCGCCACGCCTCCCCGGTCGCCATCGCGGCCGACGAGGCCGTCACGTCCCTGGGCGCGGCCCGGGCCCTGCTCGCCGCCGACGCGGTGGACGTCCTCGTGATCAAGCCCGCACGGGTCGGGGGCCCGGCCGCTGCCCTGGCCATCGCCGAAGCGGCGCTCGCGGCCGGTGTCGGCGTGACGATCTCCACGCTGCTCGAGACCGGCGTCGGCCTGGCGGCGGCCGCCCGGGTCGCGGCCGCCCTGCCCGACCGGGGCCACGCCCATGGTCTGGCGACCGGTGAGCTGCTGGCCGACGACCTGCTGGCCACACCCCTGCGCGTGGTCGACGGCCGGCTGGGCGTGCCTCGACCGGGCCTGGCGCTCGATGCGGCGGCGATCGAGCGCTGGGCCGTCGAGCGGGCCGGCGACCCGTGGTGAGCCGCATGGCCGCCCCACCCCGACCGAACGGGCTGCCGTCCCTCGCCGACGCGGCGCGCACGCTGGCCGGCCGCGATCCGGACGGCATCGCGCTGCTGGACGGCGCGACGGCCCGGACCTGGTCGGCCCTCGATGCCGCCGCAGATGCGGTCGCCGCGAGGATCCGCAGCGCTCGGCTCGCGCCGGGCGAGCGGGTGGGCCTCGCCATCGGGCCCACGGCCGCGGCGGTCGCCGCGCTGCACGCCGTGCCGCGGACGGGCATCGACGCCGTCCTCATCCACCCGCGCTCGAGGCCGGCCGAGGCCGAGTCCCTGCTGGCCGCCACGGGATGCCCGGTCGTCCTCGTCGACCCGGCGTCCGGGTTCCATGCCCCGCCGGGGGTGCGCGCCATCGCCCTCCCGGCCGAGACCGGCGACGGGACCGGCCGCCGCGCCCCCGGGACGGCGCCGGGCCCCGCGGCCATCCCCGAGCTGATCGTGGCCACGTCGGGGACGACGGCTGGACCGCGCGCCGCCCGCCTGCCGATCGCGGCCATCGCGGCCAGCGCGGCGGCCTGGACCGCCGTCCTGCCACCGGCCACAGCATGGCTGCTGTCGCTCGGCCCGACCCACGTCGCGGGCCTCGGGATCGTCGCCCGGGCGGCGGCCGCGGGTGTGCCGGTCGTGATCCCCAGCGACCTCGACGCGTCGGCCCTGCTGCTGGCCATCCGCACGGCCGCCGAGGCCGGCGTCGTGGTCAGCCACCTGTCCCTCGTCGCCAGCCAGCTCGCGGCGATGCTCGACGCCACGGGTGACGGCCCGCCACCGAGCGGTCTGCGCGCGGTCCTCGTGGGCGGTGGGCCGACGGCCGCTCCCCTGCTCCGCCGGGCCGTCGCGGCCGGCTGGCCGGTCGTGCCCACGTACGGGATGACCGAGACCGCGTCCGGTGTCGCGGCCCTGCCGACCGACGAGGTCGCGGCCCACGCCGAGACGGTGGGCCGGGCACTCCCCGGGGTCGAGCTGCGCGTCGGCGCCGACGGCCGGATCGCCGTCCGCGGGCCGATGCTGTTCACCGGCGACGCGACCGGCGACGCGACCGGTGACGCGAGCGGTCACCGCCGCAGCCCGGACGCCGACGGCTGGTTCGTCACCGACGACCTCGGCTCGCTCGACGCCGCGGGCCGGCTGACCGTGACCGGTCGGGCCGACGACGTGATCATCTCGGGCGGCGAGAAGGTCGCCCCGGGCGAGGTCGCGGCCGTCCTCCTGGAGCACCCCGACGTGGCCGACGCGCACGTCGCGGGTGTCGCCCATCCGCGCTGGGGGTCGGTGCCGGCGGCGCTCGTCGTCCTGCGCCCGGGATCGACGACCTCGGACGAGGCGCTGCGCGAGCACGTCCGCGACCGGCTGGCCGCCTTCAAGGTGCCGACGCGCATCGTCCGGATGGCCGCGATCCCGCGCGGCGAGCTCGGCAAGGTCGCCCGCGCCGAGGCCGCCCGACTGCTGCGCCCCGACGACCGACCGTCGCCCGAGCACGCACCCGAGCACGCGCCCGAGCACGCGCCCGAGCACGCACCCGAGCACCCGACCGCGCCCGCGCCGCCGGACGCTCGCATGACGCTGGTCATGGACGACGGCCAGCCGATCGCCGTGCGCGACCACCCGGCGAGTGCTCGGGCCGAGCCCTCGATGCCGGCCCGTGTGCTGGTCCTGCTGCACGCCACCCTGTCCAGCTCGGACCAGCTGGCCGGCCTGGCCAGGCGCCTCGCCGCCCACGGCCGAGTGGTCGCCGTGGATCGCCGCGGCAGCGGCGCGAGCCGGATGGCCGAGCCGGCGCCCGTGCCGGTCGAGCGGCACGCGGCGGACGTCGCCGCCGTCATCGAGCGCCTCGGCCTCGAGCGGGTCGTCCTCGTCGGCCACAGCTTCGGCGGTGTCGTGGCGCTGCGGTGCGCCATCCTCGCGCCCGATCGCATCGCGGGCCTGCTCGCCTGGGAGCCGCCCTACCTGCCGCTCGCGCCGGGACCCGTCCGCGACGCGATGGCGGCCATGACCGAGTCCGTCGCGACGGCCCATGCGGCCCACGGTCCCGCTGCCGCCGCTCGGCTGTTCCTCGAGGGGGTGGCCGGGGCGGGCGCCTGGGATCGGCTCCACCCGCGCCAGCGCAAGGCCATCGGGGCCGCCGGCGACGGCGTCCTGGCCGATGTCTCGATGATCGGCCTCAGCACCGACGGCCTCGACGCGATCACCGCGCCGGCGATCGTGGCGACCGGTGGCCGGAGCGAGCCGTTCTACCGGCCGATCGCCGACGCCGTCGCCGAGCGGATCGGTCCCACGGCTCGCCGCGCGATCCTGCCCGACCTCCGCCATCCCGCCCCCATCACCGACCCCGACGCGGTCGCCGAGCTCGTCATCGAGCTGCTCGACCGACCGGATCGACCCGCCCAGGAGCGCCACCCATGACCGACGACCGACCCACCGCCACCCCGTCCGGCCAGGCCACGGAGCGCGGCAACGCCTCGCCGCCGACCGAGGTCGGGGCGATGTTCGATCGCATCTCGGGCGTCTACGACGCCATGAACCTCGTCATCAGCGGGTTCCAGGAGCCACGCTGGCGGCGTCGGGCGGTGCTCGCCGCCGGGGTCGGCATCGGCGACGCGGTGATCGACGTCGCGACGGGCACGGGCAAGGTCGCGGCCTCGCTCATGGAGCAGGTCGGTCCCAGCGGGCGCGTCCTCGGGGTGGACCTCTCGCCGCGCATGATCGAGCGCGCGAGCCTGGCCCATGCCGGGCGCGCCGGGCTGGAGTTCACGGTCGGGAACGCGCTCGAGCTGCCGGCGCCCGACGCCGCGTTCGACGCGGCGACCATCGCGTTCGGGATGCGCAACCTGCCCGATTACCGCCGCGGCTTCGCCGAGATGGCCCGCGTCGTGCGACCCGGCGGCCGGGTCGTGTGCCTGGAGATCGCCCGTCCGAACCACCCCGTCGCCCGGCTCGGACGCGTCTGGTTCGAGCGGATCGTGCCGTGGCTCGGCCGGCTGGCCGGACAGGGCGACGCCTACGGCTACCTCGTGGAGAGCGTCCGGAACTACCCGGGGCCGGAGCGGATCGCCGCGATCATGGGCGAGGCGGGCCTGGTCGACGTGCGCTGGGTCCCGATGACCTTCGGCATGGTCACCGTGCACGTGGGGCGCCGGCCCACGTCCTGACCGGTCGCGGTCAGGCGCCGGGCTGGGTCTCGGTCAGCCGGTCGTCCGTCGAGGCGAAGTCCCACACGTCGATGGCCGGCGGCTCGATGCCGAGCAGCGTCAGGGCGGTGCACACCTGGCTCCGGTGATCCGTGCCGTGGTGGAGCGCCTGGGCCATCCGCACCCCGAGCGGGGCGCCGCTCGTCGACCCGTCGTCGCGGTGGCGCACCACCATGCGCGTCCCGTCGAGCGGCTGGTCGAGGAGCCACGACCAGCCCTCGCCGCACCCGGCCATCACGCGCCGCAGCGTCGCCAGGTCCATCGCTGCCTCGGCGTCCGGGTCGAGTGCGGCGACGCGCCCGTCGGTCAACAGCTCCAGGTAGGCCGCGTCGGCCCCGACCAGGTGGCGCATCGTGTCGATGATCGACCCGTACGTCCCGGGCACCGGTGCCACGAGCTGGTCGGCCGTCAGCGGCAGGCAGGCCTCGATCAGGCGGTCCGTGGCCCACACGTGGTGGCCGAAGGCGTCGGCGAGGATGGCGTCGCGCATCGGGCGCAGCCTAGCATCCGGACGTCAGCCGAGGGCGACGAGGACGCCGACCACGAGCGCCACCGCGACGCCCCCGACGACCGCGTAGAGCACCGACCACCGGACCTCCCGGTAGTGCGTTCGCGGGCCGGACCCGAAGCCCCGGGCATCCATGGCCAGGGCGAGCCGATCGCCGTGCCGGATGGCGAGGATCAGCAGTCCGAGCAGCAGGCGTGGATGCCACGAGCCGCGCAGCCCGCGGATGCGCCGCGCCTGGCGGAGCGTGGCCAGGTCCTCGCTGAAGCGCGGGATGGCCTGGTAGGCGGCCAGCGCGCCGTAGGCGAAGCGCGGCGACAGTCGGGCCTGCTGGACCAGCGCGTCCGCGAGCCGGGTGGAATCGGTGGTCAGGGTGACGACCGCGCCGACCGAGGCGATGGCCACGACCCGCGCCGCGAGCGCGACGCCGCCGGCCAGGCCCTCGGCGGTCAGGCGCAGCGGCCCGATGCGGGCGAGCTCGGTCGCCAGCGGATCGCTGTTCGACGCGGCGAAGATGCTGTTCGACAGCCCGACCCCGAGCGCCGCCAGGGCGAGCGGGGCGAGTGCCCCGGCCAGGGAGTGCGGCGGGATGCGGCCGAGGCCGAGCCCGGCGGCCAGGGCGGCGAGCGCGAGCGTGAGGGGCACGACGATCGAGGACGTCAGCGCCAGCCCGACCAGCCAGACCAGCGCGATGGCGATCTTCAGGACCGGGCTGACCCGCCCGAGCACGCTGTCGAGCTGCGGGTCGGGGATCTCCAGGCGGGCGAGCAGGGTCACGGCGCGCTCCCGGCCGCGACGGGCGGCACGATCCAGCCCTCGTCGAGCTCGATCACCCGCTCGCACGCGTCGCGCACGAAGCGCGGGTCGTGGGTGGCCGCGACGAGCGCGGCGCCGGTCGCCAGGCGCTCGCGCAGGATCTCCAGCAGGCCGTCGTAGCCCAGCCGGTCCTGGCCGAAGGTCGGTTCGTCGAGGACCATCACGGCCGGATCGCGCACCAGCCCGCAGGCCAGCGACAGTCGGCGCTGCTCCCCACCCGAGAGGCGGTACGGGCTGCGCTCGCCGAAGGCGTCGAGCGGCAGGCGCAGTCGCTCCATCAGGTCCGCCGCGCGGCCGTGCTCCGCCGGCCGGAGGCCGAGCAGGACCTCGTCGCGCACGGTCGTCCGCAGGAACTGGCGCTCCGGGTCCTGGAAGACGTACGCGGCCCGCCGGGCGAGGGCCGCCGGCCGGAGTCGCGCCGGGTCGTCGCCCTGCAGGCTGACGACGCCCGCGTCGGGCCGGAGCAGGCCCACCAGCAGGCGAGCGAGGGTGGACTTGCCGCTGCCGTTGGGGCCGACCAGCGCGAGCCGGTCCCCGGCCGCGATGTCGAGGCTGACGTCGCGCACGACCGGCCGGTCGCGCTCGTAGCCGAAGCGCAGGTCACGCGTGGCCACCACCAGGGGCCCGGTCGCCGCGGGACCCGCGCGAGCGCGCACGGGCCCGCGCGGCTCGCCGTCGGGCAGCCAGATCCCGGCCCGATCCATGGTCGCGCGCGAGCGGGCCAGCACCTCCGCCGGCGCGCCCACGTCGATGACCGTCCCGTCGGCGTCGAGAGCCAGCACGACGTCGGCGAGCGGCCAGGCGAGGCCGACCCGATGCTCGATCAGCACGATCGTGGTCGAGCGCGCCTCCCGGAGCCTGACGAGGTGCTCGATGAACGCGTCCGCCGCAGCCGGGTCGAGGTTGGCCGTCGGCTCGTCGAGGACGAGCAGCCCCGGCCGCGGGGCGAGCGCACCGGCCAGGGCGAGGCGCTGCTGCTGCCCGCCCGACAGGCGGCGGGACCGCTGCCGTTCAAGGCCGACCAGGCCGGCCAGGGCCAGCACCTGCGGCACCCGCTCGCGCATCGCGGGGTGGCCCCAGCCGCGGTTCTCCAGCCCGAACGCGACGTCGTCCTCGACCCGCTCCATGACCAGCTGCGAGGACGGGTCCTGGAAGACGATGCCCGCCCGTCCACCGACCACGCCCGCGGCGTCGGCATCGGCGCCCGGGGCCGCGCCGTCCAGGTCCAGGCGACCCGACACCGTGGCCGGGATGTCCGCGGGCACGAGGCCCGCGATGGCCAGGGCGAGCGTGCTCTTGCCCGAACCCGACGGACCGAGCAGGAGCAGCACCTGCCCGGGGCCCACCGTGACGGACACGTCGGCGAGCGCCGGACGGGTCGCCCCCCGATGGGTGATCGTCAGCCCGTCGGCGACCAGTCCGACCGCGGGCGCGCCGGCGGCACTCAGTCGGGGAATCCTTCGAGCACCCCGGCCCGACGCAGGGCCCGGTGCAGCAGGACCGCGCCGCCGGCCACGATGACGATCGCGGAGATGGCCATGAACAGGCCGCGGATGAGCTGCACCATGACGTCCACCTCGGCGTAGTACAGCACCCAGTCGTGGACCCAGGCGGCCGCGGCGGACGCCACCGCGGCCACGGCCAGGACCGGGAACGACCAGCGCCGGTACATCGTGAAGGCGAAGACGAGTTCCGCCGCGGCACCCTGGACGAAGCCGGACAGCAGCGTGTCCACGCTCCAGACGCTGCCGAGCATGGCGGACAGACCGGCGGCCACGAGCTCGGCGAACAGCGCGGCGCCGGGCTTGCGCACGACGAGCGGCGCGAGGACGGCGGGCATCAGCCAGACCGCGTAGCCGAGGTCGAGCACGGGCAGCGCGAACGTGCCGAGGATGGCCAGCGGGCCGTTCCACAGCACCCCCCACAGCCAGAAGACGATCCCGAACGACACGCCGATGACCGCCGTCACGACGATGTCGCGGGTGCGCCACGACACATCCGGGCCGGCACCGCTGGTGGGGGTGACGTAGGTGGTGGACATCTCGACTCGACCTCCGCTGGGCTGGGACGCGACTCCGGCGAACGAGAGGGCGTCGACGAGTCGATCGAGGGCGTCGATCGGGCCTGCTTCCTTCGCCGGTACGAGCCGGATCAGGTTCGGCGGGTCTGTGGCCTGGCCACACTCTCAGCGCGCGGTGCGCTCCCCGGAGGCATATGCACTTGGACCGTCAGTCTACACCGATGGCGTCGGCCGGCCCGCGACCTGCCCGCGCAGCCCACGGCGCCCCGTCCGACGCGGCGGCCGGCCAGTGACGGGTCCGGATGGTGGTGCCGTCGGACGCGCTGACGATGTCGAGGTTCGATGCCATGCGACGCGCATCCTAGCGCCCGGGAAGGGCGGCTACCATCGATGCCATGTCACCGAGCGCCGATGCCGTCGGGCGAGGCTGGGTCGAGCTCGCCGAGGGCGTGTTCGTCCGCCGCTACGCGTTCTACGACCAGAACATCGGCCTGGTGCTGGGCGACGGCGAGGCGCTGGTCATCGACACCCGCTCGACCTACGGCCAGGCGCGCGAGATCGCCGGCCACGTCCGCGAGGTGACCGCATCCCCGGTCACCGTGGTGGTGGACACCCACGGCCACTTCGATCACGCCTTCGGGAACGCCGTCTTCCGGCCCGCCACGATCTGGGGCCACGAGGGCTGCGTCGCGTTCATGGAGCGGACCGGCGAGGCGCGCAAGCCGGCCATCGCCGCCGACGAGCCGTCCCTCGCCGGCGATCTCGCCGAGGTGGTCATCGACCCGCCGGATCGGACCTTCACCGAGCGGGCGACCGTCGAGGTCGGCGGGCGCGCCGTCGAGCTGCGCTACCTCGGGCGGGCGCACACGGACCACGACATCGTCATCGGGGTGCCGGGCACGGGCGTGGTGTTCGCCGGCGACATCGTCGAGCAGGGCAACGTCCCGTTCTACGGCGACGGCTATCCGTTCGACTGGCCGGCGGCGGCGGACGCCCTGGCGGCGCTCGTCCGTCCGGACGACGGTGTCGTCGTGCCCGGCCACGGGGACCACGCCGGCCGCGCCTTCGCCGACGCCCAGGCCGCATCGATCACGCGCCTGGCCGAGCTGGCGAGGCGCGTCCATGCGGGCGACCTGTCGCTCGACGCGGCGCTCGCCGCGCACCCGTTCCCGGAGCTGCCGCCCGACGACGCCCGTGGCGCGTTCGCGCGCGCCCTGGCCGCCGCGCGACGCGCGGGGGCAGCGCCGGCCTAGGCGTCGCCGCCGACGCGGACCACCCAGCGGCCGCGGGCGGCGCCCGCGACGATCCCGTCCAGCGCCTCGTCGAGCGTGTCGAGGGTCACTTCCTGGACGTGCTCCCCGAGGGCGCGCGGTCGCAGTCCCGTCGCCAGCCGGTCCCAGATCAGGCGCCGACGGGCGATCGGGACCAGCACCGAGTCCATGCCCAGCAGGGCCACCCCGCGGAGGATGAACGGGAAGACGGTCGTGCTGAAGCCCGGGCCGCCGGCGTTGCCGCTGGCCGCCACGGCGGCGCCGGTCCGGAGCGTGCGCAGGATGTACGGCAACGAGGCCCCGCCGACCGAGTCGACGGCGCCCGCCCACCGCTCGGACTCGAGCGGCCTGCCATCCGCCGCCACCTCGTCCCGGGTCAGGATCCCGGCCGCCCCGAGGGCCCGCAGGCGCGCCTCCTCCTCCGGCTTGCCGGTGACCGCCCAGACCTCGTAGCCCCGCTCGGCCAGGATCGCGAGGGCCGTGCCGCCCACCCCGCCCGAGGCGCCGGTCACGAGGACCGGTCCGTCGTCCGGGGTCAGGCCGCGCTCCTCGAGCGCGACCACGGACATGCCCGCGGTGAACCCGGCCGTCCCGATGGCCATCGCCTCGCGCGGCGAGAGCCCGGGCGCCAGTGGGACCACCCAGCCGGCCGGCACGCGCTGGTACTCGGCGTAGCCGCCGTGGCGCGAGACGCCCAGGTCGTACCCATGCGCCAGCACCGATGTCCCGGTCGGGATCGACGCGTCCTCGCTGGCAACGACGGTCCCCGCGAGGTCGATGCCCGGGATGAGCGGGCTGATCCGGGCGACCTTGCCGTCCGCCCGGACCGCCAGGCCGTCCTTGTAGTTGACGCTCGACCACCCGACGCGGACGACGACCTCGCCTGGCGGCAGGTCCGCCGCGGCGAACTCGCGGACACCCCGGTCCACGGAGGGAGCGCCGTCGGGACCCTGGGTCCGCTCGACGACGTAGGCACGGAACGTGGCGGGCAGCTCGCGCATCGGGCGCATCGTAGCCGCCCCGGGCCGACGCGCAAGGCGCGGTCGCGCCGGCAGGTCCGCGCCGCGCAAGGTTGCGACTCGGCGACGAGGGTTGACGGCACACCGGATCGTCGGGCACCATCGGCCGGCGATGAACCACACTTGCGTCTCCTGGGACATGTGTATGCGCTGGCGGCCCCGCCGTGCGGAGGATGGGGTCTGAGGTCACGCGCACCTGACAGGACGTAGGAGCGGGACCACAGACACTCGGTCCCGGGGCCGCGGACTCCATGTCGGAGCCGCGGCTTTCGTTTGTCCTCCGAGCGCCACGACGGGTGACCGCCGGACCGCTTCGCCCTCCCAGGGGCCCTGGGACCGCCTGCACCAGCACCCCGCACCCGTCACCAGGAGACGTTCGTCATGGCCGACCTCGACCCCACCACGTTCCGCCCCGAGACCCGCGCCCTCCACTCCGGCCAGAAGCCGGACCCGGCGACCAACGCCCGCGCGGTCCCGATCTACGCCACCACCAGCTACGTGTTCGACGACGCGGCCCACGCCGCGAGGCTGTTCGGGCTCCAGGAGTTCGGGAACATCTACACCCGGATCATGAACCCGACGACCGACGTGTTCGAGCAGCGCGTCGCCGCGCTCGAGGGTGGCGTGGCCGCCCTGGGGGTCAGCTCCGGGCAGGCCGCCGAGACGCTGAGCATCCTGAACCTCGCCCGTGCCGGCGACAACATCGTCTCCTCGTCCTCGCTCTACGGCGGCACGTACAACCTGTTCACCCACACGCTGCCCAAACTCGGCATCACCACCACCTACGTGGACGGCTCCGATCCGTCGGCCTTCGGGCGGGCGATCGACGAGCGGACCAAGGCGGTCTTCCTCGAGCTCATCGGCAACCCGCGGCTCGACGTGCACGACCTGGCTTCGATCGCCGACATCGCCCATGCCCGCGGCGTGCCGGTCATCGTCGACAACACGTTCGCTCCCCTCCTCGCCCAGCCGATCCAGCACGGCGCCGACATCGTCATCCACAGCGCGACGAAGTGGATCGGCGGCCACGGCACGGCCATCGGCGGCGTCGTCGTCGACGGCGGCACGTTCGACTGGGCCGCCAGCGAGCGGTTCAAGGCCGACTTCGTGGACCCGGATCCCTCCTACCACGGGATCAGCTACACGGCCGCCTTCGGGAACCTGGCGTTCATCCTGAAGCTGCGCGTGCAGGGGCTGCGCGACATCGGCGCGGCGCTCAGCCCGTTCAACGCGTTCCTGTTCCTGCAGGGCCTCGAGACCCTGCCGCTGCGCATCACCCGGCACAGCGAGAACGCCCTGGCGATCGCCCGCTGGCTGGAGACCCGCCCGGAGGTCAGCTGGGTCAGCTATCCGGGCCTCGAGTCGCACCCGTCCCACAAGCACGCCAAGCGGTACCTGTCGGGCGGCTTCGGCGGCATCGTCACGTTCGGCGTCAAGGGGGGCGTGGAGGCCGGTCGCCGGCTCATCGACGGCGTGCGGATCTTCTCGCTGCTGGCCAACGTCGGCGACGCGAAGTCGCTGATCATCCATCCCGCCTCGACGACGCACTCGCAGCTCGAGCCGGCGGAGCAGATCAGCACCGGCGTCACGCCGGATCTCATCCGCCTGTCGGTCGGCCTCGAGCATGTCGACGACCTGGTCGCCGACCTGAGCCAGGCGCTGGAGGCCGCGACGGCCGACGGCGCCGCCGACGGCGAGCTCGTCGGCGCGGCCGGGTGACGGCGACGGTCGACGCCCCGGCCAGCGGGCCGGTCCGTCTCCCCGCGGCGCTGTCGACGGGGACCGGCCGGCTCGAGCCGGCCGTGCTCGGGGCGTTCGAACTCCTCGACGGGACCGTGCTGCCCGAGCTGACCGTCGCCTACCGGCACGACGGTCCGCCGCCCGGCGCCGCGCCGCAGGTCCTGGTCGTCCACGCGCTGACGGGCTCCGCCGATGCGGCCGGCGACTGGTGGGAACCGCTGATCGGCCCGGGACGAGCGCTCGACACGGACCGGATCGGAGTGCTGTGCGCCAACCTCCTCGGCGGTCGCTACGGCAGCACCGGTCCGACGTCGATCGATCCGCGCAGCGGGGTCCCGTACGGCGCGGACTTCCCGAGCGTGGGCACGCGCGACCAGGCCCGCGCACAGTGGGCGCTCCTGGACGCGCTCGGCATCGCCCGGCTGGCGCTGGTCGTGGGCGGCTCGCTGGGCGGCATGGTCGCGCTCGAGGTCGCGCTCGAGCGGCCGGCCGCGGTCCGTCACGTCGCGCCCATCGCGGCGCCCGCGGCGACGGAGCCGATGGCCATCGCCTGGAACCGCATCCAGGTCGCGCTCATCGACGCCCTCGGGCTCGACGGGCTGTCGCTGGCGCGCCAGCTGGCGATGACGACCTATCGGAGCGAGGCCGACTTCGCGGCGCGCTTCGGGCGGTCGGTCGAGCCGGACGGCCGGCCATCGATCGTGAGCTACCTCGACTACCAGGGCCGCAAGCTGACCGAGCGGTTCGATCCGGCGACGTACCGCGTCCTGGCCGGGGCGATGGACCGCCACGACATCGGCGCCGGCCGCGGCGGGTTCGAGGCCGCCCTCGGCCGCCTCGCCTCGAGCGGGACCGGCCTGACCGGGATCGGCATCCAGGACGACATCCTGTACGGGCCACGCCAGGTGCGGCTGCTGGTCGATGCCGCGCGGCGGGCCGGGGTGACGGCGTCGTACCGGGAGATCGCGTCCACCAAGGGCCACGATGCGTTCCTCGTCGAGTGGGACCAGCTGGCCGCCCTGCTGCGCGAGGCGCTCGGCGACTGAGGTCGGGTCAGCCGCCTCGCGTCGCACCGCCCGACACGAACGGGCGAGGCGTCGGCGGCGGCGCGGTCTCCTCGCGCCACAGGTACTCGCGCAGCGTCAGCCCGCTGGCGCGGATGGCCTCGGCCCGGGCGCGCCCGACGTAGCGCCAGTGCCACGGCTCGTAGATGTAGCAGGTCACGGACGTCCGGTCCTTCGGGTAGGGCATCACGAAGCCGTACTTCCAGGCGTGCGTGCGCATCCAGCGGCCCGCCCTCGTCGTGCCCCAGTCGGCCATGTCCCACGGGGCGATGCCGCCGTAGCTCTTGACATCGATGGCCGTGCCCAGCTGGTGCTCGCTGTGGCCCGCCCTGGCGCTCTCGAGCAGCGCCCGCTCGTAGCCGTGGAGGCGCACCCAGCGGTCGAACGTCGCCTTCTGGGTGCTGTAGCTGCGGTACGCGGACTGGATGGCGAGGCGCGCCCCGGCGGCCCGCGCCGCGCTCGCCATGGCCCGCAGGTCCGCGATGACCAGGGCCCGGACGGTATGCCCGCCGTTGAGGCCGGCCGCCGACGTCGAGGTGAGATCGGACGGCGCGTACGTCGAGGCGAGTCGGAACGTCGGGTCGAGCAGCGAGCGATGCCAGTCGGCGTACGTCCGGTATTTCGTCAGGGTGTCCGCGACGGTGCACGGCGGCAGATCCGAGGCGGCGCCGACCGTCGCACCGGGCAGCCCGGACAGGGCGAGGGCGGCGATGAGCGCTACGAGGCCGAGCCGGCCGGGGCGCGGGATCGTCATGGGCGGATGGTGCCGCAGGGCGTGGATCCTCGCCACTCCCCCGATGGTACCGAGGCGCGCCGGGGCGCTACGCTGCGCGCCATGCGCTACGTCGCCCTGCTGCGCGGCATCAACGTCGGCGGCCGGCACCTCATCCCGATGGTCGACCTGCGCGCGGCCGTCGCGGCGCTCGGGGCGGCCGACGTCACGACATACATCCAGGGCGGCAACGTCCTGTTCGACGCTGGCGACGACGATCCGGCCACCTGGACCGAGCGGCTGGAGGCGGCCCTGTCGGCGCGCTTCGAATACGCGGCGAGCGTGGTCCTGCGCAGTCACGACGAGCTGCGCGCCGTGGTCGCCGGTGCGCCCCCGGACTTCGGGCGCGAACCCGACCGCTTCCGCGAGGACGTCCTGTTCCTGAAGGCGCCGCTCGACGCCGCGAGCGCGATCGCCCAGGTGCCGACCCGCGCCGGCGTGGATCGAGTGGTGGCCGGCGACGGCGTCCTGTACGCCTCGCGCCTCGCCGAGCGCGCCTCGCAGAGCCGGCTGCCGCGCATCGTCGGCCTGCCGATCTACCAGCACATGACGATCCGCAACTGGCGGACGACGACGACCCTGCTGCGCCTGCTCGACGAGCGGACCTGACGGCCGCGCCTCCGGCGCCGTAGGATCGGGCGGCGATGATCGTCCGGATCCTGACCGCGCGCGTGCCCGCCCGCAACGCGGCCGCGTTCGAGCGCCTGGTGCGCGAGCAACTGCCGGTCATGCGCGAGTACGACGGCCTGGAATACGTGAAACTGGCACGCAAGGCGTTCGGCACGCACGACGACGTGATCCTGTTCGAGGAGTGGCGCGACGCGCGCTCGCTGTACGGGTGGACCGGGCCGGACCCCGGCAAGCCTCGACTGCTGCCCGGCGCCGAGGGCCTCGCGGAGTTCGTCCACGTGACCCACTACGAGGCGCTCGACCGGGACCCGGATCTGCTGTGGGACACCGTGGAGGCTGCCCCCGACGCCGCGACCGATCCGCCCACCTGACGCCGCGCTCGCGTCGTCCGGACCGCTTCGGGTATCATGCCCCCCGCTCCACTGGCGAGTGGCCAAGCGGTAAGGCGCCTGACTCTGGATCAGGAGATCCTAGGTTCGAATCCTAGCTCGCCAGCCAACTCCACAACATCTGGTGGCAACTGGTGTCCCTTGACATGACCACCAGATCCTGTGGTCCGAGCATGGAATGGCCGACCAGGGTGGAGGCATTCCAATGGCTCGTGGTCACCTGACTCGTTCCCCGTCCGGTCACCTGACTCGTCAGGCCGGTCGGTCACCTGACTCGGCGTCAGGTTCGACGTTCACCCTCGCTGATGGCCTGGCCGACTTCCTCGTCTCGGGTCGAGCGCGAGGCCTGTCGCCCAAGACGCTCGATTGGTATCGCATGATCGGCGAGCGGTTCGCCGCCTTCCGGACGAGCCGCGGCGCCGACCCGGCGC
>JBKHXL010000047.1:0-25304 GCA_046566045.1 Candidatus Limnocylindria bacterium
CGTCCACGAGCTGTACTACGCGTTCGCCGTGGAGGGGGAGCGCACCCGGAACCTTTCGGCGAACCCGGTCGGCGACCAATGGCGACCGAGCGTCGGCGAGCTGCGAGGGATCGCGGGCACGCTCGCCCCCGAGGCCGGGCAGATCCTGCCCGACGCCCGCGTCCACCCGGCGAGGCCGACGCACGACACCTCGGAACAACCGTTGCCGACGCCTACCCCGTGCCCGCCGATCCGGACGCAGGACTTCTGGGCCGGGTACGGCAGCCTCGATGCCCTGATCGCGGATTCGGATGCGGTCGTGGTAGGTCGGCCGACGACTCGGGCGCGCGAAATCACGGGCGCCGTCGACGACAAGATCCTCCTCGAGAACGACGTCCTCGTTGAGCAGGCGATCGGCGGCGACGCCACGTCTGGCCAGCTCCTGCCCGTCGAGCGCCTGGCCGCTCGCGATCCGAGTTGCCAGCTGATCGCCGACGGAAATCCGCCCCTCACGATCGATCGTCCGTACCTGATGGCGCTCCGTCGTGAGGGCGACCGCTTCGTCCTGACCGAGGCCCCGCTCGCGCTGGCCGAGGTACGCGCGGGCGTGTTGTCGTCGACACGCTGGCCCGAGCTCGACGGCCTGACCATCCCGGCAGCGCGCGAACGGCTGGCGCTCGTCGGAGCCACGGAGGGACCGACATCGAACGACCCCGTGGACGCCCTCGTCGCCGACCTGGAGAAGGCAGGTGCGCCGGTCACGCGTCTCGGGTCTCTCCCCACGATGCCTCTGGGCGGGCGCGGTGTCGCGCTCTGCGTGGCCGGCCAGAAGGTCAGGCTCAATGTCTACGCATCCGCCGATGAGGCGGCTCGCGTCGCCGGGACGATCGATCCGACCGACCCATCCCACATCGGCGATTCGATGATCGTGTCGTGGCAGGGTGACCCGAAGTTCTGGTCACGCGATCGGATGCTGGTGCTCTTCCTCGGCGCTGACGGAGCCGTGGCGACGCAGGTCCTCATCGACGTGCTGGGGCCGCCATTCGCGGCCGGAAGCGGTCGTCAGGCCGGCCCCTCCGGCGACGCGTGCTGACCGCGTCTCAACGGATGAGCAGCGCCGCCGCTCGGAAGGCGGCCATGAACGGCTCGGCGGCGATCCCCGTCACGATCAGCGCCGCGGCCGCCGCCAGGGTCGTCACGGCGGCGGATCGACCAAGGACGCGGACCGGGCCGGCCAGTTCGCCGAAGTAGGCCGGAGCCAGGACGCGCACGTAGTAGAAGATCGAGATCACGGTGTTGACGGCGGCCACCACCGCCAGCCACGTGTAGCCGACCTCGATGGCGACCAGGAACAGCAGGAGCTTGGCGACGAACCCCGACAGCGGCGGCACGCCGATGAACGACAGGAAGCTCGTCGCCAGGGCCCCGGCGAGGAGCGGCCGGGCGCGCGCCAGGCCGGCGTAGTCGGCGAGTGCCGTGCGCCCGCGCAACTCCACCACGACCCCGAACGCGGCGAGGTTGGCCGGGACGTAGGCCAGCAGGAAGAACAGCAGGGCGGGCACGGCGACGTCGCTCTGGCCGATCGCCACGATGGCCATCAGGCCGTAGCCGGTCTGCGAGACCGCCGACCAGCCCAACAGACGGCGCAGGTCGTCCTGCCACAGGCAGGCGAGGTTCCCGAGCGTCATGGTCAGCGCCGCCAGGACGGCGACCAGGACCTCCCAGCCGATCGCGCCGTCGGGAAGGGCCAGCACGAACCGGGCCAGGAAGATGAACCCGCCGACCTTGGGCACAGCGGTCACGAACGCGGCGACGGGTGCCGGTGCACCCTGGGCGACATCGGGGACCCACATGTACGCCGGGACGGCGCCGATCTTGAAGGCCAGGCCGACGATCACCAGGCCGACACCGACGACGGGCGCGATGCCGCCGCCCAGTCCCGCTTCGAGCGCCTCGAGCGTCGTGCCGCCGGCGAGTCCGAACAGGAGCGCGACGCCGAACAGCATGGCCGAGTTGGCGAGCGCGCCGATGAGGTAGTACTTGATGGCCGCCTCCGCCGATGGCGAGGACCGGCGGTGGTACGCGGACAGTACGAACCCGGTGGCCGACGACAGGAGCATCGCCACGACGAACTCCTTGAGGTCCGTCGCGCCCGCCAGCAGGACCGCTCCCAGGCTGGAGTACAGGAGGAGGGTGTAGTACTCCCCGTGGCGCGGGTCGCGCCGGAACCACGGGATGGACAGGCCGATCGTGGCCGCCGTCGCCGCGAGCACGATGAGCTTCCCCCACAGGGCGCTCCCGTCGCGGGCGTACGTGCCGAAGAACGTCACCATCTGCGGATCGGCCAGGACCGCGATGGTGAGGACCGTGGCGACGGCCGTCGCGACGAGGGCCAGCAGCGCCGCGACCACCTGGCGCTCCGCGCTCGCCACGAGGGCGTAGAGCAACACGGCGACGCCCCCGAGGACGAGCGCGATCTCGGGCAGGACGTCGCCGACGACCGCGACCATCCCGGCGCCATCGTTCATGCCCCGCGGCCCCCGGACCGGCACGCGTCCTGGCGCACGAACAGGATCATGGCCGTCCGACGAACGGACCGGCGAACGAGTCGATGACGCCCAGCAGCCAGGCCGGCACGATCCCGATCAGCACGACGAATGCGGCGAGCGTCCCGAGGGTCAGGATCTCCGTCCGACCCAGGTCCGGGAACTCGCGCCAACGCTCGGACAGCGTTCCCAGGAACATGCGGCCCAGCAGGCGCAGGAACAGGGCGGCCGTCAGGACGATGCCGAGCAGGGCGATCGCCGCGAGGACCGGGTAGATCGCGAGGGTCCCCGCGAAGATCTGCACCTCGGCCACGAAGCCAGCCAACCCTGGCAGGCCGAGGCTGGCAAAGGCCAGCAGGGCGGTCAGGCCGGTCAGTGAGCGGGCTCGCGTCAACAGGCCGCCGTAGGCGTCCATCTCGTACGTCCCGCCCCGCGCCAGGATGGACCCGCTCACGAGGAAGAGGGCCCCGGTGATGAGGCCGTGCGCGACCATCTCGACCGTCGCCCCGGTGAGCGCGATGGCCTGGGCCGCCTCCTGTCCTGTCACCGCGGCGCCCGCGGCCGCCAGGCCCAGCATCACGTAGCCCATGTGATTGACGCTGGTGTACGCGATGAGGCGCTTCACATTCGTCTGGGCGAGCGCCACGAGTGCGCCGTAGACGATCGAGATCGCGGCGAGGATGGCGATCGGCAGCGCGAACTCCGCCCAGGTCTCGGGCAGCATGGCCATCAGGATCCGGACGAACCCGTACGTCCCCATCTTGAGCAGGACGCCGGCCAGGATCGCGGACGCCGAACCGGGGGCATCCACGTGGGCCGGGGGCAGCCACGTGTGGACCGGGACCATCGGCGTCTTGATGGCGAAACCGATGAAGAAGCCCACGAAGACGAGCGTGGCGTACAGACCGGCTCCCGCCAGCGGCTGTTGGCGGATGATCTCTGCCATATCGAAGGTCCGCGGCTCCGTGGCGAGGTACAGACCGAGGATCGCCAGCAACAACGGGAGTGACCCCGCGAAGGTATAGATGAAGAACTTGAGGGCGGAACGCTGGGCGTCGCCGTGCCCCCAGGCACCGATCAGGAAGTACATCGCGACCAGCGAGACATCCCAGAACACGAAGAACAGGAACAGATCCAGCGCGAGGAACAGCCCGATCGAGACGCCCTCAAGGAAGAGCATCAGGGCCAGATACGGGATCGCCCGCCCGCGGTAGTCCACCGGATAGGCGATCGACACGACGAACAGCAGGGCGGTCATCGCGGCGAGCGGCAGCGACAGACCATCAAGCCCCACCCGGTAGCCGATGCCCAGCGTCGGGATCCAGTCGACCGACTCCACCTGCTCGAACCCGCCGCCGCCCTCGAAGCGCAGCCAGGCCACGACCAGCAACGCCAGCGGGATCGCGGCGATGATCGTCGCGACCGCCCGAAGCGTCCGCTCATCGGCCTGGCGCGCGACCCGGGGCAGGACCGCGAGCGCGATGGCCGCGGCGATCGGGATGAAGATGGCGACGGTCAGCACGGAGGCACTCCTGGCTCGATGGGATCAGCGGGCGGCGAACAGGATGAGGGCGATGAGCACCAGCCCGACCGCGGCGATGACGAAGTAGTGATGGGTCAACCCGGTCTGCAGCCGGCGACTCTGGTGACCGGCGAGGCCGACCCCGCTCCCGGTGGCCTCCACGGCACCGTCCACGCCGGCGTCGTCGAAGCGTCGTGAGGCGGCGGCGGTGATCATGGTGGCCGCGGCGCTCGCGCCGACGGCCCCATCGATGGAGAACTCGACGCGGCGAGCCATCAGCGATGAGACGAACCGCGCGATCCGCGCGGTCGCCCGGACGCCCGCGTCGATGACCCGGTCGTCGGCCCGCCCCAGGGCCGCCGACAAACGCAGGGTCGGCGCGACGACGAACGCCGACGTCGCACGAGGTAACGACCACCAGTCCCCGAGGGCGGCCTGGACGGCCGGGGGCAGACCCGGTTCCAGCAGCCGGCCCCGGCGATCAAGGACGACGACGATGAACCCTGCCGCAAGGAGGAGACCGACGGCGCCCACGAACTCCCAGGCGGAGCCCGTCGCCAGCTCGCCGCCGGTCACGTCCACGACGGCGTCCGATGTGCCGGGCAACCACAGGATCCCGAGCGCCACGGTGGTGACCGCAAGGACCGCCAGCGCGGCCATCTCCGTTCGCGTCGGTCGCCTGATGCGAGCCGCGCGCCCGCCGGTCCCGTATGCCAGCAGGTGGAACCGCCCCACGTAGAGGGCGCTCAGGAACCCGGCCGCCAGGGTGGCGACCCCCAGCGCGACGGAGGTCTCGACGGCCGCGGCGAGGATCGCCTCCTTGCTCCAGGCACCTCCCAGGGGCGGCAGGCCGGCCAGCGCCAGGGCGCCCACCCCCGTCGCGGCGGCGACGAACGGGAGCGTCCGACCGAGGCGGAGACCCCCGAGAAGCTGGCTCCCCGTGGCATGGATCGCCACCCCGGCGGACAGGAACAGGAGCGACTTGAAGGCCGCGTGGGTGACCAGCTGCGCCCCGGCCGCAGCCGTCGACCCCGCGCCGACGGCGATGAACATCAGGCCGTACTGCGCCGAGGTGGACGCCGCGAGGACGCGCTTCATGTGGGTCTGGAGCATCGCCGTGATGCCGCCTCCAAGGGCGGTCACCAGGCCCACGATCGCGATCGCCGGCAGGAACCACGCGACCGCGTCGAGCGCCGGGGCGAGGCGGATGAGGAGATACGCCCCCGCCGCCACCATCGTCGCCGAGTGCAGCAGGGCGGACACGGGCGTCGGGCCGGCCATCGCCGCGAACAGCCACGGGCTGAACGGCACCTGGGCGGACTTCGCCGCGGCCGCCACCAGGACGCCGCCGGCCACGATCTCGCGCCAGGGCGTGGCCGCCTGCGCCAGACCCACGAAGGCGAAGGACCCGGTCGCGGCGAACGTCGCCCCGGCGGCCAGGTACAGGCCGAGATCGCCGAGGCGCGTCGTCAGGAACGCCTGCGTACCCGCCTCCACGTTCGCCCGGTCGCGCCAGCCGTGACCGATCAGCGCCCACGAGGTCGCGCCGACGAGTTCCCAGCCGATGAGCAGCGTGATGAAATCGGCGGCCACCACCAGCAGCGTCATGGCCGCCACGAAGGCGAGCATCAACGCCAGGAGGCGGGCCCGGCCGGCGGGCTCGGTCACGGCCGCGTACGCGACGATCGGCGCGGCGATGAACGGGACGAGGACGACCATCACCCGCGCGAAGCCATCGACCCGGAGTGACAGCTGGATCGCCGGGCTCCACGCGAGCTCAAGGACCGGTCCCGTGGCGGCCGCCCAGACGCCCAGGACGACGGACGCCATCATCGACACGACGGCCAGCGGACCTGCATACCCGGGCCGGCGGCGCGTGAGCCACACCAGCGCCGCGGCGATGAGCGGCAACAGGGGCAGGATGAGGACGCTCACCCCTTGAGCCGCCGGAGCTTCTCCGTGATGTCCGCCCGCCTGACCCGGTAGACACCGGCGATCAGCGCGAACCCGATGGCCATCTCCACGGCCATGACGGTCATGAACACGACGCCGAGCATCTGACCCTGCGGGTTCCCGCCGGCGGCACGGGCCCACAGCACGACGAGCGCCAGGAGGGCGCCATTGATGAGCAACTCGATGCCCATCATCAGCATCACGAACGACTGCTGGCTGAGCGCGCCGTACACACCGATGCCGAACAGGGCCGCCGCCACGATGAGGACCGCCTCCGTGCTCACGACATGGTCTCCTCGTCGGGCTGGAGTGGCGGTTCCAGGGACCCGTCCTCGGCCACCCCGTAGCGTCCACGCCGACCGGCGATGGCCACGGCGCCGATCATCGTGGAGAGCAGGGCCACCCCCGCCGTCTGGAAGACGAGCATCGAATCGCCCAGGAGCTCGATGCCCAGCTCCGCGGTCGCGGCCATGGGTTCCGGCGCGGGCCGATCGGGGAAGTCGCCGAGGACGGCCACCGCGGACAGGGCCACGAACGCGACGATGCCGGCGATCGCCGCGGTCCGGTTCTGGTGGACCATGACCATCGGGTTGAGGCCGGCCGGATTCATCATGAACATGACCATGACGATGGCCATGACCAGCATCTCGCCGGCCATCATCAGGATCAGGACCATGCCCAGGAACTCCGACCCGAGCAGGACCAGGATCCCGCCAACGGCCGCGAACGAGGCGAGCAGGAAGAAGGCCGCGCGGACCATCGAGTCCGTCCGGAACACGCGGTACCCGGTGACGATCGCCCCCGCGGCGAAGACGAAGAACGCGGCGTCGATGAGCGGACCGTCGATCACAGCAGGAGGGCCCCGGACAGGAAGATGTTGAACAGCGCGAGCGGGATCAGTACCACCCACGAGACGATGACGAACGATTCGATCCGGACCCGCGCGAACACGTGGCCGGCGACGACGATCACGGCCAGCAGGACCACGGTCTTGAGGATGACCCAGACGGGCCCGGGCAGGAGGGGGCCGTACCAGCCGCCGAGGAAGCCGGCCGCCCCCATCGCCGCGACAGCCACGAGCATCGTCGACCGGGCCAGCGCCCAGAGGAGTCGCGCGGCACCGGCGTCCTCGACGCTCGTCCCGCCGGCAAGGTCGGGACCGTCCGGCAGGTTCAGCGGCCCCCAGAAGCTCACGGCCAGACCGACGATGAGGTAGATCGGCAAACCGAGCGGTTGACGCACGACGTTCCACATCGGCTCCTGGGCCTCGACGATCCGGACGATGGACAGCGATTCGGCGGGCAGCGCCGTCGCCAGCATGGCCAGCAGGAACGGGATCTGGAACGACAGGGCCTGGGCACCGTAGCGATAGGCCCCGATCAGCGGCAGCGTCGAGTTCGGTGACCAGCCGTGGAGGAACACTGCGATCATCACGAACGCGATCGCAGCGGAGAAGGCCACGAAGCCGGTGTCCGGATCGGCGACGACCAGTCCCGGGCCAAGCGGCACGAACGCGAGCGCGACGACGGCCAGGCCGGCCAGGAGGGCCGGAGCCAGCGCCCAGCCGGCACCATCGGGCCGCTCGGTCGTCGTGCGCGCCTGGGACAGCAGGAGGGCGACCCGGCGGGCGGGCGCGGCGAGCGTGGCCGCCACCCGCACGCGATCGCCGGCGACGACCTGTTCCACCAGCCGATCAGCGACGGCGAGTGTGTACACGCCCACGACCACCGCACCAGCCACGGCGAGGAGCGCGATCTCGAGTGCGGCGTAGGTGTTCACGCGGACGCCCGCGTGGTGTCCGCGTCGGCCACGGCGGCCATCTCATCGAGGTCGAGGCCGAGGCCGACGAGCGTCGCCATCGCGTCGCCCCACTCCAGTCCGGCCAGGAGCTCGGGGAGGAGCGCGAGCGCCCGCGCCGTGGGGCTGTCGCCGGGCTCCAGGCGCCCGCGCGGCGATTCGACGCGTCCCACCAGGGTCGTCATCCGATCACCGGCTTCGCTCGCCAGGTCGAGTGATCGGGCCGCCTCCTCCGTGCGCATCAGCCACCAGCCGGGCGGGCCTCCGGCGTCGGTCAGGTACGGCGTGAAGCCGAGCGCCCGATACCCGGCGTCCTCGACCCGGACGTCCTCCGCGATGCCCGCCGCCCGGGCGATCGGCCCGAGGCCGAGGCCGCGGAGCGCCGCCGGCTCAGGGCGCCCGCCGCGCGGCAGGGACCAGCGGAAGACGCCGCTGAGGCGGATACGCGCGGCGAAGGCGCGGACGCGGCGGCCATCGCCCGCGCGGACATCATGGGCCAGCCGCAGCGCTCGGAGGCCGTACGCCGGGAGTCCAAGGGCGAGCAGGGCGTCGGACAGCCAGCGCAGGTGCTCACGCGCACGCGCCAGCTCGAGCTCGGCGATCGACACCGGGCCGGACAGCGCCCGGACGAACGGCGACTCGGGGCCACCGCCTGTCGCGAGGGGGCGGGACGTGGCGACGGCGACCTCGGTCACGACGTCGCCCGCCAGCTTCACGTCCAACACGAGGCCGGCGGGGAGCCGCGGGAAGAACGGCCCCAGCGTGACCGGCAGGACGTCGAGGCGAAGTCCGTCCCGGTCGGGTCCGAGCTCCGCCATGGGCCGCCCGTAGGGTGTCCCGCCGGTCATCCCGCTGCCACCCTGGCCGTATGGTCCGACCCCGCGCCAGTCGGCCGGATCCTCATCCGGCAGGATGGCCGCTTCGGACGGCCTCTGGCCCACGAGCAGGGCCCCAAGGACGGCCCGGAGCGCCGGCACCGGATCGTCACCCTCGACGACGACAGACGATCCGCCTCCCGGTCGAACGAACGGGTCGACCGCCCGCCAGGCGACGGTGGCCCTTGGATGCGGCAGGGCGTCGTGGATACGGCCCAGCGCTTCTGCGTCCAGTGCGGAGGTCGGCCCGGCGATCAGCAGGACCGCCGCAGCGCGCGGCGTATCCACGATCCGGACGCCGGGATCGAGCCGGAGATCCTGGACCGCCGCCCGCATCCCGGCCCCAGCGATGGCGAACACCGGCACGGGCCCCGCCGCTGCGAGCCCGCCGATCAGGGCGGTCAGGCCCACTCGAACGCGCGCTCCCGCCAGGCGTACAGGACGCCGAGCAGGAGGATGGTGATGAACATGCCCATCTCCACCATGGCGATGAGACCTTCGGACCGGAAGACGACCGCCCACGGGTACATGAAGACCATCTCCATGTCGAAGGCCAGGAACACCAGCGCCATCGGGTAGTACCGGGCGTGATACCGATTCCAGGCGTGCGTCCGCGGTTCCCGCCCGAAGGTGAACGGCGCTCGCTCCGGGACGGGGAGATGACGGCCCCGACCCGGGTTCGCGCCCCACCAAAGGAGCAGGACGGTCGCGATCGCCGCCACGAAGACGCCGAACGTCACCGCGAGTGGGCCGAGCGCGATCACGGGCTGGTGTCAGGCTTCAACGAGGGCTGCAGGGCCTAGAGGTAATCCTCCGGACTCTCACGGAAACTGTCCGCGCAATCCTGGCTGCAGAAGTAGTACGTCGTGCCCTCGTGCTCGATGGACGCCACCGCGTCAGATGGCCGGATCTTCATCTGGCACACGGGGTCCGTCACCACCTGCTCGTCGTCGGTCACCTTGAACCTCCTGCTTCGCCTGGGCCGCGGTACGCGGACGCGACCGATCGCCATACTGGACAAGTCTACGGTCATGAGGCCACCTGAGCCCAATCTGAGGGGGAGGTGAGACCTGTGACACCCGCACGATACTGCGTCGACATCCACCTGTACGACGCCCGTGTCGTACGATGGGCCGGTGAACGGTCCGTCAACGGTCGCCTTCGACCGGCAGCGCCTGTCGTCGACCCTGGATCGGCGGTTCTGGTCGGCCGCGGTCCTTGGCACCGTGGCGTCGGCGATCGTCCTGGGCATACCGTCGGCGGTCATCCCGAATCCCTTCTTCGTGCGTATGACCCCGACCGAGCCCGTGAACCTGGTCGTCTGGCTCGTCTCCGCCCCGCTCGCCGGCCTGCTCATCGCGACGTACGTCGCCAGGGCCGGCATCGTCCGGGACCCCCATGACGACGCCGGGGCTGGGAAGGTCACCGTCGGTGGCATCGGCGCGTTCCTGGCCATCGGCTGCCCCATCTGCAACAAGATCATCGTGGCGGTCCTCGGGGTCTCGGGTGCGCTGAACGTCTTCGCGCCGCTGCAGCCGCTCATCGGTGCGCTGTCGATCGCCCTCCTGGCCGGAACCCTGGCATGGCGCCTGCGGGCACGTGCCCGAGGATGCGAGCGGTGCGTGGTCACGGCCGACAGCGGGCCCACGGCACCGGTGCGTCCGCTGGGATAGAACCGAAGCTGATGGTGCGCGCCGTCGCCGTCGGGCTCATCGTGGCCATCGTGCTGGCCGGGTGCCAGCGAGCGGACGACCCAAGGTGCCAGGCGCGTGTCGATCTGCTGAAGGCGGCGGCCCTGATCGAACGAGCCGACGCCGCCGAGCGGGCCGGCGACGACGATGCCGTCCGGCAGGCCATCGATGGCGCGGAGGACCTGCTCTCGACCGCCCGAACGCGCCTGCGTTCCGCCTACCCGGAGGGCTCCGACGGCCCCGTGCGTCGGATGACCGAGGCCGCGAACTACCTGGGATTCATCACCGAGGGGTTCGCCGAGACCGGCGCGGTCGACGGCACCCTCGTCCAGTTCGCCGTCCGGGAGCTCAACCGCCCAGGGGCTGGCGACGCGACCCCCATGAACTGTTGAGGAGCGAGCGCACCGCCAGTCACCGCCGAGCCGACGAAGCCACGGCGCCGCCTGGTGTCCGTCGAGGCCCGGCGGGATCGACGTCGGGGAGGGGCGTCGTCCGGCGCGCTCTGAGCCCGTTGGCGATGACCACCACCTCGGCGAGTTCGTGGACGAGGACCACCGGTGCCAGCCCGAGGATCCCCAGCGCCGCCAACGGGACGAGCGTCACGATGATCCCGCCCGACATCACGAGGTTCTGCACCATGACGGACCGGGCTCGTCGGGCGTGGAGGATGGCCTGGGGCAGATGCCGCAGATCGTCGCCCATCAACGCGATGTCGGCGGCCTCGACGGCAACATCCGAGCCCATCGCCCCCATCGCGATCCCGACGTCGGCACTGGCCAGCGCCGGCGCATCGTTGATCCCATCGCCGACCATCGCGACCGGACCCTCCGCTCGCAGCCCGATGACAAGGCTCGACTTGTCGGCGGGCAGCAGGTTCGCGTGAACGCGACCGATACCCGCGTCCGCGGCGATGGCGGTGGCGGTTCGCTCGTTGTCTCCGGTAAGCATCACGACGTCAGCGCCGAGACCACGGATGGCCGCGACCGCGCCGAACGCCTCGGCTCGGAGCTCGTCTCGGACCCCGATCACGCCGGTCACGATGCCGTCGCGCTCGACGACGACCACGGTCGCGCCGGATGACTCCAGCCGGTCGGCGTCCGACCGCAGTCGCCCGGGTGCGACGAACGCCGGACTGCCGAGGCGAACGACCTGCCCGCCGACCGTGCCGATCAGGCCACGACCCGCCACGGCCTGGACCGCTTCGGCAGCGACGTACTCCGGGGCGACGGCCACGATGGCTCGGGCCAGTGGGTGCTCGCTGCGTGCCTCCAGCGCGGCCGCATCGCGGACGACCTGGGTCTCGGACATCCCCGGAGCCACGACCACCTCGATGACGGCAGGCTCGTTGCGGGTGAGCGTCCCGGTCTTGTCGAGCGCCACGAGGCGAATGCCGGCGAGCACCTCCAGGGCGGCACCGCTCTTGATCAGGATGCCGGACCGACTCGCTGAGCCGATGGCGGAGACGATGCTGACGGGCACCGACAGCGCGAAGGCACACGGTGCGGCCGCGACCAGCACGACCAGGGCACGCTCAACCCACACCCGAGGATCGTCGAGGAGGCTCCCGCCGACGGCGATCGCCAGGGCGATGACGATGACTACCGGGATGAGCGGGCGAGCGATCCGATCGGCCAGCCGCTGCCCCTGACCTTTCTGGTTTCGGGCCGCCTCGACGATCGCGACGATCCGGGCGAGCGAGTTGTCGGCGACCGCCGCGGCGGCCTCCACGTCCAGGGCGCCCGTGCCATTGATCGACCCGGCGTAGACCCAGTCGCCGGGTTCCGCCTCCACCGGGATCGATTCCCCGGTGATCGCCGACAGGTCGACCGATGAGCGCCCGGCGCGGATGACCCCGTCCGTTGCGATACGGTCTCCAGGCCTCACCAGGAGCACATCTCCGATGACCACCTGGGTCGCCGCGATGGTGGATACGCGTCCGTCACGGCGGACGGTCGCGGAGGCCGGCACGATCTCCAGCAGGGCGCGCAATTCCTGGTTGGTCCGGGTCATCGCAACGTCTTCGAGGCCCTCGGAGATCGAGAACAGGAAGGCCAGCGTCGCAGCCTCCATCAGCTGGCCGAGCAGGACCGCACCGACAGCGGCGATGGTCATCATTCCCCCGATCCCGATGCTACCGCGAGCCATACCGCGCACGGCGGCGGGCATGAAGGTTGCGCCACCCACGAAGAGCGCCGTCGCGGAGAGGATCGTCGCGACCCCAGCAGCGTCAGCGATGACGGCCGTCGCCAGCAGCGCGCCCGAGACGGTCGCGAAACGGATGGACCGGTTCTCGAGCGCAAGCGCCGCGCCCGTCCGTCGCTCGCTCACGCGTGCGGCCGCTCCTCGAGGCGCCGGCGGTCGGCCGTTTCGAGCTGGAACGTCGAGTGCTCGATGTCGAAGTCACCCGATAGGCAGCGACACAGGACGTCGAGGACGGCCGGTGGTTCAGCGCCGTCGCGCAGCACGACGTGGGCGGACACGACGTTCATCCCACTCGTGATCGTCCAGACGTGGAGGTCGTGGACGTCCGCCACCCCGGGCGCCTCGAGGATGTGCCGGCGGACAAGGTCAAGGTCGATACCCTTCGGGGTCGCCTCGAGCAGCACGTCGATCGCGTCGCGCAGGAGCCGCCACGTGCGTGGGATGATCAGCAACCCGATGGCCGCCGAGGCGATAGCGTCGGCGGCCGTGAAGTTCGTCAGCGCGATGACGATGGCCGCGACGATGACCGCGACCGACCCGGCGAGGTCGCCCATGACCTCGAGGTACGCGCCGCGCATGTTGAGGCTCTCACTCTGGGCGTCACGCAGCAGGAACAGCGACACGGCGTTCGCCCCAAGGCCAAGGAGCGCGACGCCGAGCATCAGCCCCGATGCGATCTCGGGTGGCTCCGACAGCCGCCGCCAGGCCTCGAACAGGACGAACGCTCCGACCCCGAACAGGAGGACCGCGTTGACGATCGCGGCGAGGACCTCAAGACGGAGGTAGCCGAACGTCCGACCTCCGGTCGCCGGCCGGCCGGCGAACCAGATCGCGGTCAGCGCCAGGCCGATGCCGGCCACGTCGGTGAACATGTGACCGGCGTCGGCGAGGAGGGCGAGGCTGTTGGCGAGGAAGCCGCCGACGAGCTCGACGACGAACACCGCGAGCGTGATCGAGAAGACGACCGCCAGCCGTCCACGGTTCGCCCCGGCGGCCGAGCTTTGCGAGCGCGCCATCAGGCCGAGCCCTCGGCGACGTGGACCGCGGCGTCGAGGATCAGCCGCCGGAGGTGGTCATCGACGAGCCGGTAGTAGGCCATCCGGCCGACCTTGCGACGGCTCACGGCTCCCCGCTCGCGCAGATAGCGGAGCTGATGGCTGAGGGCGGAGACGCTCATGCCCAACACCAGCGCCACGTCGCAAACGCACAGGTCGTCGGCGATGGCCAGCAGATGCAGGATGCGCGACCGGGACGGATCGGCGAGGACGCCAAAGAGCGAGGCGACGGCTGCTGCCCCATCCGAGCCGAGCGATCGGCCCAGGACGGGCCGGATGCGATCGGGATGCAGGCACTCGGTGTCGCAGCGGTCGACATCGATCGCAGAGGAGAATACTTGAGCCATCGCTCAACTATCGCACACCCGGCCACGAGGCGCAGCGGTCGTCCCGCCCGATACCGGCCTCAGTCGAGGGGGTCTTCTCAGACGGCGCTCATCTGGCCCTCAGGTCCGAAGGTCAGCATCGGAACGACACCACCCTCCGGATCCACGAGGTTCGCCCAGTGCCGAAACGTTCGTTCCTTGTCATCACCCTGCTCGCCGGCCTGGCGGTCGGCGTCGCCGGGACGGTGGCCGCCTATTCGCTTTCCGGCGCGACCAAGGGGCCGGCGGCGGCCGCCGCAGTGATCGACCGGGCGGCGCTCGAGCAGGTCCTGGCCGAGGCCGAGATCCCGCCGACGGGCCAGACCCGTCGGTTCGACCTCGTCGTCCAGGAGTCCCCGTGGGAATTGCTACCCGGCGTGACCACGCGGGCGATCACCTTCAACGGCACGGTCCCCGGGCCCACCATCCGCGTGACCGAGGGGGACGCCGTCGAGATCGAGGTCACGAACAAGCTCGACGTGTCGACCTCCATCCACTGGCACGGCCTGCACGTGCCCAACGACGAGGACGGCGTCGCCGGCATCACCCAGGAACCGATCGCGCCCGGCGAAACCTACGCGTACCGGTTCACGGCACCCCATGCCGGGACGTTCATGTACCACTCCCATGGCGAGGAGAGCCGCGACCAGATGGACCGCGGCCTGTATGCGCCCTTCATCATCGACCCGCAGGGCGGCGACCCGGTCGCCGCCGATCGCGAGGTCATCCTGGCCCTCGGCAACTGGATGATCGGGGACGACATGGCCGAGATGGATGCCATGAGCATGGAGTACGACTACTTGACGATCAACGGCAGGTCCTTCCCGGCGACGGAGTCGATCGATGTGACGGAAGGTGAGCTGGTGCGGCTTCGGTTCATCAACCCGAGCCAGACGATCCACCCGATGCATCTCCACGGCACGGACATGGCGGTCATCGCCAAGGATGGCGAGGCCTTGCCCGAACCGCAGCGGCTCAGCACGCTGAATATCGCCCAGGGAGAAACCTACGACGTCGTCTTCCGTGCCGACCAACCTGGCACCTGGCTGCTCCACTGCCACGACCTCCACCATGCCTCGAACGCGGGCGTCGAGCCCGGGGGGCTGATCGTGGCCATCAACGTACGGTCCGGCGGCGGCGAACCCGCCCCGGCCGACGCTCCGACCCCCGGGCCATCCGAGCCCGCACCTTCCGATGTCCAGATGCCTACCATGGACCCTGACATGCCCGGTATGCCCGGGATGTCCCCCTGACCCGAGGAGCCACACCATGAGCGACGCCACCAGGATCCTCGTCGTCGACGACGATCCGAAGATCCGGACGGTGGTGCGTCGCGGGCTGGCCTACGAGGGCTACCGGGTCGTGGAGGCCTCGAGTGGCGAGGAGGGCCTGGAGAAGGCACGCGAGCATCTGCCGGAGCTCGTGATCCTGGACGTGATGATGCCCGGGATCGACGGCCTGGAAGTGACGCGTCGGCTCCGCGCCGCCCGCGGCGAGGTCGCCATCCTGATGCTCACGGCACGCGATGAGGTCAAGGACCGCGTGGAGGGTCTCGAGACGGGTGCCGACGACTATCTCGTCAAGCCCTTCAACTTCGAGGAACTGCTGGCCAGGGTCCACGCGCTCCTGCGACGTCACACGATGCCTGCAGGCGAGATCCTCAGGTTCGCGGACCTGGAGTTCGATGTCGACGCGCGAGAGGCTCACCGGAGTGGACGGCAGATCGAACTGACCACCACGGAGTACAACCTCCTGCTCCTGTTCATGCGCCATCCGCGCAAGGTGCTCACCCGGGACGTGATCATGGAGCACGTCTGGGCCTACGATTTCGAGGGCGAATCGAACGTCCTGGAGGTGTACGTGCGCTATCTGCGAGGCAAGCTGGAGGCGGCCGGCGAAGCACGATTGCTGCACACCGTCCGCGGCGCGGGCTACGTCCTCAAGGAGTGACGAGTCCCGGTCGCCAGTTGCGGATCAGGACCCGACTCGCGCTCCTGTATACGGCGCTGCTGGTGGCGGCCCTGACCGTCTTCGGAGCAGGTATGTATGTCGTCCTTCGCGACGAGCTCCAGCGATCGTTCGACGCGTCGCTGCTCGCGAATACCGAGCACGCCGCGGGTGCCTTCGCACAGGACGTCGACGCCGGCGGCCGGCTGCGACCCTCGAGCCGCCTGCTCGACCAGTTCGCCTCGACCGGCGGGCGCGTGATCGTGCTGGACCGGACCGGGTCCGAGCTTGCGCGATCATGGTCGTCCAGCAACGACGACCTTCCGATCACCGCGTCCGATCTCGCGATGGCAGACGCGCACCGCCATGCGATCCGCGACGCCAGTGTCGACGGGGATGAGCTGCGCCTGGCCGTCGAGCCGGTCGTGCTTGTCAGCGGCGATCGGGTGGGATACATCGCCTGGGCTGACACGACCCGACCCCTCCGCGAGCTCCTGGCAACGGTCCGCCTGGCGTTGCTCATCGGCGGATCAGTCGTGGCGGGCATGGCGCTCGTCGGCGGCTTGTTCCTCTCACGACGGGCGCTCCGTCCAGTGGCGGAGGTGACGGACACGGCGAGGGCGATCGCGCTCTCCGGCGACTTCGGCGGACGGGTCGACGCTGGAACCGCGCGCGACGAGGTCGGCGACCTCGCCCTGGCATTCAACGAGATGCTGGCGGCGCTCGAAGAGAACCACCAAGCGCTTCAGCGGTTCCTGGGCGATGCGTCTCACCAGTTGCGGACACCGCTCACGGTGATCCGCGCCAATCTCGACCTGTTGCAGCGGTCCGACCTGCCCCCGGACGAACGGGCGGCGATCCTCACGGATGCCCGGGACGAGGCAGATCGGATGGGCCGGCTGATTCGGGATCTGTTGTCGCTGGCACGGGCGGAATCGGGCGCCCGACTCGAGTTCGCGCCCGTCGAACTCGATGCGCTCCTGGTCGAGTCGGTCAGGCGGCAGCACCAGGCCGCCGGCCACGTCCGGATGGGCGTCTCGTCGGTCGAGCCGGCCGTCGTCCACGGCGACCGCGACCGGCTCCACGAACTGCTCGGGATCCTGCTGGACAACGCCGCTCGCTACACTCCCGAAGGTGGCCGCGTCACCGCCGGTCTGGAGATCCATGAGGGGCGGGCCGTCATCGTGGTGGAGGACACCGGCATCGGACTTGACGCTGAAGACCGGGCGCAGCTCTTCGAGCGCCTGTACCGCGGCCGCCGTGCCCGCGAGCTCCGGCCGTCCGGGACCGGGCTCGGGCTCGCGATCGCCAGCTGGATCGTCGAGTCGCACGGCGGCACGATCGAGCTGCTGGATCGTGACGGCGGGGGCACCGTCGCCCGCGTCGCGCTCCCGATGCGCGGACGATGACCACACCGCGGATCCTGGTCGTCGATGACGAGGCGCCGATCGTGGACCTGGTGCGCGGCTACCTGGAGCGCGACGGGATGCAGGTGTTCGAAGCGCGCGACGGCCCGAGCGGTCTGGAGGCGATCCGCGAGCGCGCGCCCGACGTCATCGTGCTCGACGTGATGCTGCCAGGGATCGACGGGCTCGAGGTCCTCCGCCAGGCTCGGCGGTTCTCCGACGCCTACGTGATCATGCTGACGGCTCGAGCCGACGAGGTGGATCGGATCGTCGGCCTTTCCGTCGGGGCCGACGACTACCTCACCAAACCGTTCTCTCCGCGCGAACTGGTGGCCCGCGTGCGCGCGCTGCTCCGACGACCGCGCGGCGAGCGAGTTGTCGGTGGCGACGCCTGGCGTGCCGGCGACCTCGAGGTCGACGCCCGCCGACATGTCGTGACGGTGGCCGGTCATCAGGTCATGCTCACCGCCATCGAGTTCGACCTGGTGGCCTCGCTCATCCGCGAGCGCGGCGTCGTCCTGTCGCGGCAGCAGCTCCTCGACCGCGTGTGGGGCATGGACTACGTCGGTGACGAACACGTCGTCGATGTCCACCTCGCCAACCTGCGCCGCAAACTGGGGGACGACCCCAGCCAGCCGACCTACATCGAGACGGTTCGCGGGATCGGCTACCGATTCCGGGACGACGACTGAGGTGGCCAGTCGATGTCGCCTCCGCGGCCGCCTGCTCGCCAGTCACCTGGTCGTCGTGCTCGTCGGGACGATCACCATGTTCTGGACGGTCGGACTCGTCGCCCCGGGTGCATTCGACGCAGCGATGGGGCACGCCATGGGTGGGACGATGGGCGGCTCGATGGACGCGATGATGACCTCGCTCGTGCAGGCCGCCTTCCGCGATGCGATCGGTAACGCCATGGTCATCGCCGTGAGCGCCTCGGTGGTCGCGGCCGTCATCGCGAGTGTCCTGCTGGCGTCTCGGGTGTCCGTGCCGATCAGCCGTCTTGCCGCCGCCGCCCGGCGGATCGCCGCCGGTCAGTACGCGGAGCGTGTGGCTGTCGCCTCGCGGGACGAGATCGGTGACCTCGCCGGTTCGTTCAACCGAATGGCGGAGTCCCTCGAAGAGACGGAGCGCCGGCGGCTGCAGCTCGTCGGTGACGTGGCCCACGAACTTCGCACCCCGCTGGCCACGATCGAGGGCTACCTCGAAGGTCTGCAGGACGGCGTCATCGAACCATCGCAGCAGACCATGGAGCTGCTCCGCAGCCAGACGGGACGGCTCTCGCGGCTCGTCGCCGACCTGCAGGACCTGTGGCGCGCCGAAGCGCGACAGCTGCCGATGGCGATCACCGGCGTGGAATTGGCGGGCTTCCTGGAGTCGCTGGTGGGGCGGTTCCGTCGCGCGGCAGGTGAACGGGGCGTGCAGATCCGCCTCGAGGTCGCCGACATGCGTCTGGCAGTGCAGGCCGACGCCGACCGCCTCGCGCAGGTCCTGGACAATGTCCTGAGCAACGCCCTGCGCTACTCACCGGATGGCGGCCAGGTCGTCGTCACCGCGACCCGAAACGGTCAGACCATCCGGCTCGCCGTCGCCGACGAGGGCCCCGGCCTGACCCTCGAGCAGCGCGAGCGGGTGTTCGAGCGGTTCTACCGTGTCGACCCGGCCCGATCCCGCGCGCTCGGGGGCTCGGGGATCGGTCTCGCGATCGGGCGCGCGCTGATCGACGCCATGGGTGGCCGGATCTGGGTCGACAGCGGCGGACCGGGCCGGGGCTCCACGTTCCAGATCGAGCTTCCGGCGACGTAAGGGCGGCCGAGCGCCGGCACCCGCGCCCTCGCCGGCGGCCCCGACGCGTCAGCCGTCGGCGAAGTGGCAGGCGACCCAGTGTCCGGGTTGCAGCTGACGCAGTTCCGGCTCGGTCTCGTCGCAGACCCCGGGAACGACCGCGATCGGGCAGCGGGTCCGGAATCGGCAGCCCGTCGGCGGATTCGCCGGGGATGGCAGGTCGCCGTTGAGGAGCGTCCGTGCTCGGGTGCGCTCCGTCACCGGGTCCGGGATCGGGACGACGGACATCAGCGCCCTGGTGTAGGGATGAAGTGGCTGGGCGTAGATCTCATCGCGATCGGCGAGTTCCACGATCTTGCCGAGGTACATCACGGCGACCCGATCGCTCATGTGGCGAACGATGGACAGGTCGTGGGCGATGAACAGGTAGGTCAGGCCCAACCGGTCCTGGAGGTCGGTCAGGAGGTTGAGGACCTGGGCCCGGATGGACACATCCAGGGACGACACCGGCTCGTCGAGCACCATCAGCGACGGGTGGAGGGCGAGGGCCCGGGCGATGCCGATCCGCTGCCGCTGACCACCGGAGAACTCGTGCGGGTAGCGCAGGGCATGCTCGGGCTGGAGTCCCACGAGATCGAGGAGCTCCGCCACCCGAGCCCGACGCTGCCGGCCGTCCCCGACGCCGTGCACGACGAGCGGTTCCCCCACGATCTGTTCGATGGACTGCCGGGGATCCAGGGAGGCGAACGGGTCCTGGAAGACGATCTGGAGTTCCCGGCGCAGCCGGCGCAGCTGGGCCGGTCGAGCGGTCATGATGTCGATGATCTCGGTCGGCGCGGCCGTGGCGGTGTCGGTGGGCTCCGCACCGCCGTGCGCCCCCGGATCCGGGTCGTGCAGGGCGGAGGAACGGAACAGGATCCGACCGGAGGTCGGATCGATCAGGCGCAGGACGCAACGCGCCGTCGTCGACTTGCCACAGCCCGACTCACCGACGAGCCCAAGGGTCTCCCCCCGACGCACGTCGAACGAAACGCCCGCCACGGCCTGGACGTCGGCAACGTGCCGGCGCAGGAAGCCTCCGCGCACCGGGAAGGACTTCACCAGGTCCCTGACCTCGAGCAGGGTCTCGGCGGCCATGGTCGGTACGTCCGCGTCCGCTGCGGGCGTGGCCGCGCTCACGTCAGGTCCCCGTCGGCAACGGACGCGACGTGGCGGCGAGCGACAAGATGGAGCTGACTCGCGAGGTGGCATGCGACCAGATGGTCGCCGCGCGCCTCGTCGAGCTCCGGCGATTCGGACCGGCAGCGCGCGACGGCGTAGTCGCAGCGCGGGTGGAAGGCGCAACCGGACGGCCGCTGGATGAGCGACGGGGGCATCCCCCGCACGGGCAGCAGGCGATCCTCGCGGGCGGCGTCCAGGCGGGTCACGGATCCCAGCAACCCGGCCGTGTAGGGATGCTGCGTCTGACGAAAGATGGCGTCGACCGGACCGCGTTCGACGATCCGGCCCGCGTACATGACATGGACGGTGTCGGTGAATCCGGCTACGACCCCCAGGTCGTGGGTGATCAGGATGACGGCCATCCTGCGCTCATCGGCAAGCCGGCCGATGAGGTCCAGGATCTGCGCCTGGGTCGTGACGTCCAGGGCCGTCGTCGGCTCGTCCGCGATCAGCAGGCTCGGTTCGCAGGCGAGAGCGATGGCGATGACCACGCGCTGACGCATGCCACCCGAGAGCTGGTGTGGATACGCGTCCAGCCGGCGGATGGCGGCCGGGATCTGGACTCGCTCGAGCGCTTCGATGGCGAGGTCGCGCGCCTCACGACGACCGATCCGCCGATGGAGCAGGATCGTCTCGACGAGTTGCTCGCCGATCGTGAAGACCGGATCGAGCGCGGTGATCGGGTCCTGGAAGACCATCGCGATCTCGCCGCCGCGGACCTCGCGCATCTCCGGCTCGGACAGCGTCAGCAGGTCCCGGCCATGGAGACGGACCTCGCCACACAGGACCTCCGCGGCGGGTGGTTCGAGCAGGCCGAGGATCGCGGACGCCATCGCCGACTTGCCCGAGCCCGACTCCCCGACGATGCCCACGCGCTCCCCCTCGCGCACGCTGAACGACACGCCGTCGACGGCCTGGACCAGCCCGTCCTCCGTCCAGAAGCAGGCCCGCAGGTCCACGACGTCCAGGAGCGGCCGGGGCACGGACCGGTCGATCACGTCCGCTGGGACCCGAGGCGGTCGTCCGACGGGCCGTCGGGCTCGGACCGCGGAAGGAGCGGGGGACGCTCGGCGAGAAGCGCCGCCTTGATGGCCTCGCGAGAGCCGCGGAATCGGTGAGCACGGCCGGGGTCCAGGGCGTCGCGCAGTCCATCGCCGACGAAGTTGATGGCGATCACCGTCAGGAAGATCAACAGGCCCGGGAAGACCGCCGCCCAGGGCGAGGTGAAGATCTGGGCCTGGGCGTTGCGCAGCATGGATCCCCATGATGCCGCCGGCGGCTGGATCCCCAGACCCAGGAAGCTGAGGGTGGACTCGGCGAGGATGGCGCTCGCGACACCGAGGGTCCCCGCGACGATGATCGGACCGAGCGAGTTCGGGAGGAGATGGACCCCCACGATACGCAGCGGGCCCGCGCCGATGGCTCGCGCCGATTCGATGAACTCCCGCTCGCGCAGGGAGAGGAACGACGCACGGATCAGCCGGGCCACATTCATCCAGCGGACCAGGCTGATGATCAGGATCATCGTCCCGAAGCTCGGGCCAAGCAGCGCGCTGGCGAAGATCAGCAGGAAGAGATCGGGCAGGGACAGGGCGACGTCGACGACGCGCATCAGGAAGTTGTCGATCCATCCTCCGGCATACCCGGCGATGGCACCCACGACGATCCCGATGGACAGCGCCACGAGCGTGGCCAGGGCTCCGACGGCCAATGAGACGCGACCCCCGGACAGGACGCGGGTGAGGGTGTCCCGCCCGAGTTCGTCCGTGCCCATCGGATGGGCCAGGGACGGCCCTTCCAACCGCTCCGACATGCTCGTCGTCACGCCGTCGTACGGGCTGACGATCGGGCCGACGATGGCCGCGACGACCAGCACCGCAAGGACGAGCAGTCCGAGCACCCCCATCCGGTTCTGCGCGAACGAGCGCCACGTTCGGCGCCAGCCACGTGCGGTCGTCGACGGCGTCGGCGTCGCCTGGACCAACTCAGCCATAGCGCACCCGCGGATCCAGCACGCCGTACAGGACATCGGCCAGGAGATTCGAGAGGATGACCACGACCGACCCGATGAACAGGATGCCCATCAGCACCGGGTAGTCGAAACGGAGGGCGGACTCCAGGAACAGCCGTCCCGTGCCGGGCCACGAGAAGATCGTCTCCACGACCAGGGCGCCGATCAGGTAGTCCGGGATATGGAGGGCGACGACGGTCACGTAGGGGATCGCCGCGTTGCGCAGAGCATGGCGCAGATACCGGCTGCGCTCCGGGATGCCCCGGGCGCGGGTGAAACGCATGTGGTCCGCGCGGAGCACCTCGATCATCGAGGCGCGCAGGTATCGCGTGAAGAAGCCGACCGACACGATGGAGAGCGTGAGCGTCGGCAGGATCAGGTAGCGGATCCTCGTGGGCAGGTCCGGTTCGACGCCCGGTGGCCCCATCCCGCCACCCGGCAGGACGCCCAGGACGACCGTGAAGAGCACGATCAGCATCAGGCCCAACCAGAAGACCGGAAGGGACAGCCCGACGAAACTGAGGAACGTGAGGACGGTATCGATGGCCGAGTACTGGCGGATCGCCGCGATCATGCCCAGCGGGATGGACAGGACGACGGATACGCTCAGCGCCGCCGCCATCAGGAGCAGCGTATTGGGCAACCGTTCCAGGATGATCTCCAGGACCGGTCGGCGGGCGACGAACGAGATCCCCCAGTCGCCCTGGACGAACCGCGCCAGCCAGTTGGCGAACTGGACGAAGACCGGTTGATCCAGGCCGAGCTCGCGCTCGATGCGGGCCAGATCGGCGGCCGTGACGTTGGCCATCCCCCGGTAGGCCGCGGAGGGGCCCCCGGGGATGGCCTGCAACAGGAGGAACGCGATCAGAGAGATCCCCACCAGCAGGGGCACGGCCTGGAGGCTGCGTCGGACGAGGTAGCCTGCCAATGCCGTGTCCCTCTCTGCTGGTGAACGCTACTACTCGGTCTTCGTCCAGTCCTGGGCGTTCCAGGTGAACTCGGACCACGGGTTGGGCTGCTGGCCGGTCACCGTGTTGCGGAACGCGTCGATCGTCGACCGCTTGTACAGGGGGATGTAGACGAGGTTGTCGGCGATGCGTTCGGCAGCCGTCTTGTAGGCAGCCTTGCGCTTCTCCTGGTCGAGGGTGGCCCGGCCGTCGGCGATGGCCTGATCGAGCGACGGATCCTGGAGCCGGAAGAAGTTCCAGCCCTCGCCGCCGTTCGCCTCGGTCGGGATCTGATCGGACGTGAACAACGTGGACAGGAAGTCGTCGGGGTCCAGGTCGGCTCCCCACGTATCCATGACGATATCGAAGTCGCCGCGCTTGAGCTTGCCGTTCTCGGCCCAGTTGCCGAACAGCGTGGCGGCCGGGACGTTGTTGATGACGAGATCGACACCGACGGCCTTGAACTGCTCCTGGAGCAGGGCCTCGGTCAGCTCGCGAAGCTGGCTGCCGGCGGGCGTGCTGATCTCGAGCGACAGCCGGGTGCCGCCCTTCTCGCGGATACCGTCGCCGTCACTGTCGACCCATCCGGCCGACTCCAGGAGACTCTGAGCCTTCACCGGGTCGTACGCCGGGACGGCGATCCCGTCCGGCGACGCCCAGCCGAGGCCGATCGGCGAGGTGGCGACTTCCGACTTGCCGTTGAGCAAGTCGTCGATGATCGGGGTCCGGTCGATCGCGGACGCGAGCGCCTCACGCACGGCCCGGTCGCCCAGGATCGGGTGGGGCATCGACGGATCGGCCATCCCGCGCATGCTCAGGTTGAGCCCGAGATACTCGATGTTGGACGACGGCGTGACCTGGAGGGCGATGTCCGGGATCGCCTCGAATTCCGGGATCTGCGCCTCGGTCAGGTTCCACAGGATGTCGATCTCGCCGGACCGGATCTGGGCGCTGCCGACCTCGTTCGAGGGGATGATCTTGAAGACGATCCGATCGACGCCAGGCTTGCCGGCATCCCTGAAGTTGGGATTGCGGTCGGCGATGATCGAGTCGGCCGATCGCCACTCGGTGATCATGAAGGGGCCGGTCCCCTCGGGGAGTCGGTTGAACTCGGCGCCGTCGAGCGGCTTGCCCTCCAGGACGTGCGCCGGCAGGACCGCGTCCTTGATGCTGAACAGCGACAGGGCGGCGGCGTACAGGGTCTTGAACGTGATGACGACGGTCGTATCGTCCGGCGTCGCGATCGACTCGATCTCCTTGTAGCCGGTCTGTGAGTTGACCTTGTTCGCGGGATCCATGATCAGGTCCCAGGTGAATTTCACGTCGGCCGAGGTGACCGGGTCGCCGTCCGACCAGGTGAGGCCGGGCTTGAGCTTGTAGGTGATCGTCAGGCCGTCCGCCGAGATGCCGCCGTTCTCGACCGTCGGCACCTCCGCCGCCAGGCCCGGCACATAGGCGCCCGACGGGTCCGCCTTCAGCAGACCCTCCAGGGTGATCTGGCGCACGAGCCGACTGGCCGTCTGGACGGCAAGATACGGATTCAGGTTATCGGGCTCCTGGTACAGCCCGACCGTGATGATGCCCCCGGTTGCGCCTGCCGACGGGCTGGCGACGGGTGCGCCGGACGTACCCGGCTGGCTGGCCGATGGTGGCGCGCTGGTGGTGGCACCACCGCAGGCGGCGGCAACGAACACGAGCCCGATCAGGGCGACGAGCGATCGACGCATGGCTCCTCCTCTGCACTACAATGCTGTAGTAGACGGGGAGGATACCCCAGCCGGGTATCTGCGCAAGTGCCGACCGCGTGACGCAGACGCTCGGTCGGCCCGGTTGACGCGATCCGCTCGACACCTCTATACTCCCAGGGGGTATCCGCCAGGATGAGCGACGAGCAGGGAGCGACCACGAGGTGTACGACGACGAACGGTACATCGAAGTCCCGCGCCCGGCCGATCCGTCGCAGCCCGTCCAGGTGGTCGACATCGACGGCACGGCGGTCGCTATC
>JBKHXL010000048.1:0-10505 GCA_046566045.1 Candidatus Limnocylindria bacterium
GGCGCGGGTGGCGGTCAATCGCCGTCGTAGCGCTTGAACACGACCGCGCCGTTGTGCCCGCCCAGCCCGATGTTGTTGGACAGCGCGTAGCGGATCGGCATGGCCTGCGTCTCCGGCGTGACCCACACGTCGCACTCGGGATCGATGTCGCGGAAGTTGAGCGTGCCGGGCGCGCATTGCTCGGCCACGGACTTGACCGTCGCGAACGCCTCGAACGCCCCGGCCGCGCCCATGAGGTGTCCGGTCATCGACTTCGTGGCGCTGATGACCAGGGACCGCCGGTCGCGCGCCGCGCGCGATCCGAACACGGTCCAGATCGCCTCGGCCTCGCGCTTGTCACCGAGCGGCGTGGAGGTGCCGTGCGGGTTGATCAGGTCGACCTCGTCGGCCGGCACGCCGCGGCGCTCCAGGGCCATCTGCATCGCCCGCGCGGACCCGACGCCCGCGTCGATCGGCTGGACCATGTCCCAGCCGTCGGCCGCGGAGCCGTAGCCCACGACCTCGGCGTAGATGCGCGCGCCGCGGGCCTTGGCCAGATCGAGGTCCTCGAGGAAGAGCGAGCCCGCGCCCTCGCCCAGGACGAAGCCGTCGCGGGTCGCGTCGAACGGCCGGGACACGGTCTCCAGACCCTCGCCGGGTCGGGGCATGCCCATGCCGCGCATGTTGCTGAAACCGGCGTGGGCGACCTCGAGCAGCGGCGCCTCGGTCGAACCGGTGATGACCGCGATGCAGTCGCCGCGCCGGATGGCCTCGGCCGCCTCGCCGACGTTGTGGGTGCCGGTCGCGCAGGCGGACACGACGCACATGTTTTGGCCGATGGCGCCCGTCTCGATGGCGATCATCCCCGACGCGCTATCGACGAGGGCGTTGGCGATGAACGTCGGGGCGACCGTCCGGTTGCCGCGCTCGTGGAGCGCGACATAGTTGTCCACGAACAGCTGCTGGCCACCGGCGCCCGATCCGAAGATGACCCCGACCTCGGTCCGGTTCTCGTCGGTCAGCTCGAACCCGGAGTCGGCCAGCGCCTGCTTCGCGGCGGCGACGCCGAAGTGCAGGCTCGACTCGCTGCGGCGGGCGGCCTTCGGATCCATCCACGCCTTGGCGTCGAAGTCGCTGACCTCGCCCGCGGCCTTGGCCTCGTAGGGCGTGGTGTCGAAGTGGGTGATCGGTCCCAGGCCGGAGACCCCGTTGACGAGGTTGCTCCAGGCCGTGTCGGGGTCGTTGCCGACGGGGCTGATGACCCCGAGGCCGGTGACGACCACCCTCCGGTCGTAGTCGGGGCGGCGCATGTCGGTTCCTCCTGGTGACGGTCAGGCGGGCTCGGAGCCCAGGGCGGCGAGTCGGTCGGCGGACGCCGGGTCGTCGGCCGGGACGACCTCGACATCGGGGGCGATGCGTTTGATGAGGCCGGTCAGGACCTTGCCGGGCCCGATCTCGACGAAGGTCGTGACGCCGGCCTCGACCATCGACTCGACCGCGGCGACCCAGTCGACGCCGGCGGTCAGGTGGTCGACCAGCTCGGAGCGGGCGCCCTCGGCCGTGCTGATGACGTGGGCGTCGGCGTTGGCCAGGAGGGGCGCCTCCGGGTCCGCGAACGCGATGGGCACGAGCGTGTCGCGCAGCGCGTCGGCCGCCTCCGCCATGAGCGGGGAGTGGGCGGCGACGCTGACCGGCAGGACGATGGCCCGCCTGGCCCCCAGCTCCTTCGCGAGCGTCGCGCCGGCCTCGATCGCGGGGCGCTCGCCGGAGACCACGACCTGGCCAGGCGAGTTCCGGTTGGCCACCACGAAGGTGCCGTGCGCGGACGCCGCGGCGACGAGCTCGGGAAGCCGCCCATCGTCGAGGCCGATCAGGGCGGCCATCGCGCCGTCGCGGCCTTGCCCGGAGGCCTGCATCAGCTCGCCGCGGCGGCGGACGAGGCGGACCCCGTCGGCCAGCGACAGGACGCCGGCGGCCACGAGGGCGGAGTACTGGCCCATCGAGTGCCCGGCGGCGAACGCCGGCACGGGGCCGGCCTGGCCACCGGCCGCCCAGCGCTCGCGCAGGGATTCGAGGATGGCGATACTGGCGGCCAGGAGCGCGGGCTGGGCGTTCTCGGTCAGGTCCAGGGTCTCGGCCGGACCCTCCCAGGCGATGGTGCTGATGGGCTCGCCGAGGGCCGCATCGGCGGCGGCCCACACGGCGGCCGCGGCGGCCGAGGACGCGGCGAGATCCCGGCCCATGCCCACGGACTGCGAGCCCTGGCCGGGGAAGACGAAGGCGATCGGTGACATCGCGGCGAAGCGTACGGGCGATGCTTGCGGTCATGCCCGATTCGCGTGCATCCTTGCACGCATGAGCGATGCCCGTCACAGCCGTCCCAGCACGCGTCCGGCGCCCCGCCGGGCCATCGCACAGCGCTTCGAAGCCGACCTGTCCGCCCCGGTCCTGGCGGCCGGTCAGCGCATCCAGAACGTGCGCCAGATCAGCGAGCGCGTGGCCATGGGCCGAGCCTTGTGGCGCGAGCTCGTCATCGGCTTCGCCTCGCAGCTCGGCGACCTTCGCCTGGGATTCACGCAGCTTGCGGCGCTCTACGTCCTGGCCGACGGTTCCACGCTGACGGTCGGCGAGCTCGCCGACGCCATCAACCGCTCCCCGTCGGCGACGTCGCGGCTGATCGATGGCCTGGTCCGGCGTCGCCTGGTCGAGCGAGCCGTCGAGGAGGCGGACCGTCGCCAGAAGGTGCTGCGGCTGACCCAGCGCGGCCACGCGGTCCTGCGCGTCGTCGATCGGGCGCGCGCCGAGCAGTTCCTTGGGGCGGTCCGCCCCATGCCCACGGCCGAGCGGGCCATCGTCGCGATGGGCGTCGCCGCGCTGGCGACCCACGCGATCAGCCGCCGGGGCCGGCTCATCCGCGCCCGCCGCGAGGAGGACCTGTGAGCCGCGAGGAGGACCTGTGATCCGCCGCGCCTTCAAGCTCGCGAGGGATGTCGACCGAGGCCTTCAGGCCCCGACGTAGACCGCGAGGTGCTCGCCGGTCAGCGTTGCCCGGCTGGCGACCAGGTCCGCCGGTGTGCCCTGGAAGACGACCCGCCCGCCGTCGTGGCCGGCCCCGGGCCCGAGGTCGATGATCCAGTCGGCGTGGGCCATCACGGCCTGGTGGTGCTCGATCACGATGACCGATGTGCCCGCGTCGACGAGCCGATCGAGCAGGCCGAGCAGCTGCGCGACATCGGCGAGGTGCAGGCCCGACGTCGGCTCGTCCAGGACGTAGATCCCACCCTGTCCGGCCATGTGCGTGGCCAGCTTGAGTCGCTGACGCTCGCCGCCGGACAGGGACGTCAGCGGCTGGCCGATGGTCAGGTAGCCGAGGCCGACATCGGCCAGCCGACGCAGGATGGTCTGCGCGGCGGGTGTACTCGCCGGGCCCGACCCGAAGAACGCCTCCGCGTCGGTGACGGACATGGCGAGGACCTGGCTGATGTCCCGGCCGCCGAGGTGGTAGTCGAGGACCTCGGCACCGAAGCGCCGGCCCTCGCACAGCTCGCACACGGTCTCGGCGGTGGCCATCATCCCGAGATCGGTGAAGACCACGCCGGCCCCGTTGCAAGTGGGGCAGGCGCCCTCGGAGTTGGCGCTGAACAGGGCCGGCTTGACGCCGTTCGCCCTGGCGAAGGCCTTGCGGATCGGGTCCAGCAGGCCCGTGTACGTCGCCGGATTGCTTCGCCGGGACCCGCGGATGGCGGCCTGGTCGATGGTGACCACCCCGTCCCGACGGGACAGCGAGCCATCGACGAGGGAGCTCTTGCCGGAGCCCGCGACGCCTGTGAGCACGACCAGCACGCCGAGAGGGACGTCCACGTCGACCCCCTGCAGGTTGTTCGTGGTCGCGCCGCGGACGGCCAGCGTGCCGGTCGCCCGGCGGACCGTGGGCTTGAGGGCGGCGCGGTCGTCCAGGTGCCGACCGGTGATCGTGTCGCTGGCGCGCAGGCCGGCCACCGTCCCCTCGAAGCAGATCCGCCCGCCGGCTGCCCCGGCGCCGGGCCCCAGGTCGACGACATGGTCGGCGATGGCGATCACCTCCGGCTTGTGCTCCACGACCAGGACCGTGTTGCCCTTGTCGCGGAGCTGGAGGAGCAGCTCGTTCATCCGGGTGATGTCGTGCGGGTGGAGGCCCACCGTCGGCTCGTCGAAGACGTACGTGACGTCGGTCAGGGCCGAGCCCAGGTGCCGGATCATCCGGGTCCGCTGGGCCTCGCCCCCGGACAGCGTGCCGGCCGGCCGCTCCAGCGAGAGGTAGCCCAGGCCGATCGCCACGAACGACTCGAGCGTCCGGCCCAGGTTCGCGAGCAAGGGCGCGACCGACGGCTCGTCCAGGCTGCCGACCCAGAGAGCCAGGTCGCTGATCTGCATGGCGCAGGCATCGGCGATGCTGATACCCCGGATCCGCGACCCGCGCGCGCCCTCGTCCAGGCGCGTCCCCTCGCACTCGGGGCACGCCGTGAAGGTGACCGCCCGATCGACGAAGGCGCGGATGTGGGGCTGCATCGCCTCGCGATCCTTCGCCAGCATCGACTTCTGGACCTTCGGCACCAGTCCCTCGTAGGTCAGGTTGATGCCCTCGACCTTGACCTTGGTCGGCGCTTCATGGAGGAAGCGCTGGAGCTCCGCGTCCGTGTAGTCGCCGATGCGCTTGTCCGGATCGAGGCCGGCCGCGGCGAAGATCCGGGTGGCCCAGCCATCGGGGGTGTAGCCGGGCACCGTGATGGCGCCCTCGGACAGCGACTTCGAGGGGTCGAACAGCTGGCCGAGGTCGATGTCGTTGACCCGACCCATGCCCTCGCAGCGCGGGCACATGCCACCCAGGTAGATCTCGTTCCTGACCACCGTCCGCTCCCCGGTGGCGCTGTGGCGGACGCCGCTGACGCGCGTCGTCGGGACGTTGAACGAGAACGCGTTGGGCGGCCCGATGTGCGGCTCGCCCAGCCGACTGAACAGGATGCGCAGCATGGCGTTGGCGTCGGTGGCCGTGCCGACGGTGGAACGGACGTTGGCGCCCATGCGCTCCTGGTCGACGATGATCGCCGTGGTCAGGCCCTCGAGGACATCCACGTCCGGACGCGCCAGGCTCGGCATGAAGCCCTGGACGAAGGCGCTGTAGGTCTCGTTGATCATCCGCTGCGACTCGGCGGCCACCGTGCCGAAGACGAGGGAGCTCTTGCCGGAGCCCGAGATGCCGGTGAAGACCGTCAGTCGTCGCTTCGGGATGTCGACATCGACGTCCTTGAGGTTGTTGACGCGCGCCCCCCGGACCCGGATCCGATCGTGGCGGTCCGCGGCGTGCGAGGCGGGCGCGACCGCGTCCCTTCCCCCGGTGTCGTGCATCCGCGGATGATAGGGCGCCCCGTGGACCTCAGGCGCAGAAGCGGCGGACGACGTCGTACAGGACGGGCAGGCCGAAGCGCAGCGCGTCGAGCGACACCCGCTCGTCCACGCCGTGGAAGCGCTCGAGGAAGCGCTCGTCCGGATCGAGCCGCAGCGGCGAGAACCCGTACGCCGGGGTGCCCACCAGGGCGGCCGCCTTGGCATCCGTGGCGAAGGGCGCCATGACGGGCACGGGAACGCCCTCCGGGTCGTGGTCGCGCAGGGTGGCCACCAGGGTCTCGTAGAAGGGCCCGTCGGCCGGGGACTCGACCGGCTCGCCGTAGACCATCAGCTCGATCTCGCAGGCCGGCAGCAGGTCGGGCCCGATGCGCGCCTCGACCTCGGCACGCATGTCGGCCTCGGTCGTGCCCGGCAGGATCCGGCAGTCCACCTCCAGCACCGCGTCGCCCGGGATGACGTTGTACTTGACCCCCGCGTGGATCACGTCGGGACTGAGCGTCTGGCGGACGAGCGCACGCAAGGCTCGTGCGTACATCGGGTCGCACAGCGCATCGATGGCCCGGTCCGAGTCTGCGTCGCCCGCGGCGATCCGGCGCATCGCCGTCGCCGCTTCGCCACCGAGGGCCTCGGCGGCCGCCTCCAGGAAGCGGGCCATGACCGGGGTCAGGCGGACGGGGCCCGGCACGGCCAGCCGATCCACGATCGTCGCGGCCATGACCAGGGCGTTGTCATCGCGCGGCATGGAGCCGTGGCCCCACGTCCCGCGGACGTGGATGCGGTAGGCCAGGAAGCCCTTCTCCGCGACCTGGATGGGGTACAGGCGCTTGCCGGCGACGGTGACCGACACGCCGCCGCACTCATTGACCGCACCCGCGGCGCGCAGCCAGTCCGGACGGTGCTCGGCGATCCAGCGGGCGCCCGCGGCCGACCCGGCCTCCTCGTCGGCGGTGCAGGTGAACAGGACGTCGCGACGCAGTCCGGGGATCGGGTCGCGGGCCGGATCGAGCCCGGCGATCCGGGCCTCCTCGACGAGGCGCTCGACCACGCCCAGCTCCATGGCGACCATGCCCTTCATGTCCACCGCGCCCCGACCGTAGACGTAGCCGTCGACGATGTCGGCCGCGAACGGGTCATGCGTCCAGCGGTCGGCCGGAGCCGGCACGACATCGAGGTGCGACAGCAGCAGGAAGGGGTCGCCGCCGCTCCCGTCGCCATGCAGGCGGACGTGGACGGAGCCGCGGCCGGGCACCGGCTCGACGATCTCCGGCTCGAGCCCGAGCGTCGTCAGCCGCTCGGCGAGGTACGTCGCCACGCGCAGCTCGCCGTCGGGTGCGGCGGGATCGGGCGGGTTGACCGACGGGATCCGGATGAGGTCGCGCAGGGTGGCCACGAGCCGCTCGTGGGCCGCGTCCCAGTCGGTCGCCTCGATCGCCCGGGACGGCAGGCCGAGGGTCGTCACGGTGGGGTCAGCGTCCGCCCGCCGGGCCGAACAGGGCGATCGCGGTGCCGACCACGAACCCCGCCGCGACGATGGTCACGACCATGGCCACGAGGAGCTTGCCGTAGCGGCGTTCCTCGACCAGGGCGGGACCCGGTTCCGGATCCGTGCCGCCCGCGATGTACGGGGCATCGAGACCCTTGGCCCGGGCGCGGACGGCGCGCGGGGAGTCGTACTGGGCGGGATCCGGGGGGAGCGGGTCGTCGGTGGTCACCGGACCATCATCGCGCCGATGAGCGGACCGCGCAGGACGATCTCATCGGGCAGCGGCTCGTAGCCGAGTCGGGCGTTCACGGCGCGCATCGGGGCGTTGGCCTCGTCGTTGCCGGTCTCCAGCGCGGTCAGCCCGTGCTCGATGGCCCAGGCGATGGTGGCCAGCTTGAGGGTCGTCGCCAGGCCCCGACCCCGCCAGGCCCTGGCGACCGCGGTCATGTCGTGCCAGGCCACGTCGGGGCGACCGGGCAGGCGCTGCAGGCTGGCGTACCCGGCGACCCGGTCGGTGCCGGTCTCGACGGCGAGCATGAACGCGTCGGCCGGGATCCCCGGCCGGTCCACGTCGCGCGCCGCGAACTCGGCCAGGTCGCCGACGGCCATGGGGTCGCCGCCCGGGATGTCCGCGAACGTCTCGAGCGCAACGGCGTGCACCGCCGCGACGAGGTCCGGACGCGCTGCCAGCGAGGTCAGGGTGACGCCCTCCGGGGCAGCGTACGAGGGCGCCGGGCGACCCGTCAGTCCCAGGCGGACGGCCTTCTGGCGCTCCAGCTCCACGAAGCCGCGCCGCTCGAGGAACGCGATCGACCACGCACGGTCGCCCCGACAACGCACCTGCAGGCCGGTCTTGCCCCTGTCCGCCGCGGTTCGCGCGACCGCGTCGAGGAGCGCCGATCCGACGCCCTGCCGCCGGGCGTCGGGGAGGACGCCGAGGGTCGCCCACAGGTCGGGGTAGTCGGGTCCATGGACGTAGATGCGCCCGACCGTCGCGGCGCCGACCACCGCCCCGTCGAGCTCGCCCAGGAAGCGCGCGCCGCCGGGATAGGTGCGGTCGGCCCAGCGCAGCTCGTCGATCGAGGTCGGCTCCTCGGGCGTCGTCGCCCCGGTGATGTCCACCAGGGCTGCCAGGTCGTCCGGCGACACCGCTGGACGGATGGCGACCGTCGGGCTCATCGCCCGAGCGCCTCGCGCAGCGGCTCGGCGACCTCGCGGGCCACGAGGTCCACGCCCGGCGCGCCGAGGTCGGGTGGCATCCCGACGATGACCGACGTCGCGCCGCGGCGCACGGCGTCGAGCGCTCGCTCGAGCGCCTCGGCCCGGTGTGCCCGGGTCCGGCCGGTCGGGACCTGGGCCACGATGGCGAAGCCGGTCGGGTCACGGCCCGCCGCGTCGAGCGCGGCGAGCAGCGCATCGCGCCGGCCGCTGAAGTAGTCGAGGTCCGCCGGCTCGCCCGGGCTGATGATCGAAGGCAGGAGCCAGCCGTCGGCGACGGCCGCCGCCAGCGCGACGCCGCGGCGCTTCTGGCCCCCGAGGAACAGGGGCGGCCCGCCCGGGGTCAGCGGCGGCGGTTCGTTCGTCGCTTCGGTGAGCGGGTAGTAGGGATCGGGCCGGCTGACGCCCGGCGGGGCGCCGGCCTCGGCCGACCACAGCGCGCGCAGGACGTGGACTGCCGACTCGAACCGGTCGAACCGCTCGGGCATGTCGTGGAGCGTGAGCCCGAACGGCGTGTGTTCGCCCTCGTGCCATCCGGCCCCGAGCCCGACGATGAACCGTCCGCCGGTGGCGTGGTCGAGGACGGTGGCCGCCTTGGCCAGCACGGCCGGGTGGCGGAACGTGTTCGACAGCACGCCGTGCCCCACCCACCGACCGGGCACGCGATGGATGAGCGCCGCCATCGTCGTCAATGCCTCGAGGCTCGGGCCGTGGCGCTCGCCCGAGACGTCGCTGAGGTGGTCGTTCATCCAGACGGAGTCGAACACGTCGAGTTCACCGATGCGCGCCCACGCGGCGTCCAGCGTGGGCCAGTCGACGCCCTGCGGGGACGTCTTGATGCCGACCCCGGTCGGGGTCCAGGGCCGGTCCCGGTCAGCGTCCACGCAGGTTGGCGGTCATGCGCGGACCGGTCGTCACGGCGCCCTCCGAGGCCGATCCGACGAGCGCCGCGTACTTGGCGAGCACGCCGCCCGGGTAGTTCGGCGGGCGGGGCGTCCAGGTCGCGAGCCGGCGGGCGACCTCGTCGTCCGGCAGCTCGATGTCGAGCGCCTTGCGGTCCACGTCGATGACGATCGTGTCGCCCTCCTCGACGATGGCGATCGGGCCGCCGAGGGCCGCCTCCGGGGCGATGTGCCCGATCATCAGCCCGTGCGTCCCGCCGCTGAACCGGCCGTCGGTGATGAGCGCCACGGAATCGCCGAGGCCCTCGCCGACGAGCGCGCCGGTGACGAGCAGCATCTCCTGCATGCCCGGTCCGCCGACCGGACCCTCCCAGCGGATGACGACGACGTCGCCCGGATGGATCTGCCGGTCCTTGACCGCTTCGTAGCAGGCGTGCTCGGAGTCGAACACGCGAGCCGGCCCCCGGTGCTGGCGACGCTCGTGCCCGGCGAGCTTGACCACGCAGCCCTCGGGGGCCAGCGAGCCGTGCAGGATGGCCAGGCCGCCGGTCGCCTTGATGGGCGTCTCGATGGGCACGACGACCCGCTGGCCCTCGGTCTCGACCGCAGCGGCCGCGATCTCGCCGATGGTCCGGCCATCGACGGTCGGCTCGTCCGGGTGGAGCAGGCCGGGGCGCTTGAGCAGCTCGCGCATGACCAGGCCGATGCCGCCCGCCTCGTACATCTCGGCCGCCGTGTAGCGCCCGCCCGGTCGCATGTCGGCCACGATCGGCGTGCGGTCGGCCACGGCGCCGAACTCGTCGATGTCGAGCGGGATACCGAACTCGTGGGCGATGGCCAGCAGGTGCAGCACGCCGTTGGTGGAACCGCCGGTCGCGGCGACGCTGGCGATGCCGTTCTCGATCGCCCTGCGGGACACGAACGACGACGGCCGCGCATCCCGGCGGACGAGGTCCATCGCGATCTCGCCGGAGCGGCGGGCCGCCGCGTCCTTGTCCGGATCCTCGGCCGGGATGCCGTTGAGGCCGGCGGGGGAGAGGCCCATGAACTCGAGGACGGTGGCCATCGTGTTGACCGTGAACTGCCCGCCGCAGGCCCCGGCGCCCGGGCAGGCGGCGTTCTCCACCTCGTACAGCTCGTCGAGCGTGATGGTGCCGGCCCGGTAGGCGCCGATCGCCTCGAACACGGTCACCACGGTCGCGTCCCGCTTGCCCTTGTAGACGCCCGGGTAGATCGTGCCGTTGTAGAGGATCAGGCCCGGGACATCCAGCCGTCCGAGGGCCATCGCCGCGCCCGGCAGGGTCTTGTCGCAGCCGACCAGGCAGACCACGCCGTCGAGCAGGTGGCCGCGCACCACGAGCTCGATCGAGTCCGCGACCACCTCGCGACTGATGAGGCTCGCCTTCATGCCCTCGGTGCCCATCGACACGCCGTCGCTGACGCTGACGGTGTTGAACTCCATCGGCGTGCCGCCGGCGGCGCGGATCCCGTCCTGGACGTGCTCGGCGAGGCGTCGCTGGTTGTAGTTGCAGGGCATC
>JBKHXL010000049.1:0-6361 GCA_046566045.1 Candidatus Limnocylindria bacterium
GAGCGCCCGACCAGGTGCGGGGCGTCTTGGCCAAGTTGGCGAACCTCTGTGGATCGGTGGTGGGCTCGGGCACCACGGCACGACTGGGTGCCGGGCGCGAAGGCGGATGGTACCACAGGCCTCCCGGCGCACCATCCCGTGCCCGGACGCGTCACACTGCGCGCCGTGATCGCCATCGCCGGTGGCCTTGGGGCCGCCTTCCTGTGGGCCGCCGCGACCCTCGCTTCCTCGCGTTCCAGCCGGATGGTCGGGTCGCGCGTCGTGCTGGCCTGGATCATGATCGTCGGCACCGTCGTCGGCATCCCGATCGCGCTGGCGACGGGGGCCCCACGGGAGGTGGGCCTCGATGCGCTGGCCCTGATGCTGGTGGCGGGGCTCAGCTACTCGATCGGGCTCGGCTTGACCTACCGGGCGCTGACCGTCGGCAAGGTCTCGATCGTGGCCCCGATCGTGGCGACCGAGGGCGCACTCGCGGCGGTCATCGCGATCGCCCTGGGTGATCCGCTGGCCCTGGTGTCCATCGCCATCCTGGCGGCCATCGCCGTCGGCGTCGTGCTGTCGTCCCTGGAGCCGGCCCGTCCGGACGTCCCTGCCGGGGACATCGAGATCACCGCGGACGCCATCGAGGGTCCCGTCCCCGCGCGCGGTTCCTACGCGGCCTCGGCACGTCCGGATCGGACCGACACGCGCCAGGCGGTCGCGCTGTCCGTCGCCGCGGCCGCGGTCTTCGCGGTGGGGATCGTGGCCGCCGGCACGGCCGCCTCGCTCGTGGCGCCGATCTGGGTGTCGCTCTCGTCACGCCTGGTCGGACTGGTCGTGGTGGCCCTGCCCGTCCTGCTGCAGGGCCGGCTGCGCGTGACGCGCGCCGCGCTGCCGCTCGTGCTCCTGTCGGGCTCGGCCGAGATCGTCGGCTCGACGCTGTCGGCGTGGGGCGCGACCGACAGCATCGCCATCGCGGCCGTCCTCGGCTCGCAGTTCGCCGCTGTGGCGGCGGTCGCGGCGTTCATCCTGTTCGGCGAGCGCCTGTCCCGCTCGCAGACCATCGGCGTCGTCATCATCGGGGCGGGCGTGACCGTCCTGGCCGTCGTCCAGGCCTGACGCGACCGGCCGCACGGCCGAGCGACCCGCGCGTTCCCGCTACACTGCCGCCTCGTGACCATCCCCCAGGACCGCCTGCGCAACTTCAGCATCATCGCCCACATCGACCACGGGAAGTCCACCTTGGCCGACCGACTGCTGGAGATGACGCACACCATCGATGCCCGGCAGATGACCAGCCAGGTGCTCGACTCGATGGACCTCGAGCGGGAGAAGGGGATCACCATCAAGGCACGCTCCGCGCGCCTCGAGTACACCGCCCGCGACGGCCTGACCTACGGCCTGAATCTCATCGACACGCCAGGCCACGTCGACTTCGCCTACGAGGTCAGCCACAGCCTCCAGGCATGCGAGGGCGCCATCCTCGTGGTGGACGCGACCCAGGGCATCGAGGCCCAGACGCTGGCCAACGTCCACCTGGCCATGCGCGAGAACCTCACGCTCATCCCGGTCCTCAACAAGATCGACCTGCCCTCGTCCGACCCGGAGACGATCATGGACGAGCTGGAGAACGTGCTGGCCATCCCGCGCGAGGAGGTCATCCTGGCCAGCGCCAAGGACGGCACCGGCGTCGAGGACATCCTCGAGGCCATCGTCACGCGCATCCCGGCCCCGAAGGGCGACCCGGCCGCGCCGGTCCAGGGCCTGATCTTCGACAGTCACTACGACGCCTACAAGGGGGTCATCGTCTACGTCCGGCTGGCCGCCGGCACCCTGCGCAGCACGGAGCCGGTCCGCCTGATGGGCAGTGGCGCGGTCGCCGAGCCGCTGGAGCTGGGCGTATTCCGGCCGCAGCTCGTGCCGGTCAGGCAGCTCACCGCCGGCGAGGTCGGCTACGTGGCGACCGGGCTCAAGAACGTGCGCGAGGCGCAGGTCGGCGACACCCTGACCTCCCGCGATCGACCGGCCACGGCCCCGTTGCCCGGCTACCAGCCGGCCAAGAGCCTCGTCTTCGCGGGCATCTACCCGGTCAGCGGCGAGGACTACCCGCTGCTGCGCGAGGCGCTCGAGAAGCTTCACCTCAACGACGCCAGCTTCACCTACGAGCCGGAGAGCTCGGTGGCGCTCGGCTTCGGGTTCCGCTGCGGATTCCTCGGCCTGCTCCACATGGAGATCGTCCAGGAGCGCCTCGAGCGCGAGTTCAACCTCGACCTCATCGCGTCGGCGCCGTCGGTGGAGTACCACGTCAACGTCATCCATGGCGGCGGTCAGGTGGTCGTCGACAACCCCGCCCTGCTGCCCGAGCCCTCGGCCATCGAGTCGATCGAGGAGCCGTGGGTCAGCCTCAGCGTTGTCACGCCGAGCGCCTATATCGGCCCGTTGATGGAGCTGTCGACCAATCGCCGCGGGATCTTCGTGAACATGGAGTACCTCGACCCGACTCGGGTCGTGCTCCACTTCGAGATGCCGCTGGCCGAGTTGATCGTGGACTACTTCGACCAGCTCAAGAGTCGCAGCCAGGGCTACGCCTCGATGGACTACGAGGAGCTCGGCTATCGCGCGGCCAACCTGTCCAAGGTCGACATCCTGGTCAACGGGGAGCCGGTGGACGCCCTGTCGATCATCGTCCACCGTGACCGTGCGCAGGCCACGGGCCGGCAACTGGCCGAGCGGCTCAAGAGCCTCATCCCGCGCCAGATGTTCGAGATCCCGATCCAGGCGGCGATCGGCAGCAACGTCATCGCCCGCGAGACGGTCCGCGCGATGCGCAAGAACGTCCTCGCCAAGTGTTACGGTGGCGACATCACCCGCAAGCGCAAGCTGCTGGAGAAGCAGAAGGAAGGCAAGCAGCGGATGAAGCGCGTCGGCTCGGTCGAGATCCCGCAGGAGGCGTTCCTGGCCATGCTCCGTCTGGACGAAGGGTAGGGACGAGCATGTCCGTGCCGTCCGAGGAGCCGGTCGCCGAGCCGCCGGTCGCCGAGCCGCCGGTCCACGCGCCGCCGGTCCACCGCGGGAGGCGCACCCCGCGTGGATGACCTCGTCGAGCTCGCCCGGGTCCTGATCACCGTCGGGCTGATGCTCCTCCTCGTCCTGCTCCGGCTCGATGCCGAGCGCTTCGGGACCGCCGAGTACTACGAGGCCACCGCGGTGGGGGAGCGCCCCAGGGTCCGCCGTCGTGTGGGCTGGTACGGCCTGGCCATCGGCATCGTCGTGGTCATGGCGTACGTCCATCCTGCGCCGTCGCGCGACCTCTTCCTCGGCAGCGGCGACCGGCTCGGGGCCGTGCTGGGTGGCTTCGCCTACGGCGCCATCGGCATCGCCCAGGCGATCGGCTTCGCGTGGCTGCGCTACCAGCGCATCCGGCTCCCGGACACGGGCTCGTATCCCGGCGCGCTGGTGAACTCGACCGCGGTCGCCTTCATCGACGAGGCGACGTTCCGCGGCGCGATCTTCGGGCTGATGCTCAGCGTCGGGGTGGACGGCACGTTCGCCAACCTGTTCCAGGCCGTCCTGTACGCGCTGACGACGCGTCTTGGCGCGCCGGGTCGCGACCGGTACCTGCTGGTCCTGGCGCTTGCCACGGGGTTGATCGGTGGCTGGCTGACCGCCGTCACCGGCGGCATCGCCGCGGCCTTCCTCGGCCACGCCATCACCCGCTTCGCCGTCTTCCTGTGCACCGGGCACATCGGCCAGACGCGCCCGAAGGGGCGCGAGGTCGAGGAGATCGAGGCCCGCCGCCGTCCGCCCCAGGGCTGGCGCGTGATCGGTTCGCGGGAGTCCGCCTCGCGCGACCGGTGAGCCACGACGGCCGGACCGCGGCCCTGCGCGACGTCCCCGACCGGCCGGCGCGGCACGAACCACCGGTCGCGCTCTACGTCCACGTCCCGTTCTGCGTCTCGATCTGCCCGTACTGCGACTTCGTGGTGGTCGCCGGCGCCGCGACCCGCGGGCCCCGGTCGCGCGTGGCGGCGTTCATGGACGCGCTGGTCACCGAGGTCGGTCTGCGTGCCGACGCGCTCGACGCGCAGCCCGGGCGGGCCCGTCGTCCGCCGCTTCGCTCCCTCTACCTCGGCGGCGGGACGCCCTCGCTGTTGCCCGCCGACGAGCTGGTCCGGCTGATCGAGCTCGTTCGTGACCGCTTCGGGCTGGCCGCGGGGGCCGAGGTGACGCTCGAGGCGAACCCGGGGCCGGACGAGCGCGGCGATCCGTCGGCCATCCGGCGGGCGGGCGTCACCCGCGTGTCGTTCGGCGCGCAGTCGCTCGACGCCGCGGAGCTGCGCCGCCTCGGTCGACGCCATCGGGTGGCCGACATCGCGGCCGCGGTGGCGGGTGCCCGCGCGGCGGGCCTGCCGTCGATCAGCCTCGACCTCCTGTACGACCTTCCCGACGCTGCGATCGGGACGTGGATGGCGACGCTCGATGGCGCGCTCGAGCTCGACCCGGACCACCTGTCGCTGTATGCCCTGACCCTCGACGACCCCGACGCCGAGGGCCTGACTGGACCGGGTGGCGACCACCTGCCGACCCGGGCCGGTGCACGGCGCTGGCGCGCCGAGGCGCGACCGGGCCAGGACGAGGACCGGGCGGCGGCCGCCTACCACCACGCGACCGTGACCCTGGCCGACGCCGGCTTCCGGGGCTACGAGATCAGCAACTGGGCCCGCCCGGGCCACGAGAGCCGGCACAACCTGGCGTACTGGCGGCGCGAGCCGTACGAGGCGGTCGGACCGGGCGCGCACGCCTTCGACGGTGTGACCCGGCGCTGGAACGCGGCCCGGCTGGACGGCTACATCGAGGCGCTCGCCGCCGGACGCCTCCCGCCCGGTGGCGAGGAGACGGTCGATGGCGCCGGCGCCGCCGCCGAGCGGGTGATCCTGGGCCTGCGCCTCGATGTCGGGCTGCCGCTGTCGGCGGCCCACGAGGCGCCGCTCGCGGACGCGTTCGGCTGGGCCCTCGCGGCCGAGCTCCTGGACGTCACCGACGACGATCGGATCGTCCTGACGACCCGCGGCCGGCTGCTCTCCAACGAGGTCTTCGCGCGGCTGGTGTGACGCCGCGCTACCGTAGCGCCATGGCAGCCCTCGCCCACCGACCGTCCGCGGACCGCCCGGTGGCTCGCGGCGGCCGGCCGGTGGTGATCGCCGGGTCGCCGACGGCCCTCGGCGGGCACTTCGCCGGCATGGAACGGACCCCGGGCGAGCTGCGCCGGCTGGGCCTGCCGGCGGTCCTGGCCGAGCGGCCCGGCCTTCGCGACGTCGCCTGGACGGATGCCGGCGACGCGCCGAACGAGCCCGGCTGGGCGCCTGATCCCGACCCGCGGGCGAAGAACCGCGCCGCCATCGCGGCCTACCTCGGGCGCCTCGCCGATCACGTCGCGACGGCGCTCGCCGATGGGCGCGACGACGCCGCCGGACCGGATGGCGGCCTCCCGCCGGCGCTCCTCGTCCTCGGTGGCGACTGCACGTCCCATGCCGGCGCCGTGGCCGGCCTTCGCCGCGCGCTGCCGGGCGAGCCGCGCATCGGCCTGGTCTGGTTCGATGCCCACGGCGACTTCAACACGCCGGCCACGACCCCGTCGGGCAACGTCTGGGGGATGCCGTTCGCGCTGCTCGTCGGGCGCGGCGACGCGGACCTCCTGGCGCCCATCGACGCCCCGCTGATCCGCGAGGAGGACGCCGCGCTCGCCGGCGGCCAGGTCCTCGACGAGCCCGAGTCGCGCGCCCTCGCCGCGAGCCGCATCGCCCACTTCGGGGCGGGGATGCTCGGCACGGACGCCGGACGCGCCGCGCTCGGGGCCTGGGCCGCAGCCGTGGCGGCGCGCATCGACGGCTGGTACGTCGCGTTCGATCTGGACGCGATCGACGCGGCCGAGGACCTGGCGCTGGCCATGCCCGAGGCTGGCGGCCTGGCGCTCGACGACGCGATCCGGGCCGTGGCCGTGATCGCCGCGACCGGCCCGGTGCTCGGCTTCGGGGCCACCGCCGCGATGTTCGGCCGGGGTGGCGGCGAGGCCGTCACCGTCGAAGCCATCGCACGGCTGGTGGAGGCGGCCCTCGGTCGCCCGGCGGCCCTCGGTCGCGCGGCGGCCCTGCCTTCGCCCATGCCTTCGCCCACGCCTTCGCGTTGACACTCGGAGAAGGGGACTGCTACCATCCTCAGGCCACCGTTAGCACTCTCACCCATCGAGTGCTAACCACCACGGGAGAGCGAGCTTGGCGCGTCGGAACCGTCGCCCCCTCGGCCCCCTGGACCTCCGTTCCCAGGCGATCCTGCGGGCTGTCATCGAGGAATACGTCAACACCGCCCAGCCGGTCGGCAGCCT
>JBKHXL010000050.1:0-9044 GCA_046566045.1 Candidatus Limnocylindria bacterium
ACGAGGCCGCCCTGCTCTCGGACCGCGGCGATGGTGTCGAGCGCCGAGCGCCCCGGCGGGATGGCCCGCTCGATGAAGGCGCATACGAGGTCGCCCTCGGTGGTCCGGATCTCCTCCCCGATGATGACGGTGAGGTCGGGCGGGGCGGCGTCACGGGCCTCCAGCGCGCCGTCGATCCGGTCGTGATCGGTCACCACGAGGTGGGTCAGGCCGCGGGCCGAGGCGGCTGCCACGACGTCGCGCGGCCTGGACAGGCAGTCGAAGCTCGCGCTGGTATGGCAGTGCAGGTCGATGAACGCCCGCCCCGGCATGATCGGCCTAGATCTGCTGGACGAGGGACTTCTTGAAGAAGTCGAAGTGCTCGAGGGCGAGTCCCGTTCCGAGGGCGACGCAGTCGAGCGGATTCTCCGCCACGTGGCAGGGCACGCCGGTGACCTGGGTCAGCAGCTTGTCGACGTTGCGCAGCAGGGCGCCGCCGCCGGACATGACCATGCCCTTGTCGATGATGTCGGACGACAGCTCGGGCGGGGTCTGCTCGAGGACGGAACGCACGGCCGCGACCAGCTGCTGGAGCGGCGCCTCGATCGCTTCCATCACCTCGGACGAGGTGATCGGGATGGTCCGCGGCAGGCCGGCGATGAGGTCGCGCCCACGGACCTCCATGGTCAGCTCGCGCTCGAGCGGCAGCGCCGTGCCGATCTGCATCTTGACCTCTTCGGCCGTGCGGTCACCGACCATGAGGTTGTACTTCTTGCGGATGTAGGTGGCGATCGCCTCGTCGAACTTGTTGCCGCCGACGCGCAGCGAGTGCGACACGACGATGCCGCCGAGGGCGATGACGGCGATCTCGGACGTGCCGCCGCCGATGTCGATGATCATGTTCCCGGACGGCCCGCTGATCGGCACGTTGGCCCCGATCGCCGCCGCCAGCGGCTCCTCGATCAGGTAGGCGTCCTTGGCCCCCGCCTTGAGCGCCGCGTCGCGCACGGCCCGCTTCTCGACCGAGGTGACACCCGCCGGCACGGAGATCATGACCTCCGGTCGGCTGAAACCGATGCTGCCCTTGGTCGCCTTGCGGAGGAAGAAGCGCAGCATCGCCTCGGTGATGACGTAGTCGGCGATGACCCCGTCCTTCATCGGGCGGATGGCCTGGATGTTGCCGGGCGTCCGCCCGATCATCTCGCGCGCCTCCTCGCCGACGGCCACGATCCGGTTGTCGTCGCTGACCGCGACGACGGACGGCTCCGTGATGACGATGCCCTTGCCCTTCACGTAGACGAGGACGTTGGCGGTGCCGAGGTCGATGCCGATCTTCATGAGCTGGTCGTGTCGTTCCCTTCTGCCAGGCGTTCGATCCTGGCGCCGAGACCCAGGAACTTGCCCTCGATGTTCTCATAGCCCCGGTGAACGTGGTGTGCGCCGTGGATGGTCGTCGTGCCCTCGGCGGCCAGGGCCGCAAGGATCAGCGACGCACCGGCGCGCAGGTCGCCGATCTCCACCTCGGCGCCACGCAACGGGGTGCGGCCACGGATCGTGGCGTGGTGGGGGTCGTCGAGCGTCACGTCGGCGCCCATCCGGGCGATCTCGGCCAGCCACTCGAGGCGGTCCTCGAAGATGGTCTCGTGGACGCGTGAGGTGCCGTGGGCCTGGGTCAGCAGCACGCCGGTCGGCGGCTGGAGGTCGGTGGCGAGGCCGGGGTACGGCGCGGTCTCGATGTCACAGGCGGTGTAGCCCGTGGTGTGCAGGGCGGAGCCGTCGACCTCGATGGTGTCCGTGCCGCAGGCGACGCCGACGCCGGCCCGGCCCATCGTCTCGACGAAGGCCCCGAGGTGGTCGCACGGCGCCCCGTCGAGGGTCACCCGCCCGCCGGTGACGGCCGCGGCCACGATGAACGTGCCCGCCTCGATGCGATCGGGGATGACCTGGTGGTCGGCGCCGCGCAGGCGCCGCCGGCCCTCGACCTAGATGACGTCGGGGGCGGTCCGGCGGACCGCGGCGCCCATCCGCGTCAGGAACGCGATGAGGTCGTCGACCTCCGGCTCCTGGGCCGCCGGGCGGATCGTCGTGCGACCCTCGGCCAGGGTGGCGGCCAGGATCGCGTTCTCGGTGCCCATGACCGACACGAACGGGAACGTGATGTCCGCCCCGCGCAGACGGCCCGGCGCGGTCGCGAAGTAGTAACCGTTGCGGTACTCGATCAGCGCCCCGAGCGCGCGCATGGCCTCGACGTGGAGGTTGACCGGCCGGCGGCCGATGCGGTCCCCGCCCGGGTTGCTGATGATGACCCGGCCGAAGCGGGTCAGGAGCGGCCCGAGCAGCATGAAGCTGGCGCGCATGCGGGCCGCGGCCTCGAGCGGGACGAACAGCCAGTCCACGTCGCCGGCGGCGACCTCGTAGACGTTCGGGGCGGGATGGTCGACCACGACCCCGAGCTCGGTCAGGGTCTGGGCCATGACCCGGACATCCTCGATCTCCGGGACGTTGGTCAGGCGGCAGCGCTCACCGGTGAGCGCTGCGGCGGCGAGCAACTTGAGCGCCGCGTTCTTGGCGCCGCTGATCCGGACGGTGCCCTCCAGCGGGCGGCCGCCCTCCACCCGGAAGACTTCCGCGGCGACGGGCTCCGGGATGTACTCCCAGTGGAACGGTCGGGCGTCAGCCACGCGCCCTACCCGCGCCGCCGCGGACCCTCGCGGTGGCGCCGCTCGGCGACCCGGATGCGGAGGAGGGCCTGCTGGAGCTGTGCCCGCGCGGCGGACAGGTCCGCGCCCTCGTGGTAGCCGGTCTCCAGGGCGCGCTCCGCCTCACGGCGCGCCTCCATGGCCGTCTCGAGGTCGATCTCGCTGGCCATGTCGGCCGTCTCGGCCATGACCACGACCTTGTCGGGCCGGACCTGGAGGAAGCCGCCGACGATGGCGAACGACTCCTCCTGGCCGCCCTTGCGGATGCGCAGCTCGCCGATGCCCAGCATCGACACGAGCGGCGCGTGGTGCGGCAGCACCCCGAGTTCGCCCTCGACGCCCGGGAGCACGACCGAGTCGACCTCGTCCGAGTAGGCCAGGCGCTCCGGCGTGACGATCTCCAGCTGGAGTGGCATGGCGGTCCTCAGGACCCCATCCTGGCGGCGTTCTCGCGGACGTCGTCCACGGTGCCGGCCAGGAAGAAGGCCTGCTCCGGCAGCGTGTCGGTGTCGCCCTCGAGGATCTCCTTGAACGACGCCACGGTGTCCTTGATCGAGACGTACTTGCCGGCCCGACCGGTGAACACCTCGGCGACGAAGAAGGGCTGGCTCATGAAGCGCTGCAGCCGGCGGGCCCGCGCCACGGTCGCCTTGTCGTCCTCGGACAGCTCGTCGATGCCCAGGATCGCGATGATGTCCTGGAGGTCGCGGTAGCGCTGGAGGACGCGCTTGGTCTCCTGCGCCACGTCGTAGTGCTCCTGGCCGACGACCAGTGGATCGAGCACGCGCGAGGTCGAGGTCAGCGGATCGACGGCGGGATAGATCCCGATCTCGGCGATGCTGCGCTCCAGCCGGATGGTCGAGTCGAGGTGGGCGAAGGTCGTCGCCGGGGCCGGGTCGGTGTAGTCGTCGGCGGGCACGTAGACGGCCTGCAGGCTGGTGATCGACCCCTTCTTGGTCGAGGTGATGCGCTCCTGGAGCGCGGCCATCTCGGTCGCCAGGTTCGGCTGGTAGCCGACCGCCGACGGCATCCGGCCGAGCAGGGCGGACACCTCCGAACCGGCCTGGGTGAAGCGGAAGATGTTGTCGATGAACAGGAGGACGTCGCGGCCCTCCTCGTCGCGGAAGTACTCGGCCATGGTCAGGCCGGTCAGGGCGACGCGCTGGCGCGCGCCGGGCGGCTCGTTCATCTGGCCGAAGGCGAAGGCCGTCTTGGCCAGGACGCCGGACTCGGTCATCTCGGCGATGAGGTCGTTGCCCTCGCGGCTGCGCTCGCCGACGCCGGCGAACACCGAGTAGCCCGAGTGCTCCTGCGCGACGTTCCGGATCAGCTCCTGGATGATGACCGTCTTGCCGACGCCGGCCCCACCGAAGATGCCGATCTTGCCGCCCTTCTTGAACGGGCAGATCAGGTCGATGACCTTGAGGCCGGTCTCGAACACCTCGACCTCGGTGGACTGCTGGTCGAAGGTCGGGGCCGAGCGGTGGATGGGCAGGCTGTGCTCGGCATCGACCGGGCCCTTGCCGTCGATCGGGCGGCCGAGGACATCGAACACGCGGCCGAGCGTGGCCTCCCCGACCGGGACGGTGATGGGGGCGCCGGCGTCCACGACCTCGGCACCGCGGGCCAGGCCGTCGGTCGTGGTCATCGCGACCGAGCGGACCCAGTTGTTGCCGAGGTGCTGCTGGACCTCGCACACGAGCGTGTCCTGGCCCTCGCGCAGGATCCCCACCGCGTTCAGGATGGCCGGCAGGCCGCCGGCGGGGAACTCGATGTCGACGACGGGTCCGGTGATCTGGATGACCCGGCCGGTCGCGGCCGGAGCGGCGGTCGTCATGGTCTTGGTAGCCTCCTGCGTCCTGTGCGGTACGTCGGCGTCAGCGTGCTTCCGAAACCAGGCACCTAGCGTGCCTGGGCGCCGGACGCGATCTCGATTATCTCGCGGGTGATGTTCGCCTGGCGAACCTTGTTGTAGCTGAGGGTCAGGTCCTCGATGAGCTCCTCGGCGTTCTCCGTGGCGTTCTTCATCGCGACCATGCGGCTCGATTCCTCGCTGGCCTTGCTCTCGAGCACGGTCTGGAACAGTCGGGTCGCGACGTAGCGCGGCAGCAGCTGCTCGAGGACCTGGCTCGCGCTCGGCTCGAAGATGAACTGGTTGCCGGGGATGCCGGCCTCGGTGTCGCTGGTGGGCTGGATCGGCAGCAGCTGGAGCCGCTCCGGTCGCTGGGTCAGCGTGGTCACGAACCGGCTGTAGATGACGTCCACCCGCCCGTACGTGCCGGCCAGGTAGTCGTCGGAGATGAGGCGGGCCAGCGGGATGACGTCGGCGAACGCCGGCCGATCGCCGAAGCCCGCGAAGTGCGCCTCCATCGGCACGCCCGCCCGGCGCATCGCATCGCGGCCCTTGCGCCCGACGGTCACGACCGTCAGGTCGCCCGGATGGTCCAGGATCTCGCGGGAAGCGAAGCGGATGGTGTTGGTGTTGAGGGCGCCGGCGAGTCCCCGATCGGTCGTGACGAGGACGATCAGGCGCTTGCCGCCCTCACGCTCCGCCAGCAGGGGATGATCGTCGGCACCGAGCACGGTGGCCAGGTCGGCGAGGACCTCATCGAGCTTCTCGCTGTACGGGCGCGAGGCAAGGGTCGCGTCCTGGGCTCGCTTGAGCTTGGACGCGGCCACGAACTGCATCGCCCGGGTGATCTGCTTGATGTTCTTGACGGCGCCGATGCGCCGCCGGATGTCCCGCTGACTGGCCATGATCAGCCCTTGGTCTCGTCGCCAGCGGCGGGAGCCTCGGCCTCGGCGGCCGTGTCGGCTTCGGGCTCGGCCGACTCGGCCGTCTCGGCCTTCTCGGCAGCGGGCGAGTCGCCGTCAGCGGCGTCCGCTTCGGCCGTCTCGGCCGTCTCGGCCTTCTCGGCAGCGGCCTTCGGCTCGGCCGAGACCTTCGTTCGAGCGTCCATGCCGAAGGCCTCGACCCGGAACGTCTCGATGGCGTCGGCCAGCTTGGCGGCCAGCTCGTCGGACAGGGCCGCGGTCCTGGCCAGCTCCTCCAGGATCTCCGGCCGCTCCGTCTCGAGGAAGCGGTAGAAGCCCGTCTCGAACTCGCGCACCTTGGGCGTCGGGACGTCGTCCAGGGCACCGCTCGTCGCGGCCACCAGGATGGCGACCTGCTTCTCGACCGGGAGCGGCTGGTACTGCGGCTGCTTGATGACCTCGGACAGCTTCTCGCCGCGGGTCAGCTGGTCGCGGGTGGCCTTGTCCAGGTCCGACGCGAACTGGGCGAACGCGGCCAGGGCGCGGTACTGGGCGAGATCCAGCTTGAGCGGACCGGCGACCTTCTTCATCGCCTTGGTCTGGGCCGCCGAGCCGACGCGCGAGACCGAGATGCCGATGTTGAGCGCGGGCCGCTGGCCGGCGTTGAACAGGTCGGTCTCGAGGAAGATCTGGCCGTCGGTGATCGAGATGACGTTGGTCGGGATGTAGGCCGACACGTCGCCGGCCTGCGTCTCGATGATCGGCAGGGCCGTCAGCGACCCGCCGCCGTTGTCGTCGTTGAGGCGCGCGGCGCGCTCGAGCAGGCGGCTGTGCAGGTAGAAGACGTCGCCCGGGTACGCCTCGCGACCGGGCGGGCGGCGCAGCAGGAGCGCCATCTCGCGGTACGCCCAGGCGTGCTTGGACAGGTCGTCGTAGACGCACAGCGCGTCCTTGACCAGGCCGTCCTCGCCGGCGACCTCGACGCCGTTCTCCATGACCTCCTCGCCCATGGCCACGCCGGCGTACGGGGCGAGGTACTGGAGGGGGGCGGGATCCTCGGCCCCGGCGACGACCACGATCGTGTGGTCCATCGCGCCGTACTGCTCCAGGATCGCCACCGTGTTGGCGACGGTCGACAGCTTCTGGCCGATCGCCACGTAGATGCAGACCAGGCCCTTGCCCTTCTGGTTGATGATCGTGTCGATGGCGATCGCGGTCTTGCCGGTCTGGCGGTCGCCGATGATCAGCTCGCGCTGGCCGCGGCCGATCGGGATCAGCGCGTCGATGGCCTTGATGCCGGTCTGGACCGGCGTGTCGACCGACTTGCGCACGATGACGCCGGGGGCGATGCGCTCGACCGGGCGGGTCTTGTCGGTGGCGATCGGGCCCTTGTCGTCGAGCGGCCGACCGAGCGGATCGATGACCCGGCCCAGGAGCTCCTTGCCGACCGGGACCTCGACCACGCGGCCGGTGGGCTTGACCGTGTCGCCTTCCTTGATCGCGCTGGCGTCGCCGAGGATGACCGCGCCGACCGTCTCCTCCTCGAGGTTGAGGGCCATGCCCATCACCCCGCCGGGGAACTCGAGCATCTCGGACGCGAGCGCGCCGTCGAGGCCGTAGATCTGCGCGATGCCGTCACCGACCTCGACGACCGTGCCGACGCTGCGCGTCTCGACGCCCGAGTCGAACGAGTCGATGGCGGACTTGATGATGCTGGTGATCTCGTCGGAACGGATGGCCATGGGTGCGGATCTCCTACAGGGCGCCCGAGATGAGCTGATTCCGGAGTCGCTCCAGGCGACCTCGGACGCTCCCGTCGATCAGCCGATCGCCGAGCCGGACGACCAGGCCCCCGAGGAGGGCCTCGTCGACGCTGGTCTCGAGGGCGATGCGACCGCCGGTGGACTGTTCGAGTCTGGCGGTGAGGGCCCGGACCTCGTCCGGGGTGAGGGCGGTGGCGCTCGTCACGGAGGCGTGGGTGATGCCCTGCCGCCGGTCGTCGAGCCGGCGGAACTCGGCGGCGACGCGCGGCAGGTCCACGATCCGGCCCCGCTTGAGGAGGAGCAGGACGAGGTTGGTCAGCCCGGGCCCGGCGATGCCGTCGAGCAGCCCGGTCACGGCCTTCGAGCGCTGGTGGAGCGGGATCGACGGGTTCGACAGGACCTGCGTCACCCGCGCCTCGCCGATGCGCTCGGCCGTGGCGTCAAGCTCGGTGCGCCACGTCTCGACCGCGTCGTCACGCGTGGCGACCTCGAAGGCCGCCTCCGCGTAGCGTCGGGCGGCCGAGTCCCGGCGGGCCATCAGTTGCTCCGATCGCCGCTGAGATCGGCCGAGGCGAGGAACTCGTCCACGAGGCGACGCTGGCGGGCGTCGTCCATCGACTCGCCGACGACGCGCCCGGCGGCGGCCAGGGCGAGGTCGGCGACCTCGCTGCGCAGCTCACCGATGGCGCGCGTCTTCTCCGCCTCGATCTCGGCGGCGGCGCGCACGCGCATCCGTTCGAGCTCTTCGCGGGTCGCGGCGATGTCCATGTCGCGGCTCTCCTGGGCGACCTTCTGGGCGCGCGCCAGGATCTCGCTCGCTTCCCGGCGCGCCTCGGTCAGCGTGGCGACACGCTCGGATTCGGCACGCTCGCGATCACGACGGGCCTGCTCGGCGTCCTTGAGGCCCTGCTCGATGGCGGCCTTGCGGGCGTCCAGCGTCCTGGCCAGCGGCTTGAACGCGAACGACCACACGAGCGCGAAGAGGATGAGGAAGTTGATGGCGCTGACGATGACCCAGAACAGGTTGATCGTCAGGCCGACTTCTTCCGCGTTGAGCGCGCTGGCGCCACCGGCCGCGCCGGCGGCGACGGCCAGGATGTCCACGATGTGCTCCTGCCCCGGGGCCTAGGCGGCGGCCGGATTGAGGAAGACGACCAGCAGACCGACGACGACGGCGAGGACGCCGAGGCCCTCGGCGAACGCGGCGAGGATGATCGCGAGGCCGCGGATCTGGCCGGCTGCGTCAGGGTTGCGGCCGATCGCGCTGGACGACATGCCGCCCAGGATGCCGATGCCGATGCCCGGGCCGATGACGCCGAGAGCGGCGAGGCCTGCGCCGATGAGTTCCATGCGAGGTGTTCCTCCTACTCCCCGGGGGGTTGGCCCGGGATCATTGGGACCGTTGGATGGGTGGCCGGTCGATCAGTGGGCTGGCGCGAGGGTCTCCTCGAGCTCGTCCGTGCCGACCGGCGTGGCGACCGGTTCGTCCTTGTGGTGCTCATCCTCCCCGTGATGCCCCTCGATGGCGGCCAGGATGAACATGAGCGTGAGGACGCTGAAGATGAGGGCCTGGACCAGGTTGAGCATGAGCTCCAGGCCGAAGATGGCGACCGGGATGAAGGCCACGGTCAGTGCGAGGATGACGCCCAGGGCGACCTCGCCGCCGTAGATGTTGCCGAACAGACGCATCGACAGCGTGAGTGGCTTGACGAACTCGAGCATGAGCTCGACGAGGCCCACGAACAGGGCGATGACCCCGGCGCCGATCCCGTTCCTGAACTCGCCCAGGGGAAAGAACTTCGACAGGTAGCCGCCGATGCCGAGCGCCCGGATGCCCTCGATGTGGAAG
>JBKHXL010000051.1:0-30521 GCA_046566045.1 Candidatus Limnocylindria bacterium
CGCGACGAGCCGCGACGAGCCGCCCCGGCCCCGCCCCGAGCCTCAGACCGGCGGCAGCACCTGCGCGTCCGTCTGGGCGGCCGCGAAGAGATCGCCCACCTCCCCCACTCGCTCCACGATGTCACGGATCGTCCACCGGTCCGGGCGCAGGTCCGGGTCGTCCAGCTCATCCCACGTGATCGGCGCGGACACGGGCGCCCCGGCCGCGGGCCGCACGGAGTACGGCGCGACGAGCGTCTTGATCGAGGCGTTCTGCGTGTAGTCCAGCCGTGCCCGACCCTTGCGCGCCTCCTTGGCCCACTCCCACGAGATCAGCTTCGGCACGGTCGAGCCGACGGCCCGCGACACGCGCTCCACCCAGGCGCTCGTGTCGCTGAAGTCGTAGCGCCCCTGCTCGACCGGGATCCAGACCTGGATGCCGCGCTTGCCGGTCGTCTTGGGATAGCCGCGCACGCCGAGGTGCGCCAGCGCGGTCCGGTACAGCCGCGCCAGCACCAGCGTCTCCTCCCAGGTCGTCCTCTCGCCCGGGTCGATGTCGATGTAGGCGAACGTCGGCGCCCAGGCCTCGGGCAGCTTGCCGGTCCAGGCGTGGATCTCGAAACTGGCCTGGTTGCCGAGCCAGCACAGTGACGCGACGCGATCCGCGACGAGGTGATCGTTGGCATCGCGATCGGTCCGCCCGTCGACGCCGGTCTCGTGCCAGCGGGTCAGCCACGTCGGTGCGGTGGCGGGCAGGTTCTTCTGCCAGAAGCCGGGGGCACCGGCACCGTTCGGGAAGCGCTGCAGGTTGAGCGGCCGGTCGGCGAGGTGCGGCAGCATCGTCGGGGCGATCCGCCCGAAGTACGCGATCAGCTCGCGCTTCGTGATCGCGCCGGCGCCGTCACGCCCGTCGAACAGCAGCTTGTCGAGGTTGGTCAGCTTCAGCTCGTGGCCACCGACCGACCAGGTGCCTTCCTTCCCGAGGGCCTCGAGGGCGGCGAGCTCGGCGTCCGTGGCGGCAGCGAAGGCGGCAGGCGACGACGGCATCGAGCCAGATGCTGCCACGGAACGGCGAACCGGCACCGACCGCCCGCCGGGCGGCGCATGCTCGACGACGGGCATCGCCGCCTCGGCGGCACGGACCGCCGTGGCCGACGCGACCGCCGTCTCGCGGATGACGTCCTTGGGGTCGCGCCCCGGCTCGATCCCCTTGTAGGCCGCCTGGCGGACCATCCCGTCGCGCGACCACCCGCCGAGCTCGGCCCGGATGACCAGCTCGGGCCGGACCCAACGCACCCCGGCCAGATCGCCGCCCCATCGTCCCCGGTAGTCCTTCGGGGGCGCGGGGTCGAACGGCGGCGCGTCGGTCTCGAGCTCGGCCAGCCGCGCCAGCAGGTCCGGGCGGATGGCCCCGGTGAACCCCGACCCGACCTTGCCGGCGAACCGCAGCCGGCCATCATCGTAGACCCCGACCGCGAGGGCACCGAGGTCCCTGGCGTTGCCACTCCCCGGGGTCCAGCCACCGACCACCAGCTCCTGCTCGGGCCGGATCTTGATCTTCAGCCACGCGCCGCTGCGCTTCCCCGGCTCGTACCGTGAGCGCCGCAACTTGGCCACCATGCCCTCGACCCCGAGCCCCTTCGCGGCCTCGAAGAACGCCACGCCGTCGCCCTCCACGTGGGCCGCGTAGCGCACCCGCGGGTGCTCCTTGAGCACGCTCCGGAGCAGGCGCTTGCGGTCCTCGAGCGGCACGTCCAGCAACGACCGGCCATCGAGGTAGAGGAGGTCGAACGCCTGGTACACGAGCCCCCGGGCCTGCCTGTCACCGAGCTTGGTCTGGAGCAGCCCGAAATCCGGCCGGCCGTCGTCATCGAGCGCGACCACCTCCCCATCGACGATGGCCTGGTCGGCCGCGATCCAGCCCGCCGGCTGGGCGAGGAGGCGCGGGAAGTAGGTCTCGGCATCGTGCAGGTTCCGCGTGAGGATGCGGACCTTGCCGTCATCGACCGCGGCCTGCACCCGGAAGCCGTCCCATTTGATCTCGAACAGCCAGTCGTCGTCATCGAATGCCTTCGTGGCCAGCGTCGCGAGCATCGGGTCGATGCGGGTGGGCATCGGCGCCGGCGCAGCGCCCGCGAGATCGATCCCGGCGGTCGCGGCGGGCATCTCGCTGATCCAGAGCGCCTCCCGATCGGCCTTGACCTCGTCGTTGGTGCGGCCGGTCTTCACGCTCTGCGGATGATCCTCGGCATCCCAGCCTGCGACCGCGTGCTCGTCGCGCTTGTGGATGAGCAGCCACTGCTCGCCGTCGTCGCCCTCGAAGGCGCGCTGCGGCTGGCTGCCGGGCCGGCGGCTGGTTCGGACGATCGTGAAGCGGCCCTTGATCTTCTGCCCATGGATGCGGAACTTGAGCTCGCCGTCCTCAACGGCCTTGCGCGCGTCCAGCGTCGGCGCCTCCGGCTCCCACGTGCCCCAGTCCCACACGATCACGTCACCCGCGCCGTACTGCTTGGCCGGGATGACGCCCTCGAAGTCGAAGTACTCGATCGGGTGGTCCTCGACGTGGACCGCCATGCGCCGGATCGCTGGGTCGAGGGTCGGGCCCTTGGGAACCGCCCAGCTGACGAGGACGCCGTCGATCTCGAGCCGAACGTCGTAGTGCAGGCGCGTCGCGCGATGCCGCTGGATCACGAACCGACCGTTCTGCCCCGACGCGGTCGTGGCCGGCACCGGCGCCGGCTCCGGCGTCTTCGCGAAGTCCCGCTTGCGTCGATATTCCTCGAGCGGCATGTCCGGCAGTGTGCCAGTCGGCGGGGTCGCATGCCCGCGCGTGCGCGGGAGCGCTCGCCCGCCGATCGGTTGATGTCCTTTTCCGGCGCGGGAGTGCTCGCCCGCCGGCGTGATGTCCCTCCACTGCATCACCGCGCCGGGCCGCGGGACGCGCCGGGCCGCGCGGCGCCGGGCCGCGGCGCCGGGCCGCGCCGCGCCGGGCCACAGCACGCGCCGGCCGCGCCACGGGCGGCCGCGCCACGGGCCGGCCCACCAGCCCCACCAGGCCACCCGTGCCGATCCGCCGCCCCTGATGCAGCGGATTGGCATCAACTCAAGGGGGGTGATCTGCAGCGCGAGGAAAGGGACATCACCGGCTGGCCGAGCGCGGCCCTCGGGGCACGACACGACAGCGGCGAGGCGCGCCGGGCGGCGCCACGCGCCGGGCGGCGCCACGCGCCGGGCGGCGCGGCGCCACGCGCCGGGCCGGCCAGGAAGGACGCCCGGCGCCACGCGCAAGGCTGCCCGCTGCGGTCAGGCTGTCTTGCGCTTCCGGGCGGGCTTGCTGGCGGCCGACTCGCGCCCGGCATCGGCGTCGGCGTCGACGGACGCGGCCTGCGAGCGCCCCTTCGCCGACGATTTGCTCGTCCCGGACCTGCTCGCGGCGGGCTTCTTCGCGCCGCCGGCTCGCGCCTGGCGGGCCTCGCGGGCCTCGCGGGCCTCGGCCACGGACACGGGCGCCTCGGCGCCGGCGGTGCGGGCCGCCTTCGCCGCATTGACCGACGCCTCCAGCGCGGCCATCAGGTCGATGAGCTTGCCGCCCTCCTCGGGCGCCTCGATCTCGACCGCCTCCCTGCCCTCGACCTTGGCTTCGATGACGGCCTGGAGCGCCTCGCGATACTCGTCCCGGTACTGGGCAGGATCGAACTCCCCGGTCATCGCCGACACGAGCTGCCTGGCCATGGCCAGCTCCGCCGGCTTGAACTCGTACGACTCGTCGCCCAGGTCGAGCTCGGCGGTCGAACGGATCTCGTCCGGCCAGTGGAGTGTCGTCAGGACCATCGTGTCGCCGAACGGGTCGAGCGCGGCCAGCGCCTCCCGATCCTTGATGACGACCTTGCAGATCGCGGTCAGGCCCTCGGCCTCCAGCACGGACTTCAGCAGGTTGAAGGCCTTGCGCCCGATCTTGTCGGGCTCGAGGTAGTACGCCGACTTGGTGAAGCGGACCGCGGCGTCATCCCGTTCTGCCTTGGTGAACTGCTCGATCTCGATCGACCGCACGGTCTTGAGCGGCACCCGCTCGAGATCCTCGTCGGTGACCACGACGTACTCACCCGGGGCGTACTCGTACCCCTTGACGGTGTCGGACCGCGAGATCACCTCGTCCTCGACCGGGCAGTAGATCTTCATCTGGATGCGCGACAAGTCGTCCTTGTGCAGCATGTTGAAGCTGATGCCCTTGGACTCGGTCGCCAGATAGAGCTTGACCGGGATGGTCACCAGCCCGAACTGGACGGCTCCCTTCCACATCGCTCGTGCCACGGTCGGATCCTCGCGTTCGATGGCCCGCGTCCTGGCGTCGCCGCCCCGGGACGTCGGGCGGTCACGATAGCGCACGGACGCAAGCCCGCCCACCACAGGACGCCCGCGAATCGTATCGGCGACGTCGCGCCGCGCTTCGCCCTACCGGCCGCGCTTCGCCCTACCGGTTGAGGGCCCGGTACAGCAGCGCCGCCATCTGCTCGCGCGAGATCGGCTCGCTCGGGCAGTAGCGCCGCGGTCCGCAGCCGTTGGTCAGCCCGGCCGCCGCCAGCGCGTTGATGCTGCTCTCGCCGGTCACCCCGTCGTCGTCGTCGAAATAGTCGGTCGAGGTTGCCGGCAACCCGAGGGCCCGGGTCAGGAACTGGGCCATCTGGGCGCGGGTCACGTCGTCGGTCGGGCAGAACCGGCGCACGCCGCAGCCGCTGGTGATCCCCGCCTTGCGCAGCGCGTTGATGCTGCTCTCCCCGGTGACGCCTCGATCGTCGTCGAAGTAGTCGGTGGACGAGGCCGGCAGGTCCAGGGCGCGGACGAGGAACATCGCCATCTGGGCGCGCGACACGCGGTCGTCCGGGCAGAACCTCGTCTCCGAGCAGCCGGCCGTGATGCCCTCGAGGAACAGCCAGCGGATCGAACCCTCGTACGCGTCCACATCCCGGAACGGCATGCTCTCCACCCGGACGGTCACGGTCGAGGACACGGTCCGGGCCCAGTTCCGCCCGATCACCGTGAACGTGTAGTCGCCGGGCTCGGTCCAGGCCGGGACGGTCACGCTGACGGTGGTGCCCGTCCCGTTCCAGCCGTACACGCTGGCTCCGGCCACCTTGACCGTCCAGCCGGCCGGGACCTCGGTCGCCGCCAGCCGCACGCGCTCGAAGTACGTCGAGCTGCGCAGGATGCTGACCGGCAGGCTGAACGTCCGGCCCTTCTCCGTGACGAGCGGCGGCGTGGCGGTGATCTCGGTCCGGAAGATCCCGAGGTTGCCGATGCGTGACACGTCCAGCAGCGGCTCGGGGTACGAGTCCGGGTCGCTCGAGGTGTCCCAGCCCATGTTCCCGAGATAGCGCAGTGACTCACGCACCTCGGCCGGGGTGGCGTCCGGGCGGCTGGCCTTGTAGAGGGCGACGGCCCCGGTCACGGCCGGTGCCGCCATCGACGTGCCCGACGAGTACGCGTACGTGTTCCCGGGCTTGGTCGACCAGATGCACTTGCCCGGCGCGATGATGTCCACGTCCGAGCCGTAGTTGCTGAAGTCGGCGAACGTGTCGTCAACGTCGTAGCTCCCCCACGAGTAGCAGCGGGTGCCGCCCAGGCCCCCGGGAGCGCCGTCGGTGTCGGCCAGGGCGGACACGGTGATGACCTCGTTGTAGGCCGCCGGCACGTACTTCGATGCGCTCGTGCGCTCGTTGGCGGCCGCGGCGACGACCGTGATCCCGCCCGACACGAGCCGGCAGATGGCCTGGTGCAGGACGTCGGTGTTGCTGTAGCCGCAGTTCTGGTCGTCCGAGCCGGTCTTCGCCACGCTCATGTTCACGCCCTCGATGAGCGGGCGGCCGGCGTCCGACGGATCGCGCTGGGCGAGGATCCAGTCGAGGCCGCAGACGTACCAGCTGAGCAGGCCGTAGCCGCTCGAGTTGAGGATCCGGACGGCCCACAGGCGAGCGCCCGGGGCGACCCCGACCACCCCGAAGTCGTTGTCGAGGGCGGCCACGGTGCCGGCCACGTGCGTGCCGTGGCCCTGGTAGTCGTACCAGTCGGTCCGGTCGTTGCTCGTGCAGTTGACCCCGCCGACCACGTTCAGGTCGGGATGGGGCGCGATGCCCGTGTCGACGATCGCGATGTCCGAGTCGACCCGCTGGTCCGTGCCGTTGATGGCGGCCACCGACGAGCTGCGGGCACCGACCCGCGAGACACCGGTCGGGGTGGTCTGGGCGGTGAGCTCGATGAGCTCGTCGGGGACGACGGCGGCCACGCTCGGGTCGGACAGCAGGTCGCGGCGCTGGTCCGCGTCGAGCCGGGCCGCGTAGCCGGGGAACGAGGCGTCGAAGCGGGCCGTGGCGCGGACGCCGTTGCGCTGCGCGTGGCGGCGGATGAGCACGTTGGGGTCGGTCCCGCGGTCGAGCACGACGATGTAGCGGCCGGCGGGATCGGGCGCGCCGCTCGGGAGCGGCTCGGCGGCCGGAGCCGGCGCATCGGCCGGCGGGCCGTCGCTCGCTGCCGGTTCGCTGGACGGGCCGGTGGGCGGGCTCGCGACGGGGACGTCGGTCGGCGCGGGGCTCGACGTCGGTTCGGACGGGCCCGGCGTGGGCTCCGTGCTGGGGGTCGGGGTCGGGTCCGGGCTGGGGCTGGGCTCGGCACTCGGGAGCGGTTGGGGCGATGCGGTCGGCTCGCCGGCGGCGACCAGTCCGGCGCCGCTGACGGCGATCCAGGCGGCGAGGACGGCGGCGAGGAGCGGACGCTGCATCGGGATCTCCGGGTTCGCGGGGATGCGCGGGGGTCGTCAGTCCGCCTCGACGATGACCGGACTGCCCGTATCCTCCCCGACTCCGGCGATCCATGCCAGTGGCCCGGTAGTCCCACTCGCGCGTAGCCGACCGGTCCCGACCGCACCGGACCCGACGCGCGCGATCGGGCGGAGCCGCGCACCCACGCCGCCCCGCCCAGCCGCTCCCCCCCGTCAGGCCTCGACGGCCGCCCGGATCTCGGACTCGGCCTCGGCGACGCGGGCCAGGATGGCCGAGCGCATCGAGTCCAGGCCGGTCCACACGGCCTTCGTGGCGTTCGAGATGGAGGTCAGCTGGGTCTTGAGCTGGCGCACCACCTCGAGCTGCTCGCGGATGCCGGTCAGGGCGGTCTCGACGGCCGCGGCGTCGAGCTCGACCTCGCGCTCGACCAGCGAGGCCAGCGCGAGCAGCCGGGCCAGGCGAACGGCTGCCTCGAGCGTGGCCGCCTCCGGCGCGTCCGGATCGACGACGCAGTACACGTCGCCACCGACGATCGCGAACGGGGCGATGCCGGCCGGAGCGTGGGCCGGCGTGAAGATCGCCACGGCCACCGCGGCCCCGCGGTTCTCGCGGGCCTCGCGCAGCTCGTCGCGCATCGCCCGCATCGACATCGGACGATCCTTCGCCTCGATGACGACGCGCAGGTCGCACCCGCGTGCCACCCGCGCATCCACGGTCAGCACGAAGTCGCCCTTCTTGGACTTGAGGACCGCGCCCGCCTCCAGGCCGGTCGCGTCGAGCAGGTCGCCGGCGCCGCGGGCGATGCCGCCGAGCATCGACTCGAGCAGCGCCTCGAAATCCGCGCCCTTGGCCGCCGAACGGGCGCGCTCCGCGCCGCGGGCCGCGGCGGCCGCCTCGATCGCGACGAGGCGCTCCTCGAGGCCCTTGAAGCCGGCCGCGATCTCCTGCCGGAACTGGTGCATCGGGGAATTGAGCCGGGTCGGGTCGAGCAGGTGGGCGAGCTTGGAGGTGTCGCCGTCGAAGTAGCGCTCGAGCATCCCGCTGATGCGCCCGATCGCGCTGTCGCGCCTGGTCTCGTCGAACAGCTCGTCGACCATCGAGCGCAGCGCCCCGCGGTCGCCCAGGAACTTCTCGAGCGTCCGGGGCAGCCGCCCGTCGCCGTCGGCGAAGTTGGCCCGGAGCGTCTGCTCGAGCGCGGCCGCGGCCCGCTCGTTGACCTGCTCCGACTGGCGGACCATGCGCTCGAACTCGGTCCGCACGGCGTCCACGTTGACGGTCACGCCGGCGTCCTGGAGCGCGATGAGGCCGATGCGCAGCGCCCGCTCGACGAGGGTGACGCGATCCTCCAGCGGGCGCTCCCGCAGGAACGCGGCGAGCGTCGGGTCGGCCAGGGTCAGCCGGTCGACGATGATGCGATCGCCCTCGAGGCGGACGGCGCCGTGGAGCGGGATGACGGCGGTCGATGCTTCCATGCCCGCACCGTAGTACCCACCCGTGACATCTAGGTTGTCACGGTGGTGCGTATCACCGTCGTACGATGCGTGCGATGTCGACCCTCCCCGGCCGCCCACTCCTGCGGGACCTCACGCCCGTGCTGCTGCTCGTGCTGACCGCGGGCGTCCTGCCCGCACCGACCGGCGCGGCCGGGACGGCGGACGAGATCCTCGTGCGATTCCGGGACGGCACCCCGGCCGCCACGCGCGAGGCGATCGCCCGCGCCGCCGGCCTGACCCGACCGGGCGACGAACGCACGGCCAGGCGGGCCGCACAGCGCCAGGCGCGAGCCGACGTCCTGGCGACCGAGCGATTCGAGAGCGCCGGGCGCTCGATCGCCACGCTCCGCCGCATCCTCGAGGCCGACCCGGCCGTCGTGGCCGTGGCGACCAACGGGCGCTACGAGCTGGCGGTCGACCCGTCCCCGACCGATCCGACCGACGAGCCGCTGTACGGCGATCTGTGGGGCCTCGACAACACCGGGCAGACGGTCGCCGGCACGGGCCCCACGGCCGTGACCGGGATCGCGGGCGTGGACATCGATGCGCGCGAGGCGTTCAGCCTCGAGCAGGGCCGTCCCGAGGTGGTCGTCGCCGTCGTCGACGACGGCATCGACTTCAGCCACGTCGACCTGGCCGACCGGGCGTGGACCAACCCCGGCGAGTCCGGCGACGGCCGCGAGACCAACGGCATCGACGACGACGGCAACGGGTTCGTCGACGACGTCAACGGCTGGGACTTCTGCAACGACGACAACACCGTCCACGATCCGGGCGAGGACGGGCACGGCACCCACGTCGCCGGAACCATCGCCGCGTCGCGCAACGGCATCGGCACCGTGGGGGTCGCGCCGGGCGTCCGGCTGATGGCCGTCAAGTTCATCGACAACGGCAGCTTCTGCGGCAGCGACGCGATGGCCGTCGCCGCCATCGACTACGTCGCCTCCTTCGGGGTCCACCTGATCAACGCGTCGTGGGGAGGTCCCGGCTACAACGCGGTGCTGGAGGCGGCCATCGGCCAGTCCGGGGCGCTCATGATCGCCGCGGCGGGCAACGACGGCGTGAACATCGACCTGGCCGGCCAGCAGTTCTATCCGGCCTCGTTCAGCCTGAGCAACGTGGTCGCCGTGGCGGCCGTGGACCAGCAGGGCAAGCGCGCCGAGTTCTCCAACTACGGCCGCACCGGCGTCGACATCGCCGCGCCCGGGACGAACATCCTGAGCACCTACCCGGCCATCTCGGCCTGCCCGTCGTCGTGCTACGCCTGGTCGGCCGGGACGTCCATGGCGGCACCCCATGCGACCGGGGTGGCCGCCCTCATCGGCAGCCGCTCGGGCGCCGTCCTGGCCGATCCGGTGGCCCTCCGGACCCGTCTCCTCGAGACGGGCACGGACCTGCCCAGCATGGCCACCATCACCGCCTCGGGACGCCTCGTGAACGCCTACCGGGCGGTCGATCCCGACCCGCCGCTGGCCGCGGCCGTCGCGCGCCACGGGATCAACACGGGGACGGTCATCGGCTCGACGAGCGTGTCCACGACGATGGTCTGGCCGGCCGCGACCGACGAGCTCAGCGGCGTCGCCTCCTACTGGCTGCTGCGGAGCGCCGGCGGCGGGTCCTTCGGGACCATCGCGGCGGCCACGCCCGCCCGGTCGTTCAGGCTCGCCTTCACCTTCGGCACGCCGTACCGGTTCCGCCTCCGGGCGCGCGACCACGCCGGCAACATCGGCCCGTCCGCCGACGGCCCGATCGTCCAGGCCTCCCTGGTCCAGGAGGGAACGAGCCTGGCCCGCTACGGCGGCACGTGGACCACGACGACCACGTCGAGCGCCAGCGGCGGCAGGATGCGCACCTCGACGAGGGCCGGGTCCTCGGTCGAGTTCCGCTTCAACGGGCGGGCCATCGGCATCGTGGCGCAGAAGGGCAGCACCCGCGGCAGCGTGAAGGTCTACGTGGACGGCGTGTACGTCAGGACCGTCAGCCTGTACCGCTCGAGCACCCAGTCGCGCGTCGTCATCTACGCCACGTCGTGGACCACGACCAGCCCGCACTCGGTCAAGCTCGTGACGGTGCGCACGTCCGGCCGCTCGCGCGTCGACATCGACGGCGCGGTCATCCTCAAGTAGGTCAGCTGCCCCGGTACGTCGTCATCGCGTACGGCGCGAGCAGCAGCGGGACGTGGTAGCTCCGCCCGACATCGGCGATCTCGAGATCCACGGCGATCCGCCGGAAGAACGACCCGTCGGCGTGCGCCACGTCGAACTCGAGGCGGTAGACACCGGCGACGAGCGGTCGCTCGAGCAGGTCGCGCACGCGACCATCCCCGTCGGTCAGGGCCTGGGTCATGCGGATCGGACCGTCGCTCCCGACGCCGAGACGGGAGAGCGTGACGCGGACGCCGGCCGCCGGCACCCCACGCTCCGTGTCGAGCACGTGCGTGCTGATGGTGGGGACGGGGCTGTCGCCGCTGCTGGCCACGGTCTATCCTCCGCGCATGGGCATGTTGCGGATCGAGGTCGGCGACCTCCACTTTAGCGCGCGCTGGGAGCAGGCCGCTCCCCACACGGTCGAGGCCATCCGGCGGATGCTGCCGATCGAGTCGAAGCTCATCCACTGTCGCTGGTCGGGTGAATCGACCTGGATCCCGTACGGCGACTTCCGGCCGGGCATCGACTACGAGAACCACACCTCGCACCCGGCGCCGGGCATGCTCGCGATGTACCCGGGCGGCATCAGCGAGTGCGAGATCTTCTTCCCGTACGGCGCCTGCACGACGTCCTCGAAGGTCGGCCAGCTGGCGGCCAACCACTTCGCCACGATCGTCCCCGACGAGGGCTGGCAGGACCGCCTGCGCGAGGTCGGGCGGCGGGTGCTGTGGGACGGCGCCCAGGCCATCCGCATCATCGAGCTCGACGACTGACGTGGCCGGCGGCGGCGGCGCTTGACCGACCTTGTCATCCGCGGCGGGACCGTCGTCGCGGCCACGGGCTCCCGTCGAGCCGATGTCGCCGTTCGCGGCGGGATCATCGAGGCCGTCGAGCCTGACCTGTCCGGCCCGACGGCCGGCGCCGACCGGGTCATCGATGCGACCGGGATGCTGGTCCTGCCGGGCGCGGTGGACGTCCACACCCACACCCGGGTCGCCAGCGCGGCCGAGCCCGATCGGTTCTTCCGGGACAGCGTCGCGGCGGCCTTCGGCGGGACGACCACGTTCCTGGCCTTCAACAACCCGGGCACCGGCTCGTCGCCCGCGGCGGAGCGCTCGCTCCTGACGGGGCTGCGCGAGTGGACCACCGCGACGAGCGGCGACAGCGCCATCGACCACGGCCTGGCGCTCGCCGTCTCCGGTCGCGCCGACGATCCGCTCGGCGAGCTGCCGGCCACGATCGACGCCGGCGTGGCGACCTCCAAGGCGTTCATGGTCTTCGACTTCCGCCTGGGCGACCGCCAGCTGTTCGAGGCCATGCGCCTGATGGGCGTGCGCGGCGGGATGCTCCAGGTCCACTGCGAGGACCCGGTCCTGCTCGACGCCGGGATCGAGGCCGCGCTGTCGCGCGGCGAGACGGCCCCGCGCTTCCACGCGACCGTGCGACCGCCCTACGTCGAGGCCGTGGCGACCGCCCGGGCGCTGGCCTTCGCGCGCGCGACCGACGCCCCGGTCCACGTCGTGCACCTGTCGTCGGCGGCCGCCCTCGAGGCGGTCCGCCGCGCCCGGGCGGCCGGCGTCCGCGTGTCGGCCGAGACGTGTCCCCACTACCTGGTCCTGACCGAGGAGCGCTACGAGGAGCCCGATCCGGTCCGCTGCGCGTGCTCGATCATCTCGCCGCCGCTCCGCTCGGCGGCCGACCGCGACGCCCTGTGGGCGGGACTCGCCGACGGCTCGCTCGATGTCGTGGCCACCGACCACGTCCCCGACCGGATGGGCGTCGAGAAGGCGGCGGCGGCCGGCGGCACGCCGTTCCCCGCCATCAGCAACGGCGCGCCGGGCATCGAGACCCTGCTCACCCTGCTGTACAGCGAGGGCGTCGCCCGCGGCCGGATCACCCTCGAGCGGATGGTCGAGCTGCTGGCGACCACGCCGGCCCGACGCTTCGGCCTCGCCCGCAAGGGCGCGCTCGAGGTGGGCCTGGACGCCGACCTCGTCGTGTTCGATCCGGCGCCGACGAGGACGATCCGCGCCGCGGACCTCCACCACACCAGCGACTACACGCCGTACGAGGGGCTGCTCGTGCGCGGGGCCGTGCGCGACGTGCTCGTGCGCGGCGGCGAGGTGGTCCGTGACGGACGATTCGTGGGTCGACGCGGCGCCGGCCAGCAGGTCGCCAGGGGCCCGATCGCCGACTGACCCGCGGGGGGGGCCGGCGGCCGCCCTCCTAGTCCAGGACGGCGTACGCCCGCAGGGTCAGGAACTCGGCGATGGCGTCGTCGAGGACGAGGCGGTCGAGCAGCTCGGCCGCCTCGGCCAGCCGCCCCGTCCCGCGCCCGCCGAGACGCTCCAGCTCCTCGTCCCGGATGGCCTCGTAGCGGTCCACGGCCAGCACGCCGTTCGTCCGCCACAGCCAGAGTTGTGCGCGGGCGATCTCGGCGGTCGCCGCATCCTCCATCAGGTCGTCGATGGCGGCCGCGCCGGTCCCGCGCAGCCAGGCGTCCAGGTAGGCCAGCGCGACGCGCACGTCGGCCCGGATGCCGGCCTCGGTGACGGCCCCGTCCGCGACCGTGAAGTCGGTCAGCTGCGCGGCGTCGACCGTCACGTCCTCGCGCAGCCGGTGCTTCTGGTGCGGCGCGTGGCCGAGGACCTCGTCGAAGACCTCCATCGCCACGGGGACGAGATCGGGATGGGCGACCCACGTCCCGTCGAAGCCGTCGCGCGACTCGCGCTCCTTGTCCGCACGGACCCTGGCCAGGGCGCGCTCGGTGACCTCCGGGTCGCGCCGGTTCGGGATGAACGCGGCCATCCCGCCGATCGCGTGGGCCCCGCGCCGATGGCAGGTGCGCACGAGCAGCTCGGTGTAGGCCCGCATGAACGACACGGTCATCGTCAGCTGCGACCGGTCCGGCGACGCGAAGCCCGGCCGCGAGCGGAACGTCTTGATGGCGCTGAACAGGTAGTCCCAGCGGCCCGCGTTGAGGCCGGCGGCGTGCTCGCGCAGCTCGTACAGGATCTCGTCCATCTCGAACGCGGCGTGGATCGTCTCGACCAGGACCGTCGCCCGGATGGCGCCGCGCGGGAACCCGAGGCGCTCCGCCGCGAACACGAAGATGTCGTTCCACAGCCGCGCCTCGTGGTGCGACTGGAGCTTGGCCAGGTAGAGATACGGGGCGCTTCCGCGGGCGATCCGTTCGGCGGCGTTGTGGAACAGGTACAGGCCGGCGTCGAACAGCGAGGCGCTGACCGGGGTGCCGTCGATCAGCACGTGCGACTCGACCAGGTGCCAGCCGCGCGGCCGGGCGACGAGCGTCGCCGGCCGCTCCCCGACCCGGTAGGCCTTGCCCTCCGGCGACTCGAACGCGAGCGTGCCACGCACCGCGTCCATCAGGGCGGCCTGGCCGCCGACCACGTTGGCCCACGTCGGTGACAGCGCGTCCTCCAGGTCGGCCATGAACACGCGCGCCCCGGAGTTCAGGGCATTGATCATCATCTTGGCCTCGGCCGGCCCGGTGATCTCGACCCGCCGGTCGTCGAGGTCCGCCGGCGCGGGCGCGACCGTCCAGTCGCCCTCGCGCACGGCCGCCGTGCCGGGCAGGAAGTCGAGGGTGACCCCGGCGTCGATCTCCGCCTGGCGCTCGACGCGACGGCGAAGGAGGTCCAGGCGGACCGGCCCGAAGCGACCCTGGAGTTCGGCGATGAAGCGCAGCGCGTCGCGGGTCAGGACGCGCTCGGCGCCCTCGACCTGCGGCCCGTGGACCTCGATCGTCATGGCCGCATCATCCTACGCTGCGGCGCACCGTCGCCTCGATCAGCCCGTGCGGCTCGGTCGTGGCGACGTAGACGAGCCTGTCGTTCGGGATGCCGAACGGGGCGAGGTCCACGGTCCAGTGGTGGAGGTTGGGCAGGACCATGCGGACCTCGTCGATCTCGTCGTGCCGCTCGAGCATGGCCTGGGCCATGATCCAGATGCTGGTCTGGACGCTCGGGCTGTCGTGGTCGGCGAAGCGCTCGAGCAGGGTGGTCCGGACGTCGGACCAGGCCGCGTCGAAGTCGAGCTCGTCGGGGCCGTAGCGCCAGATGGCGGTCACCCTGGTGGCCATCAGCCGGTCGTCGGTGTCGGGCAGCGTGGTGAACCGGTCGCGCGGGAAGCCGGCGAAGGCCGAGCGCGTCGTCTTCATCACGATGAGGTCCTCGACCCCGGCCTCGACGCTCACGCCGTCCCGGGTCGCGGCCACGGTCGCGACCCGCGTCCCCTCGCCGCTGCGCACGAACGCGTCGGGCGCGGGCGTGCCGGCGACGTCGATGGCGTGCCAGGCGTGCTCGCGCACGTTGACGCTGGCCCGCTCGACCTGCGGCCGATCGAGGAAGTGCCGGGCGAGGACCGTGGCATACGACTCGATGGAGCCGGTCAGGTACTCGGCGGCGAGCGCGTAGACCGTGTTCTTCATCGTGTCCGTGGCGATCACGTTGGCGTTGTCGCCGTCGATGTGGGCCGCAGCGAAGTCGCCCTCCAGCGCGACGGCCACGGTCAGGTCGCGCAGCCGGTGCGGGGTCTCGTCGCGGCCGACCCGCACGAGCCGGATGGCGGCCTTGCCATAGCGGTTGGGTCCGAGTTCCATCATGCGCCGGTCTCCGCGCTGACCCTGGCGTGCCGGTCGATGGCGATGTCCACCACCGCGTCGAGCGCCCGATGCAGCTCATCATCGCGCGTCACGCCATCCCCGAGCGCGGCCGCCATGCCGGGGAGCAGCGCCTCGCGCGGTCGCCCGGCGACGAACACGCAGTAGCGGAACCCGAAGCGGGCCTCGTACGCGTCGTTGAGCCGCTCGAGCTCGGCAGCCACGTCGAGCGGGGCCGAGGCGGCGTCGAGCGGGGCGGAGGCGGCGTCGAGCGGGGCGGAGGCGGCGTCGGGTGGCCCGCCCGGCTCCCGGTCATAGCCCTGCTCGACGTAGCTCAGGGCGGACACGCTGGCGGGCGGCGCCCCCAGGCGCGGATGGGCGTCGATGAGCTCGAGCTGGTCGGGCTCGGGCATCGCGTGGGCGATCGTGCGGGCCGCGTCGAACAGCTCGCCGTCGGTTGCGTACGGGCCGGCCGCCTCGAGCCGATCGAGGAAGCGCGGCGCGCCCTCGAACAGGCGCGCCAGCTCGGCCCGGTCCATCACCAGCCCCCGGCCTCGCGCACGATGCGATGGAGGATCCGCGCCGCGACCAGGCGCCGGTAGGCCGCGGTCGAGCGCACGTCGTCGATGGGCGCGAGCTCGGCCGCCAGCGTCTCGGCGGCGCGGTCGGCGACTTCGGGGGTCGGCGCCAGGCCCTCCAGGGCGGCCTCGGCCAGCGCGGCCCGGACCGGGGTGGCCGCCACGGACCCGAGGGCGACCCGCACGTCGCGCCAGGCCCCGCCGCCCGCACCGGTCCGCCAGGCCACGGCCATGACGACCTTGCTGATCGACTGGGCCCGCCGCGTGCCGACCTTGCGGAAGCGGACCTCGCGGCCGGTCCGCAGCGGGACGGCGATGCGCACGATCAGCTCGTCGGGGGCCAGCGCCGTCTGCCGGTAGCCGGTCCAGAAGTCCGCGGCCGCGACCTCGCGCTCCCCGCGGACGGAGCCCAGGACGAGGGTCGCGTCGCAGGCCAGCAGGAGCGGCAGCGTGTCCCCGGCGGGCGATGCGTTCGCGGCGTTGCCCCCGATGGTGCCGCGCCCCTGGATCTGGGCGGCCCCGATGGTCGCCGCCGCGTCCACGAGGGCGGGCAGGTGCTCGCGGCAGGCCGCCGACCGGCGGATGTCGGCGTAGGTCGTCAGGGCGCCCAGGACGAGGCGCTCGCGCTCGATGGCGATGCCGCGCAGGGCATCGATCCCCCACAGGTCGACGACCGCCGCGGGCGGGTCGCCCAGCTCCCCGGTCAGGGCGACCATCAGGTCCGTGCCGCCGGCGAGCGGCGCCGCGCCGCCACCGGCCAGCAGGGCGTACGCCTCGTCGAGCTGGCGTGGGCTGGTGACCGGCGGTTCGATCGACATCGGCCGGCGTCAGCCCCGACGCCCGCGGCGCCTGCCCAGCAGGACCAGGACGAGCGCAGCGATGATCCCGAAGCCGACGGCCGTGGCCTGGCCGGGCGTGACGATGATGCGCGGCTCGGCCCGCTCGTCGTCGACGCCGGCCTCCACCCCTGCCGGCGCGGGCGCGGGCGGCGGGCGCTTCGACACCGGTCGGTGGCCGTTCGACGGGACGGGGATGCGGTCTTCGGTCTGGCTCAACGAGGGGCCTCCATCGGTCCGGGCCCATCGCCCGGGGAAGCGGCCGCCACGAGCGCGATCGCCTCGATGATCTTGGTGTAGCCGGTACAGCGGCACAGGTTGCCGGCGATCGCCTCGCGGATCGCGTCGTGGTCGGGACCGCCGCCGGCATCGAGGTAGGCGCGGGCCGCCATGAGCATGCCCGGCGTGCAGATGCCGCACTGGGCGCCGCCCGTCACGAGGAAGGCGGCCTGGAGCGGGTCGAGGGCGGCGGTCTCCCCGGCACCCGAATCGGCCGGCGCGACCGGTGCGGCCAGGCCCTCGACCGTGCGGATGTCCGTGCCGGCCACCTGGCAGACCGGGACGAGGCAGGAGTCGACCGGCTCGCCGTCGAGCAGCACGGTGCACGCGCCGCACTCCCCTTCCCCGCAGCCCTCCTTGGTCCCCGTCAGGCCGAGGTCCTCGCGCAGGACGTCGAGCAGGCGCCGCATGCCCGGCACGTCCACCTCGACGGCGGCGCCGTTGACGCGCAGCCCGTAGGTCGTCATCGCCCCACGATCCTCATGCCGGGGTCTCCGTGGACGGCATCGACTCGGCCGGTCGCGGCCCGGCCACGAGCGGATCGCCGGTGAGCGCCCCGAGGATCCGCTCCGGGGACGCGGGCAGGTCGCCGATCCACACGCCGACCGCGTCGGCGATGGCCGCGACCACGGCCGGCGCCCCGACGTCCATGGGCAGCTCCCCGACGCCCTTGGCCCCGTGCGGCGCGGCCCCGAACGGCGCCTCGACCAGGATGGTCTCGATGCGCGGGGCGTCGAGCGAGGTCGGGATGATGTAGGTGGCCAGCCGATCGTTCAGGTAGCGGCCGTCGCGCAGCTTGATCTCCTCGATCGTGGCGTAGCCGACGGCCTGCAGCGTGCCGCCCTCGACCTGGCCTTCGGCGAGGACCGGGTGGATGACCCGGCCGACATCGTCGGCGGCGACGACGTCCCGAACGTGGACCTCACCGGTGTCGAGATCGACCTCGACGTGGGCCACGCAGGCCGCCCAGCCGAACGCCGGGTAGGCATCGCCGCGGTACAGGTCGTCGTCGAAGGTGACGCTGTCGGGGTAGGGCTCGAAGCGCTGGTCCACGCGCACGGCGCCGTGCGCGCGGGCGTAGGCCCGATACGTGTCGGCGAAGGTCCCGCCGGTCTCGGCCTCGACCTGCTCGCGCAGGCGCCGGGCCGCCTTGATGAGCAGGCCGCCGACCACCATCGCGGTGCGCGACGCCACGGTCGGGCCGCTGTCCGGCACGAGCCAGGTGTCCTGCGGCGCGACCTCCACGGCCGCCTGGTCGACGCCGAGTGCCTCGCCGACCAGTTGCGGGAAGATGGTCTTGGTGCCCTGGCCCATCTCCGTGCTGGCGGTCAGCACGACGATGGCGCCCTCGCTGGTGAGTTCGAGCGAGGCGACGCTGGCGAGCTTGATCTCGCCACTCCCCGTGAAGCCGGCACCGTGCCAGGCGAGGGCCAGCCCGATGCCGCTCGCGACGCGCTCGGACCCCGTGCGCAGCGGGCTGCCCGGGATCGCGCCCGAGCCTTCGCGCCGGCGGCGCGCGTCCGCGGTGCGGGCTCGCAGGCGCTCGAACTCCGCGGCCTCGGCCGCGCGCTCGAGGACCTCCTCCCCGGCGACGCTGTCGCGCAGGACCTGGCCGGTGGGCGTCACGTCGCCCGGGTGGTACACGTTGCGGCGGCGGATGTCGAGCGGCGAGACGCCGAGCGTCTCCGCGATGCGATTGAGGTGGGTCTCGGCGGCGAACTCCGTCTGCGGGGCCCCGAAGCCGCGGAACGCGCCGTTCGGCGGGGTGTTGGTGCGGGTGGCCCGCGCCCGGATGCGGACGGCCGGGCAGCGGTACGGGCCGCCGGCATGAAGCGCACCGCGGCTGAGCACGACCGGCGTCAGCGTGCAGTACGCGCCACCATCCATGATGACCTCGATGTCCTGGGCGACGAGCGTCCCGTCACGGCGCACGCCGGTCCGGTGGCGGACGATGGCCGGGTGGCGCTTGGTCGTAGCCGCGATGTCCTCGTGGCGGTCGTAGATCATGCGCACCGGCCGCTGGGCCTTGCGCGCGAGCAGCGCCGCATGGAGCCCGATGACGTTGGGGAACTCCTCCTTGCCGCCGAACCCGCCGCCGGTCTCGGCCTGGACCACGCGGGCCGCCCGGTCGTCGGCCAGGCCGAGGCCGCGCTTCAGGGCGCCGTGCAGGTAGTAGGGGCACTGGAGCGAGCCCGTGACCGTGACGCCGCCGTCGTCGGTCGGCACGGCGATCATCGCGTTGTTCTCGATGTACAGCTGCTCCTGGTGGCCGACCCGGTACTCACCCTCGAGGATCAGATCGGCCTGCGCGAACCCGTCGTCGAGCGAGCCCTGCTCGATGGTGTAGCTGGCGAAGGTGTGCGTCGAGGCCTCAGGGTCGAAGACCGGCGGCAGGGGCGTCGTGCGCGGGATGGCCCGACGGCGGGCCTCGCGCAGGGTGGCCTTGTCGGCGGCGGCGATGAGGGCGAGTGGCTCCGCGTGATGGCGGATCTCGCCGCCGAGCGGCACGAGGATCGGCTGGTCCGCCTTGATCGACTGGACGACGTTGTCGCCCGGGATGTCGGCGGCTGTCACGACCACCACCGAGGACCAGTCGAAGGCCGGGTCGAGCTCGAGGGCGTCGAACGTGGCGTGGGCGTCCGTGCTGCGGATCGTCGCGCCGTACCACGCCCCGGGGACCACGATGTCGTCCGTGTAGAGGGCCGTGCCCGTCAACTTGGCCGGCCCCTCTCGGCGACGCGGGGCTGCCGGGCGGGCTCGTCCGGGGATCGTCGTGGCCGGCGCGATGACGAGCGCGTCCGCGGGCTCGGTGCGGGTCGTCATGCGTCGGGACGATACCACTCCGCACCATGCTGGCGGCGTCCTCGGGCGCGGTGATGTCCTTCCGGGCCCTGTGATGCCCTTGCGCTCGCGGTGATGCTCCTCCGCTCGCGGTGATGTCCTTCCGCTCGCGACAGCGCTCTTCCGCCGGAGTGATGTCCCTCCACTGCATCAGCCCGCTCGGCTGAGGGCCGGCCGGCGGCCGGCGGGGGCCGGCGGGGCCGGCGGGCCGCCGGCGGGGGCGGCCGGCGGGGGGTGGCGGGCGGACGGGCGGCCGGCGGGGGCGGCCGGCAAGTGGGCCGGCGGGCGGGGGCGGCCGGCAAGTGGGCCGGCGGGCGGCCGGGCCTGCACCCCGTACGGCGCGATGTCCTTGGCGCGCGAGGAGCGCTCACTTGCCGAAGTGATGTCCCTCCACTGCATCAGCGGGGGCGGGGCGGCATCGCGCGGGCGGGGCGGCAGCAGTGGGGCGGGCGACAGCAGCGAGGGCGGGCGGCATCAGTGGGGGCGGGGCGACAGCAGCGAGGGCTGGGAACTGCGCGGGGGCGGGGTACTGCACGGTGGAGAAGCTGGGCCCACCGATCCCGGCCGGATGCGATGCAGCGGAGGTGCATCAAACCATGCAGGGGGGCTCGCAGCGCGCGAAAAGAAGGACATCACCGGTGCGTCAATCGCGCCCCAGGCGGATCCCCCGGCCGGGTGTCGCTCCCGTGTGGACGCCACGGAGGACCACGGCCTCCCCGTTGACGATCACGTGCTCGATCCCGGTCGGGAACCGGCGGGGCTCGTCGTATGTGGCGTTGGAGCGGACCGTCGCCGGATCGAACACGACGACATCGGCGAACGCCCCGTCTCGCAGCATGCCGCGCCATCGCAGGCCCAGTCGCGTCGCGACGGCTCCCGTCATCTTGTGGATCGCCGCCTCGAGCGTGAGCAACCGTTCGTCCCGCACGAACTGCCCCAGGATCCGTGGATACGACCCGTACGTCCGCGGACTCGGCTTCGCCCCGATGAAGGTCGAATCCGTGCCGATCATCCCCACCGGGTGGGCGATGAACGGCCGAAGCGACTCGGACCACGGGCCGCTCGTGACCTGGTTGACGCCCAGGTCCTCGGCCAGCAGGAGATCGCACATGACGTCCACGGCGTCCTGGCCCGTCTCGGCCATGACCTCGGACATGGTCCGGCTCTCGAAACGGAGCAGGTCGGGCCGCCGGAACGCCCCGAGCCGGATGTCGGACCAGTCGACCGCGCTCGGCGGGCGGGCGCCGATCTCCGCGCGGAGCCGGTCGCGCGCGGACCGGTCGGCGAGGCGAGCCCTCAACGGGCCCGGCCCGCCGGCCTGGATCCAGCCGGGCAGCTGGATGAGCAGGCGCGTGCTCGCCCACTCCGCCGGGTAGGTGTCGAAGGTGATGTCGAGGCCCTCGGCGCGCGCCTCGTCCACCAGGGCGAGCATCGACTCAGGCGAGCCGGGATAGGTCCGACGGTGATAGAAGTGCGTGATGTGCGCCGGCGCCTCGGCCCGGCGCCCGATCTCGATCGCCTCGCGGAACGGGTCGAGGAACCGGTCGCCGAGCTGATACCGGACGTGGCTGTGGTAGATGCCGCCCGCCTCGCCGGCGGTCCGCGTCAGCGCGGCGAGCTCCTCCGTCGTGGCGTACGACCCCGGCGGATAGTCGAGGCCGGAGCTGACCCCCACGGCGCCGTCGCCCATCGCGTCGCGCAGGAGGCCGCGCATCCGGTCGATGGCTCGGTCGTCGGCGGCCACGTCGTCCCAGCCGAGGACATCGATGCGCAGCTGTGAGTTGCCGACGAGCGTCCCGATGTTGACGCTCACCGCATCGTCGAACCGGGCCAGGTAGTCGGCCACCGAGCGCCAGTCGTAGTCGATGTCCGGCCGGCCGTCGAGGCCGGAATCGAAGGCCACGAAGGCGAGCAGGTCCTCCCGCCGGCCGAACGGCGCGAAGCTGTTGCCGTCGACCCCGACGATCTCGGTCGTGACGCCCTGGCGGACCTTGGGCTCGTGGCGCGGCTCGGCCAGGATGGTCAGGCCGCCGTGGCTGTGCAGGTCGATGAACCCGGGTGCGACGACCAGCCCGGTCGCATCGATCCGCCGGCCGACGTGGTCCGGGGCCGGCGAATCCGGCTCGAGCAGGCGCAGCCGGTCGCCCTCGACGATCACCGTGCCCGGACGGCCGGGCGCGCCCGTGCCGTCAACGATCGTGCCACCGCTGATCAGGAGGTCGACGCTATCGCGCATCCGTGGCCGGCCCGTCAGCCGCGGAGCGCGGGGCCCGCGAGGGAGCGGCCGCGGACCCAGGCGGCCCGGACCATGTCGGGATGGGAGCGGAACATCAGCCGAGAGGCGAGATCGGCCGCGTCGTCGTCGGGTGGCTGGCCCTCGAGCGGGGCCGCGAACCGCGGATCCACCGCGATGAGATCCGCCTCCTTGCCGACCTCGACCGACCCGATCGCGTCGTCCAGCCCGAGCGCCCGCGCCCCCCCGAGCGTGGCCGTCGCCAGCCAGTCCAGCGGCCTGAGCACGTCTCCCACCCCCTGGCCGGCGACCCGCAGCGCGTGCTGCGCGTAGAACCCGACCCGCATCGCGACGAACATCGACAGGTCCGGACCCCCGGCGACGTCCGAGCCCAGGCCGACGGGCAGGCCCGCCTCCAGGTACCGCCCGAGCGGCATGACCCCCGACGCGAGGAACAGGTTCGACGCCGGGCAGTGCGCCACCCTGGCGCCGCTCGCCACCAGGCGGTCCAGCTCCCGGTCGGACAGGTGCACGGCATGGGCCAGCACCGCGCGGTCGGTCAGGCCACCCGCCCGGTCGTACACGTCCACGTAGTCGAGCGCCTCGGGGAACATCGAGGCCACCTCGGCGATCTCGTGGCGATCCTCCGACAGGTGCGTCTGCCAGTACGTCCCGGTGGCGGCGGCCAGCGACGCGGATTCGCGCAGCATGTCGGCCGTGCACGAGACGGCGAAGCGCGGCGTCACGGCGTAGCGCAGGCGGCCGTCCGCGGCGCCGTGCCAGCGCTCGATCAGTCGGGCGGTCTCGGCCAGTGACCGGTCGAGGATCGCCGCTGGATCGATGGTCGAGTCGTAGGTGATCCGATCCATCATCACCTTGCCCACGATGGCCCGGATCCCGTGCGCCTCGGCAGCCCGGAACGTGGCGTCGAGGCTCGCCTCGTAGACCGCCCCGTAGACGAGGGCCGTGGTCGTGCCCGCGGCCGCGAACGCCCGCCAGGCCAGCGGCGCCACCCGGTCCGCCTCGGCCTCGTCGAAGCTCCGCTCGAGCGGGAAGATGTAGCGCTCCAGCCAGGTCAGCAGGTCCAGGCCGGCCCCCACCCCGGCGTTGGGGAGCTGGGGCAGGTGCGCGTGCAGGTCGATCATCCCGGGCATGACCACCAGCGGTCGCAGATCCGTGGCCGCCGCCAGGGCCACCCCCGCGGCGTCCGACGACGGCGTGACCGCGCCGATCCGCCCACCGGCGTCGACCTCGATGAGCGCATCCGCCTCGTGGCGCGTGCCGCCCGCCGCGAGCGGCGTCAGCAGTCGAGCCCTGATGGCGAACGGCGGCTGGCTGGGCAGGTCCACGGGCCTAGGCTAGCAGGACACCGGCACGCCCCGGACACCGGCACGCCCCGGACATGCGACGACCCGGTCCCGTGGTGGGCCGGGTCGTGGGAACGGTCGCGCGGTCGGGCGCCTAGCGCTTCTTGCCGCGAACCTCGATCAGGTGGGCCGTCCACTCGGAGCCACCGCGGTCCGCCGACGCCGAGCTGCCATGCCAGCCGCAGGTGCACGTGATGGTCTGCGCCTGGTGCTTGTACTCGTCGATCACGTGCTTGAACGGCTCATTGGCCACGGCGGGCTTCAACGGCGGTCGGCTGTTCAATGGGGCCTCCTGGGCTGGACGCGACGCACGATATGCGGGCCGGTGGGGCCCCATAGTCTACCCGATTCGGCCGAATCCCGCCTCAGTCCGGTCCCAGGTGGTAGCCGAGGCGACGCGCCATGCGCGACAGCTCGCGGGTGAGCGGCCCCACCGGCCGGCCGCGCTCCTCGCGGCTCTCGCGCCTCGACGCGGCCTCACGGATGAGCCGCGCCCCGATCGACCGCGCCGGCTCCGGCGGGAAGGGGCGTGGCTGACGGCCGCCGGCGAACGGCAGGGCCAGCGCCGCATCCCCGGCGGCCTCCACGGCCTGCGCGGCGAGCACCCGCCCGAGCACGAGCGACGGCCCGACCCCGTTGCCGCTGTAGCCGTGCGCGGCATGGATCGGCCGTCCCGGCACCGACCACGTCCAGGGCAGGTGGTCGGCACTGATGTCGATCGGACCACCCCACGCGTCCCAGATCTTCACGTCGCGCAGCGACGGGAACAGCCGACGCAGTCCCGCGGCGGCCCGGGCGGCGGAGCGGTAGTCGTCGGTGAACACCCCGTCGATGCGGCCGCCGAAGCCGGCCCGGCCCCCGCCGCCGCCGATGGCGATCCGGCCGTCGGGCGTGGTGCGCAGGTAGTGCAGCGTGAAGCGGGCATCGGTCAGGCCCTCGCCGCCCGTCCAGCCGATGTCGGCGAGACGCTCCGGGATAGGCTCGGTCAGGACCATGTACGACGACCAGGTCACCAGCCGCCGGCCGTACCACGGCCAGGCCGCCGCCCAGGCATTGAGCGTCACCACGGCCGACCCGGCGATGACCTGCCCGGCCGCCCCGCCGTCGGCCGTGACGGTGCGGACGCGGACGGGTCCCACGCCGCTTCGCCGCGGGCCGGGTCGGCCGCCGGGCGCCTGGCCGTCGATGGCCACGACGCGCGTGCCCTCGCGGATGGTCACGCCGCGTTCCAGCAGGACCCGCCGCAGGCCGCGCGCCAGGGTCGCGGGCTGGAGCGTGGCCGCACCCGGCATGAGCACCCCGTCGCGGAAGACCGGCGAGCGGACCCGGCTGCGGACGTCGGGGGCCGACATCGGCACGTAGCGGTCCCCCACCCCGTGCGCGCGACAGGCGGCCACGGCCTCGTCCCAGGCGCCGTCCTGGGCCGGCGCGGCGCTGACCTGCAGCGACCCGGCCCGGGTGAACCACGCGTCGACGCCGTGCCGCTCGCACCACGCCCCGATGTCGGCGACGGCGTCCTCGCTCGCCCGGGCCGCGGCCAGCGCCCCGGCCTCGCCGTAGCGATCGATGAGCGTCGGCAGCTCGTCCCACCAGTTCGTGACGAAGCCGCCGTTCCGCCCGGACGGGCCGCCGCCGCAGATGTCCGCCTCGAGCAGCACGACGCGCGCCCCGGGCTCGAGCTCGGTCAGCCGCGAGGCGGCCCACATCCCGGTGTACCCACCGCCGACGATGACGACGTCGGCCGTGATCGTGCCCCGCAGCGGGGGCGCCGCCGCCGGCCCGGCCACCCAGGGCGTCGCCACGGCCTCGGCCGCCAGCGCCTCGCGCAGCCACCACGACCGGCGCGTGCCGGTCGGGTGGATGCCGCCCATCACGGCCGGGTCGACGGCACGGAGCCTAGCCGCCCATCTGGAGCAGGTCGAAGGAGATCACGTCCTCCGCCACGATGACGTTCGGCACCAGGCCGAGCGACTCGAGGTACTCGATCGACTGGTGCCAGGCATCGGCATCGAGCGCCCCAAGGCCGTGCGCGTCCTGGCGCGGCCCGCGCCACGACTCGATGGTGGCGGCCAGGATGGCCGCCTGCGTCTCGCGCGCCGAGGCGAGCTCCGGGACGGCGGCGATCGCCGCATCCAGGCCGAGCTCCGGGTCGGCCGTGATGTCGTCCATCGCTCGCAGCGTCGCCGCCACGAATGCGGCGAGGGCCTCGCGCTTGGTCTCGAGCGTCGCGACGCCGGTGACCAGGCCGGGGCCGGGCAGCGGCGTGATGTCGTCCACGCGCAGGATCGTGACCGGCTCGCCGCTCAGGGCGAGCTGGACCGGCTCGTTGTTGGCGAAGCCCGTGGCGACGTCCACGGCGCCCTGGGCGACGGCCGCCCCCTGGCCGAAGTCGGGGTACTCCACGATCTCGAGGTCCTCCGGGGTCAGCCCGGCCGAGGCGAGCAGGGCCTGGAGCATGATCCACGACGAACCGTAGCGCCCCGGGATGCCCAGCCGCTTGCCCTCCAGGTCGGCGGGCTCGTCGACCCCGCTGGACGCCTTGCCGAAGACGATCGACGGGAACCGGCCGTAGACGGTCGCCACGTAGCGCACCGGGATGCCCTGGCTGACCGCCGGGATCATGCTCGTCCCGTCGGCGATACCGATGTCGATGGCTCCCTGTCCGACGAGGGTGATGAGGTCGGGGTCGATCTTGTTCTGGAAGGTCACCTCCAGGCCGGCCTCGCGGTAGTAGCCCGCCTGATCGGCCAGGTAGAACTGGGCGAACTGCACGCTCGGGATGTAGCCCAGCCCGACGGTCAGGGCGGTCGGCGGGAGGCTCGGGTCCGACGTCGGGGCGACCGATGGCGCCTGGGTCGGGGCGGCTGTCGGCTGTCCGGGCGAGGCGGGCCCGTCCGCGCCGCGGCAGGCCCCCACGACGAGGGCGGCCAGCAGGCCGAGGATGACAAGGGAACGACGCTGGGACACGGGCGTGGGACCTCCTGCGGTTGGCATGTGGGTGATCAGCGGGCGCCGACGAGGCGCCGTTCGATGACGACGACGACGAGGTAGAGGACGATCCCGACCAGGGCGATGGTGAGGAGCGTCGCGAACATGAGCGGGATGTCGAACAGGGAGCCGCGGGCCAGGTTGACCAGCACCCCGAGCCCGCGCTCGGCACCGGCCCACTCCCCGACGATCGCGCCGACCACGGCCAGCGTGACGCCGACGCGCATCCCGCCGAAGATCGACGGCAGGGCGGCCGGGACCTCCAGGGTCAGCAGGACCTGGCGACGCGTCGCCCGCAGCGAGCGGCCGAGCTCGAGCAGCCGGGCGTCCACCGAGCGGATCCCGACCATCGTGGCGATGGCCACCGGGAAGAACACGATGAGCGCGCAGATGATGACCTTGCCCAGCAGGCCGGGCCCGAACCACAGGGCGATGAGCGGGGCCAGCGCGAGGATCGGCGTCGCCTGCAGCGCGACGAGGTAGGGCGAGAGCAGGCGCTCGACGAGCGCGCTGCGGGCCAGCGCGTAGCCGACGACGAGGGCGCTGCCCGCCCCGACCGTGAAGCCGAGGGCGACCTCGCTCAGGGTCGTCCACAGGTGCGGGGCGATCGTCCCGTCGCCGATGGCGGACACGAACCGGTCGGCGACCGACCACGGCGGCGGCAGGATGAACGGCGGGAAGCCGCTGACCACGACCACCAGCGACCAGAGGGCCACGAACCCGACCAGGGCGGCGCCGATCGACAGCGCGCTCGAGCGGCTCACGCGACGGCCTCCCCGTGCTCGCCCACCATGCCGGGCTCGCCGACGTCGCCGGGCTCGCCGAGGTGGCGGCGGATCTCGCGTGCGGTCTCGGTCACGACGGCGGCATCGAGGTCGGCGATCGACCGCGGACGGGGCAGGTCCACGACGAGGTCGGCGGCCACGCGACCGGGCCGGGCGGTCATGACCACCACCCGATCGGCCACGAGGATCGCCTCGGCGATGCTGTGGGTGACCAGCACGATCGTCGTCCGCGCCCGCTCCCACAGGCGGAGCAGCTCCAGGTCGAACCGCTCGCGGGTCAGCGCGTCGAGGGCGCTGAACGGCTCGTCGAGGAGCAGCACCTCGGGCTCGAGCGCGAGGGCGCGGGCCAGGGCCACGCGCTGGCGGGTCCCGCCCGACAGCTCGGCCGGACGGCTGGCCACGACCCCCGGATCGAGCGCGACGAGATCGGCCAGCTCGCGCAGGCGCCCGGCACGGCGTTCGGCCGGCCAGCCCGCCAGCTCCAGCGGGTAGGTGATGTTGGCCGCGGCCGAGCGCCACGGCAGCAGGCGCGGCTCCTGGAACACCAGGCCGATGCGCGCATCCGGCCCGACGATCGGCTCGCCCTCGAGCGCGGCACCACCCCGGTCCGGGCGAAGCAGGCCCGCGATGACCCGCAGGAGCGTGGACTTGCCGCAGCCGTTCGGCCCGATGAGGGCCACGATGCCGCCGCCGGGCACGGTCAGGTCGATGCCGCCCAGCACCTCCAGGCGTCCGCCGTCCCGGCGCGGGAACGACAGCCGCACGTCGTCGAGGGCGATCGCGCCGCTGGTCATGCCGCCGGACTCCCGTCGCCGCCGGCGAGGCCGCGGACGACCGGCCGGACCGCCGGGTAGAGCGCCACGTACGCCTCGAACAGCCGGTCGTAGGTCGGGGCGACGCGTCGGCGCGGCTCGATCTCGCGCTCGATCCCGGTCATCGCCCGGATGGCCGACTCGATGTCGGGCGCGGCGCCGACCCCGACGGCGCCCAGGATGGCCGAGCCCAGCACCGCCGTCTCCAGGACGTCCGGGACGAGCACCCGGAACCCCGTGACGTCGGCCTTGATCTGGTTCCACAGGTGGCTGCGGGCCGGGCCGCCGCACACCCGCATCGAGGTGACCCGCACGCCCGCCTCGAGCATCGGCGCGGCCACGTGGCGGATGGCCAGGGCGCTGGCCTCGAGGATGGCCCGGGTCAGGTGCCCGCGGCCGTGGGCGAGGGTCAGGCCGGCGATGACGCCACGAGCCTCCGGGTCCCACAGGGGCGAGCGCTCCCCGGCGAGGTACGGCAGGAACACGAGCCCGTCCGCTCCCGGCGGCGTGGCGGCCGCCTCCTCGAGCAGGCGCTCCGTGCCGACCGCCCCGGGCGTGCCGCCCCCGATGATCCCGTCGCGGAACCAGTCGAGGGAGCGGCCCGTGGCGGCCATGGCCGCACCGACGCTGAAGCGGCCCGCGAGCGGGGCCGGGGTCACGAATGCGCCCGGGACCGCCACGGGCTCGTGCCAGTAGACGCCGAAGCCGCCCGCCGAGCCGCCCGGGTCGTACGCGTCGCCGGGCTCGAGCAGGCCGGCCCCGAGGTAGCTCGCGAACGCATCGTTCGTGCCGCCGCTGACGGGGATCCCGGCGCGCAGCCCGAGCGCGGCCGCCGAGGCGTCGCTCAACCGTCCGACGAGCGAGCCCATCGGCACGTCGGGGGGACGCCGCTCGATGCGCAGGCCGGTCGCCCGTCCGACGACCCCGAGATCGGGCTCCAGCTCGACCGGGACGCGCGGCGCGAGCGCCTCGCCGGTGAGCCGGAAGGCGAGCCACTCCCAGGTCGTCAGGTACCAGCGGGTCGCCGTGGCGGCGGCCGGCTCGTGGCGCTCCAGCCAGAGCGCGGCCGGCAGCGGACCGAGCGCCCAGCCGCGCACCCCGGTCGCGGCGGCCAGCTCGGCCTCCTCGGCGGCGGCCCGCGTGTCGAGGAACGTGATCGCGGCCCGCGTCGCCTCGCCGCGCTCGTCCACCGGGGCGAGCGTCGGACCGTGGCCGTCCACCCCGATGGCGACGACGTCCACGGGCTCGGCCGGATGCAGGCCTCGGACGGCCCCCACGACGGCCGACCACCACGCGCCCGGATCCTGTTCCGCCCGGCCGTGGCCGCCGTCCACGTCGAGGTCGTGGCCGGCCCGGGCGAGCGCGACGAGGCGCCCGTCGAGGGTGACGTAGCCCGCCTTGACCTCGGTCGTGCCCAGGTCCAGGCCGAGCACGACCGGCGTCGCGACCGGCCGCGCCCGGCTCATCGAAGCGTCTCCTCGTCGAGCGCGACGACCGCCTCGGCGGTCGCCACGTCCGTGACCAGCGTGCGCACGACCCCGGCCCGCAGCGCCCCGAGGATCGGCCGGACCTTGCTCTCCCCCGCCGCGACGCCGATCGACGCGGGTACGCGCCCGAGCATCCGGGCGTCGAAGCCGATGACCCGGTGGCGCAGCTCGGCGCACACGAACGCGCCGTCGAGGTCGAACGGGGCGATGAGGACCTCGCCGACCGCCTCCCGCTCGTCGAGCAGGCGCGCGGTCGCCTCGCCGACCGAGGCGGGGCCCCAGCTCCGGCCGCCGATCCCGAACAGCGCGACGTCGAGGCGCGACCACAGGTCCAGCACGGCCTGGACCCCGGCGTGCGCCGCCAGCGCATCCCGGGTGGTGGCGTCGTCGAGGAGGCCCGGCGCCATCAGGCCGTGGACCTGGGCGCCCAGGGCGTCGGCGATCCGCCGGAACGGCTCGCGGTCCGGGCCGGGCGACCAGTACCCGCCGGTCAGCGGGACGATCGTGGCAGCGACCGGACTGGCCGCCTCGTCAAGGGCGTCGGCGACCGCCGCCACGCCGGCCCCGTCGCCGATCCCGACGATCGTGCCGTCGCGGACCACGGAGCGCAGGACCTGCGCCGCAAGTCGACCGACCATCCGCCGCGCGACGTCCTCCGGTCCGGACATCGTGGGCGCGAGATGGACGGCGTCGAGCTGATAGCTGCGACGCAGGGCGTCGCCAGCGGGGCTCTCGGCCGTCGTGCGGTCCACGATGCGTATCTCGACGATCCCCTCGGCCCGCGCGCGCTTGAGCAGCCGACTGACCTGCGGACGCGTGACGCCGAGGCGCTCGGCGATCGCGTTCTGCGTCTCCCCGAGCTCGTAGTACAGGCGGCTGGCGGCGATCAACTGCTCGAGGTCGCCCGCGCTGGCGCGGTGGCTCACGGTCGGGCGCGGGGCAGCAGGGCCGCGGGCGCCTGCACAGATGTGCTGAACAGATGTGCATGCATGTCGGCGCATCATCCCAGCGGGTGGCCCAGGATGTCAAGGCACAGCCATCCGCACGCGAGGTGCCGCAATGTTCGGTCATGCCGGGAGCGCTCCGGCGCCGTTCGACGCCCTCGACGGCCCGCGTCTCGCCGGGCCGGAGGGCAGCCACCCGCTCCACGACGTCCGGCCGGAGGAGCTCGTCGTCCCGTCCACCGGGGCGGTCGTCGGGCAGATCGTGCTGGATCGGCCGGCCGTGGTCGGCGACGGCATCGAGGGCTCGATCACGCTGCGGGCCGAGCGACGCATCGAGGCCCGCGGCGCGCGCCTGCGA
>JBKHXL010000052.1:0-60348 GCA_046566045.1 Candidatus Limnocylindria bacterium
CGGTGATGGCGTAGCCCCGGACCGCCCCAGCCTCGTCCTCGAGTACCCAGAGGCGATGTCGAGCATCGGGCGGCTCGGCCGCCTCGGCATCGAGCCTGGCCCGCACCCGCTCGATCAGCGCATCGGCCGTCGCCCTGGCCAGGACCGAGTCGGGCAGGATGCCGCGGTACGTGGCGGCGTAGGAGGCGGCCTCGATGGCGCCGAGCTGATCGGCGTCATCCGGGATGGCCAGGCGGATCCGCTGTGCCCCGCTCACGACAGGCGCTCCCCGGCCCGGACGGCGATGTCCAGGCGGTTCTCCGGCGGGGCGAGTGGACAGGCCCAGCGCGGATCGAACGCGCACGACGGCTGGTACGCGAAGTTGAAGTCGAGGATGAGCCGTCCACGGTCGTCCGTGCCGAGGTCGGCGCCCTTGGCCGCGTCGATGAGATAGCGGCCGGCTGCGTACGTCTGGCTGCCGTTCGTGGCGTCGCGGAAGGGCAGGAACAGGCCGCCGGCGTAGCCCGCCATCCAGAACAGCGAGAGGGTGCGCTCGCCCTCCGCGAAGCGGATCCGCACCGTGCCGATGCGCTCGAACGCGAGCTGGTCCGGCCCGCTGCCCGGGAGCGCCAGGTCGCCGCCACCGGGCGCCGGCGCCGGCTCCACGCTCGCGACCACGCGCAGCGCCGGATCGTACGGGAAGTGCACCGCCCGGAACGCGGCCCGCTCGGCGCTCGGCACGGGCGACTGTGGATGGCTGCGGTAGAGGGTCTCGCGCACGACCCGCCAGTGGGCGTGGGCGATGGACGGGTCGGTGGCCGCCATCGCGCGGACCTCGACGTACAGGGCCGCCACCCGTCGGCGCCAGTCCGCGAGCGCCAGGAGGTCGCCCGGCGCGGTCTCGCCACTCACCGCCGGCGGCGCAGCTGCCCGAGGAGGATCCAGGCGCCGACGACGATGAGGATGACCGGCCAGGCCTGGCGCCAGCGGATGTCCGGCATGTCCAGGCCGAGCGTCTCGGACGCGAAGAACCACAGGCCGATCCCGACCAGCACGATCCCGAACAGGGCCGAGCCACGGCGGCCGTCGTCGCGTCGGGTGGCGGGGGCCGCCCAGCCGGCCGGTGGCGGCGCCGGCGGGGTCGGGGGAGCGGTCGCGGGAGCGGCGGTCTGGACCCGCGTCGTCGGGTCGCTGGACTGGTCGGTCACTGGGCACGATCCTCCGCTGCGCCGGCGCCCGTCGCCGACGACGCACCCATCCTAGCCTCGACCCCTAGAATCCGGCGACATGGCCGGCATCCCGTCCGGCCCGACAGCCCCGACGGGCGGAGGCAGCGGTGGCGGACACGGCGGAGATCGGCGTCTTCGGGGGCTCGGGCTTCTACTCGCTGCTCGATGATGTGCGCGAGATCAAGGTCGACACCCCGTACGGTCCGCCGTCCGACTCGGTCTTCCTGGCCGAGGTCGCCGGCCGGCGAGTGGCGTTCCTGCCCCGCCACGGCCGCCGCCACACGATCCCGCCGCACCGCATCGACTATCGGGCCAACGTCTGGGCCATGAAGTCACTCGGGGTGAAGGCCGTCATCTCGCCGTGCGCCGCCGGGTCGCTCCAGGTGCACGTCAAGCCCGGCGACTTCGTGGTCAGCGACCAGTTCGTCGACCGGACCAGCGGCCGGGTCGACACGTTCTACGACGGCCCCGTCGTGACCCACCTGTCGTCGGCCGAGGTCTACGATCCGGTCCTGCGCCAGCTGGCCATCGACACCATCCGCGACCACGGCATCGAGGTCCACGAGCGCGGCACGATCGTGGTCATCCAGGGCCCGCGCTTCTCGACCAAGGCCGAGTCGAAGTGGTTCAGCGACGCCGGCTGGGAGGTCATCAACATGACCCAGTACCCCGAGGCGTGGCTGTGCCGCGAGCTCGGGATGGCCGTCGTCAACATCGCCCTCATCACCGACTACGACGCCGGCGTCCACGAGGGCACCGAGGCCGTCGACGCGATGTCCGTGCTGGAGGTGTTCCACGCCAACGCGGAGCGCATCCAGGCCGTGGTCCTGGACCTGATCGGGCGCTTCCCGGCAGATCTGGACGCGCTCGGGGCCCGCGCGGCGCTCGAGCCCACCCGCGGCGACGGCCACGTCATGACGGCGGAGGACGTGCGCCTGTTCGAGACGGGGCTGTAGCCGGGTGACGACGGGCGACCCCGAGGACGGCCCGTCCCTGCCGATCGGGGTCTGCCTGCGCGCCATCCGGGCCGAGCCCGGGTGGTGGCTGGACAGCGCCCGCCGCCTCGATGCCGCCGGATACGCCGGGTTGTGGTGCTGGGACCACGTGATGGGCCGCGGCGACCCCACCGTCCCGGTGGTCGAGGGCTGGACCATCCTGGCCATGGCCGCCGGCGCGACGTCGCGGGCGACGGTCGGACCGTTCGTGCTCAACGTGATGAACCGCCACCCCGCCCTGGTCGCCCGGATGGCCTCGACCCTGCACATCGCCAGCGGCGGTCGCCTGGTGCTCGGCATCGGGATCGGGGGCGCGCCGAAGGAGCACGCCGCCTACGGCATCGACTTCCCCGAGGCGCCCGAACGGGTCGCCCGGCTCGAGGAGGCGATCGCGGTCATCCGGGCCCTGTGGACCGGCGGCCCGGTCACCCGCGATTCGCCTTTCTACCCGCTGGACGACGCCGCGGCCTATCCCGTCCCGGATCCGGCGCCGCGGATCGTCGTCGGTGGGGAGACGGCGGCCGGCGCCCGCCTGGCCGGTCGCATCGGCGATGGCTGGACCGCCTTCGACACGAACTTCGAGGCGAACCTGCCGCGCTACCTCGATTCCCTCGCGGCCAGCGGCCGACGACGCGAGGACCAGCGCGTGTACGTCGGGTTCCAGGGCGACTGGCTCGGCGACGAGTCCGTCCGGGACACCGGCTGGGTCCACGAGCCGCGCGTCACCTGGCAGCGCTGGTCCGAGGCCGGCGCCGACGGGGCGATCGTCCTGGCCCGCAGCACCGACGACGTGGACGCCCTGGTCGACGCGGTGGCGCGCTGGTAGGTCCATGGCGGACCGCGGCCGGGACCGGCCGCCGGCCCGTTGGGGCCGTTTCGTGGCACCATCGCCGGGTGACGCCCAGCGCCTCCCTGTCCGGTCCCGCGGAGCCGACCCATCCGTGCGCTCGCTGCGGGCTGGCGGTCGCGGCCGGGGTCGGCCTGTGCGAGCGATGTAACCCGCTCGGCCTGCGCGACGTCGCGTCGTCCCAGGTCCACGGCACGGTCTTCGTGGTCCTCGCCCTGGGGATCGTCGCCCTGGCCATCGTCGCCCGCCTCGCGGTCGCCGGCGTGGGGCCGTTCAGCGCCAGCGTCGACGAGGTCATCGCCACCGCGGACGGGCTGACGGTCACCCTGACCGTGCAGAACGAGGGCGACGGTGCCGCCCAGACGACGTGCCGCGTCGGCGACCCGGCCGGGGCCGGCAATCGGGCGGCGTTCGTGCTCACCCCGCGGCTCGAGGCCGGGGAGCGGCGGACCTTCCAGCGGACGGTCACCGAGCTCGGCTCGACCGTGCGGCCGCTGGTCGTGGACTGCCGCACGCCGTGATCGAGCGCGGCGACGACCTCGCCTTCGCCATCGCCCTCGCCGCTCGGGCCGGGGAGATCCTGATGGACCGCTACGAGCGGCTCGAGCGGGTCGACTACAAGTCGGCCAAGGACGTCGTGACCGAGGCCGATCACCTGTCGGAGGCGCTCATCCTCGACGCCATCCGGCGGCGCCACCCGGGCGACGCGATCCTGGCCGAGGAGACCGGCGAGCACCAGGCCGTGGCCGGCGAGGCGCCGATGTCCGGCCGGGGTCGGGTCTGGATCGTGGACCCGCTCGACGGGACCATCAACTACGCCAACGGGATCCCGTTCTTCTGCGTGTCGATCGGGCTGATCGTCGACGGCCGGCCCGCGGTCGGGGTCATCCACGACCCGACCCGCGCCGAGACCCTCGCGGCGACCGACGACGGCCCGGCCATCCAGGTGGGCTCGCTCGGGACCGACAGCCGACCCATCGCCACCTCGGGCAAGGATCGGGCGACCGACCTCGTCATCTCGATGTCGCTCAACGGCCGAGCGACCGCCCGCCGCGCCGCCCGCGTCCGCAGGGCGATCCGGATCTCGCGCAACATGGGCTCGGCGGCGCTCGCGCTCGCCTACGTGGGCAACGGCCGCTTCGACGCGTTCATCCAGCAGGGCGGCCTGTCCGCGTGGGACGTCGCGGCGGCCGGGCTCGTCGCCGAGCGCGCCGGGGCGACGGTGACGGCGATGGACGGGGGGGCGTGGTTCGATCTCGCCCACCCCGCGAGATCGATCGGCATCGTGGCGGCGCCGCCGGCGCATCACGCGACGCTCCTCGAGCTCGTCCGCTAGCGAGGCCGGCCCCCGGCATCCCGGTCGACCAGCGACCTACGATCCCTCCAGCCAGCGATGCGGCCGCTGGCGCAGGCGCGCGAGCCCCCACTCGTCGCAGAAACCCTCCCATCGCGCCCGCGGCGCGCCGTCCCAGCGCAGCTCGTCGGGGTCGCGCTGGCGGATCGCCACGCCGTCGTCCGCGGTGCGCAGGCGCGCCAGGTCGCGGAAGAGCAGGGCATCGTCCCAGTGCGCGCGGAGGGTCGCCGCGAGGCTGATCGCCCGTCCGCCACCGACGCCCGGGACCTCCCAGGCCGACGCCCGCTCGGGCACGCGCTCGAGGTGCCCGTAGCGGGCCAGCACGGCGGCGGCCGACTTGGCGCCCCAACCGGGCAGGCCCGGGTACCCGTCGGAGCTGTCACCGACGAGGGCCAGCCAGTCGGGGATGGAAGCCGGGGCGACGCCCCACTTGGCGCGCACGCCGGCATCGTCGTAGAGCACGTCGCGGCGCCGGTCCCACAGGACGATCCGGTCGTCGACGACGAGCTGGGCCATGTCCTTGTCCGGCGTGCAGACCACGATGCGCTCGACCCGCGGATCGGCGGCGAAGCGGACGGCCGCGGCCGCGATCGCATCGTCCGCCTCGAACTCGACCATCGGCCACAGGGCGATGCCGAGCGCCTCGACCGCGGCCTCGGCGATGGGGAACTGGGCCAGCAACTCGGGCGGCATGCCGGCGGACGACTTGTAGCCCGGGTACAGGTCGTTCCGGAACGACTCGATGACCCGGTCCGTGGCGCAGCCGACGTGCGTGGCGCCCTCCTCGCGCAGCAGGTAGAGGAGCTGTTCGCACAGCCCGGACACGCCCGACAGCGGGATGTCGTCCCGTCCGAGGACCGGCGGCCGCGGGGCGAAGTGGGCGCGAAACAGCTCGTACGTCGCGTCGACGAGGTGGAGGCGCACCGCCGGTCAGGCCTCGCAGATGGCGCGGAAGCGCTCGAGGTCGGCCTGGAAGATGGCGCCCAGGATGGGCCCCTGGATGCGTGCCGCGAGGTGGGGCAGCAGCGGCGCCACGAGGGTCTCGTCCCAGCGCACGATCGTCGTCGTCCCGTCGGCGCCCGCCTCGAGGGTGATCAGGCCCTCGCCGGTGAACGTGCCCTCGTGGCGGATGGCGAAGCGATGCGGCGGCGCGAACTCGGTGATCTCGACCGGGTCGGTCACGGCGATGCCGAACACGCGGACCGTGGCCTCGCCGCGCGTCCCGACCCCGACCGGGGGCGGCGTCAGCAGCCGGACCGCCTTCATCTCGTGCATCCAGCGCGGCTGGCCCTCGATGTCGGCGAGCTCCGCCCACACGCGATCGATCGGCGCGTCGATGACGATCAGGCTGGCGATCGGCGGCACGCGCTCGCCGTCGGTCGTGCGCAGCCAGCGATCCAGGGCCCAGCCGACCACCAGGCCGAGCAGGCCGAGGCGGATCAGGATGCGCCCGGCGAGGGGCATCAGGCCGCTGGCGCCGTGGCGATCGCCACGGCGGCGGCGCGCAGCTCGTCGAGCGCCCGCTCCCCGTCGCCGGGGGTCAGGTCGACCGCGGCGACCGCGTCGACCAGGACGGTGGTCTCGAAGCCGAGGGCGACGGCGTCGAGGGCGGTCGCCCTGACGCAGTAGTCGGTCGCCAGCCCGACCACGACGAGCCGCCGGACGCCGGCGTCGCGGAGGAGGGACGCCAGCTCGGTCGGGTGCGTCTCGCCGCTGACCGGGTCGCGCGTGGTGAAGCCCGAGTAGCCATCCTCGCCGTTCGTGCCCTTGCGCACGCGCGGCGCGTCGGCGGGGAGATGCAGGTCCGGGTGCAGGGCCGCGCCCCACGTGTCGGCGACGCAGTGGACGGGCCAGATCCCGCCGTCGGTGGCGAAGTGGGGCGTCCGCTCCGGATGCCAGTCCTGGGTCGCGACGACGAGTGCCCCGGCGGCTCGCGCGCGCTCGATCTCGACCTCGATGACCGGGATGACGGCCAGGCCGCCGGCGACGGACAGGGCGCCGTCCGGATCGGCGAAGTCGTTTTGGACGTCGACGATGATGAGGGCCGAATCGGCCTGGTACGCCTGCATGGCCGGCAGCGTAGCAGGGCCGGCGCGATCAGCCGATGAGGGCCGAGCGGTCCTCCGGGGTGGTGTCGGGGACGGTCTGCTCGCGGGGAGCCGGCGGCTCGACGTCGAGCAGATACCCGATGCCCTGGAAGGTCCTGATCCGACCGGGTTCGCCGGGCTCCGCGCCGAGCTTGCGCCGCACCCGGGACACCCACACGCGCAGGTACTGCAGGTCGTCGCGGTACTCGGGGCCCCAGACCTTGGTCAGCAGCTCGGTGTGCAGGACGACCTTGCCGGCGTTGGCGGCGAGGTGCTGGAGGAGCAGCCACTCGGTGCGCGACAACTGGACGAGCTCGCCGCCGCGCGTGACCATGCGCCGCTCCAGGTCGATCTCGACGTCGTCGAAGGCGAGCACGCCGGAGCCCGGCTCCGCGCCGGTCGATCGGCGCAGCACCGCGCGCACCCGGGCGGCCAGCTCGTCGGGGTGGAACGGCTTGGCGATGTAGTCGTCCGCACCGAGATCGAGGCCCTTGGCCTTGTCGGCGGTCGAGCCCTTGGCGGTCAACAGGATGACGGGGACGGGGCGCCGCTCGCGCAACTGGCGCATGACCTCGATGCCGTCGAGGTCGGGCATCACGATGTCGAGCAGGACGATGTCCGGGCGGACCTCCTCGGCCTTGGACAGGGCCTCCTCGCCGCCGGTCGCGGTGACCACCCGAAAGCCTTCCTCCCCGAGGGCGATGGACACGAGCTTCGTGATCCTGGGCTCGTCGTCGGCGACGAGCACGAGCGGCTGGGTACTCACCGGCGCACCTCCTGGGTGATGGCGTGGCGACCGTGGCGGTCCATCGTGACGGACGACGGGGCAGACGTCACGCCCGGGAGCCGCGAACGGCACCCGGGCGAGCGGACGGCTGGTCCAGACGGCTGGTTCAGGAGGCGTCCGGTGCGATGCTGGGCAGCTCGACGTTGACGTTCACGTCGTTCGGAGCGGTCGTGCTCCCGGCGCCCGGGCCCATGAGGAAGTACCAGGCGCCGGCCAGGACGATGACGATGGCCAGGATGCCGAGGATGACCCCGGCGCTGGAGCCGCCCTCCTTGACGACGACGGTATCGCGGTGATCGGACATGAGTGGTCTCCTTCGATGGTCGTGCATGGGGTTCGCGGGGCCCTCGCGGCGGACGGACCCCGGCGCCGAGGCGTCTGGCTCGCCGCGGGCTCGAAGCAGGACCAGCATCACCGTCCGTCCGTACCGGCTGCGGCGGCGCCGCATTGCAGATCCGTTGCATCGGCATTACAGGGCGCGGCGCGGTCGCCCGGCCGGGGCCGCACGGCACCGCACGGCACCGCCAGCGGGCCGCATCCCGGCCGCATCCCCGCCGCGGCGTCGTTTGGGCTAGGCTTCGAACGGTGCGCCCGATGGCGCCGCGATGGAGCCCTGCCCGCATGTATTTCGACGAGTTCAAGCACCAGCTCCCGGACATCGATCCGGACGAGACCGAGGACTGGATGACCTCGCTCGACCAGGTGGTCGAGCAGTCCGGCGAATCCCGGGCGCGGTTCCTGGTCTACAAGCTGCTCAAGCGGGCCCGGCAGCTCCAGATCGGCCTCCCGCCGCTGACCCAGACGCGCTACATCAACACGATCAGCCCGGAGCAGGAACCGTCGTTCCCCGGCGACGAGGCGATGGAGCTGCGCATCCGCCGCATCGTGCGCTGGAACGCGGTCGCCATGGTCCTCCGCGCGAACAATCGCTTCAGCGGGATCGGCGGGCACCTGTCCACGTACGCCAGCTCGGCGAGCCTGTACGAGACCGGCTTCAACCACTTCTTCCGCGGCAAGGACGGGGAGGGGAGCGGCGATCAGATCTTCTACCAGGGGCACGCCGCGCCGGGGATCTACGCGCGCGCCTTCCTCGAGGGTCGCCTGACCGAGGACCAGCTCGACCACTTCCGGCGCGAGAGCGTCCCGGGGCAGGGCCTGAGCTCGTACCCGCACCCCCGCCTGATGCCGGATTTCTGGGAGTATCCGACGGTCTCGATGGGCCTCGGGCCCATCAGCGCCATCTACCAGGCCCGCTTCAACCGCTACCTCCAGAACCGGGGCCTGCTCGACACCAGCGGCTCGCGCGTGTGGGCCTTCCTCGGCGATGGCGAGACCGACGAGCCCGAGTCGCTCGGGGCCCTGCATCTCGCGTCGCGCGAGGGCCTCGACAACCTGACCTTCGTGATCAACTGCAACCTGCAGCGCCTCGACGGCCCGGTCCGCGGCAACGGCAAGATCATCCAGGAGCTGGAGGCGGTCTTCCGCGGCTCCGGCTGGAACGTCATCAAGGTCATCTGGGCCCGCGAGTGGGACGAGCTGCTCGCCCGCGACGTGGACGGCCTGCTCGTGCAGCAGATGAACGAGACCCTGGACGGCGAGTTCCAGAAGTTCAGCGTCGCGGGCGGGGCGTACATCCGCGAGCATTTCTTCGGGCCCGATCCGCGCCTGCGCAAGCTGGTCGACCACCTGTCGGACGACGACATCGCCAAGCTCCGCCGGGGCGGCCACGACTACCGCAAGCTGTACGCGGCGTACCGGGCGGCGACCGAGCACAAGGGTGCGCCGACGGTCATCCTGGCCAAGACGGTCAAGGGCTGGACCCTCGGGTCGGGGGTCGAGGCGCGCAACATCACGCACCAGGCCAAGAAGCTCTCCGAGAACGAGTTGCGCGTCTTCCGCGACCGTCTCGAGCTGCCGATCCCGGACAGCAAGCTCAAGGACGCGCCGTACTACCACCCGGGCCCGGACTCGGACGAGGTCGAGTACATCCGCGAGCGGCGCAAGGCCCTGGGCGGCCCGATCCCGAAGCGGACCGTGCGCGCGGCCGCCCTGCCCGAGCCCGCCGCCGAGGTCGATGCGGAGTTCAGCGGCGGCAGCTCGACCGCCGTGTCGACGACGATGGTCTTCGCCCGGCTGCTGCGCAATCTCATCCGCGACAAGCGGATCGGCGCCCGGATCGTGCCGATCATCCCCGACGAGGCGCGCACCTTCGGCATGGACCCGCTGTTCAAGGAGGTCGGCATCTACGCGGCGCTCGGGCAGCGCTACGAGCCGGTCGACTCCGACCTCGTCCTGTCGTACCGCGAGGCGACCGACGGGCAGGTCCTGGAGGAGGGCATCACCGAGGCCGGCTCGATGGCCAGCTTCCAGGCGGCGGGCACGGCCTACGCCAGCCACGGCCTGGCCATGGTCCCGTTCTACATCTTCTACTCGATGTTCGGGTTCCAGCGCACGGGCGACCAGATGTGGGCCTTCGGCGACGCCCGCGGTCGGGGCTTCCTGATGGGCGCGACGGCTGGCCGCACGACGCTCGCCGGCGAGGGCCTGCAGCACGACGACGGCCACAGCCACATCCTCGCCAGCACGGTCCCCAATGTGCGCGGCTACGACCCGGCGTTCGCCTACGAGCTGGCTGCCGTGGTCCGCGACGGCATCGTCCGGATGTACGGCGAGGCGCCCGAGGACGTCTTCTACTACATCAGCCTGTACAACGAGAATCACGTCCAGCCGGCTCGCCCGGAGGGCCTCACCGACGAGGCCATCCTGCGCGGGATCTACCGTTTCGCCGAGGCGCCGTCGGCGGGCAAGGGCGCGCATCCCGTCCGTCTGGTCGGCTCGGGGTCCATCCTCCAGCAGGTGCTCGCGGCTCGCGACCTGCTGGCCGAGCGGTTCGACGTCGCCGCCGAGATCTACAGCGCTCCATCGTTCCCGCTGCTGCGCCGCGACGCCCTCGAGGCCGACCGCTGGAACCGGCTCCATCCCGACGCGAAGACGCCGCGGGTGCCGCACGTCAGCACGGTGCTCGGGCCGGACGGCGGTCCGATCGTGGTCGCCACCGACTGGATGAAGGCCCTCCCGGACATGGTCTCGCGCTGGGTCCCAGGGCCCTACACGGTCCTCGGCACCGACGGCTTCGGGCGCAGCGACACCCGCGAGAACCTGCGCGCCCTGTTCGAGATCGACGCGGCCCACATCGCCGCCGCCACCATGGTGTCCCTGGCCCGCTGCGGCGCGATGACCACGGCCAAGGCGGCCAAGGCCATCCGCGAGCTCGACATCGACCCTGACAAGCTCGACCCGCTCTCGCTCTGACCTCGGCGAGGTCGCCGCGGCGTTCCTGCGCCTCGGCCTGACCGCGTTCGGCGGTCCCGCCGCGCATGTCGCGCTCATGCGCGACGTGTTCGTCCGCCGGCGCGCCTGGCTCGATGACGCCGACTTCCTCGACGTGCTCGGCGCGTCGAGCCTCATCCCCGGCCCGACCTCCACCGAGCTCGCGATGCACATCGGCCATCGCCGGGCCGGCTGGCCGGGCCTGTTCGCCGCCGGCATCGCGTTCCTGCTGCCGGCCGTGGCCCTGGTCGCGCTCCTCGCCTGGTTGTACGTGGAGCAGGGGAGTCGCCCGGAGGTCGGGGTCGTGCTGGCGACCGTCGCACCGGTCGTGGTCGCGGTCATCGCTCACGCCGGCCTGGCCCTCGCCCGCACCGCCATCCGCACCGTGCGCACGGCCGTCCTGGCCGCCGCCGCGATCGTCGCGGTCGTCCTCGGCGCGCCCGAGATCGTGGTCCTGCTCGGGGTCGGCGTCGTCGGGCTCGGTGGACACCTCCTGACCGATGCCCGGGCGAGCGGGATGATGGCGCTGCCGTGGCTCGACGCCGGCGGCTGGGCCACCCACCCGGTCGGGATCCTCCTCCTCGCCGGCGGCCCGTCGGTCGTCGGGCCGCTGGCCATCGCCGGCGAGCTGGCCCGCATCGGGGCCGTGCTGTTCGGCAGCGGTTACGTGCTGGTGTCGATCCTGCGCTCGGAGCTGGTCGAGCGGCTCGGCTGGATCAGCGAAACCCAGCTGCTCGACGCGGTGGCGGTCGGCCAGGCCACACCCGGACCGCTGTTCTCGACCGCGACGTTCGTCGGGTATCTCGTGGGCGGGCCGGTCGGGGCGGGCGCGGCCACGATCGGCATCTTCGCGCCGGCCTTCCTGGCGGTCGTCCTGAGCATCCCGCTGCTGGAGCGGCTGCGCCGGTCGCCGCGGGCCCGCGCGTTCCTCGACGGGGTCAATGCCGCGACCGTCGGCCTGCTCGCGGTGGTGGCGGTCCAGCTGGCGGTCACGGCGGTCCCGGACCCGCTCGCAGGCGTGATCGGCCTGGCCGCCCTGGGTCTGCTGCTGCGCGGGGTGCCGTCCGGTCCGCTCCTGGCCGGGGCCGCGGTGGCGGGGATCGTCCGGCTGGTGAGCGGCGTCTGAGCGTCGGTCGGCACGCGCCTGCAAGGCCGTGGCCGGGACGGCAGGCGCGCCCGCAGGGGCGAGCGCGACACGGTATGGAGGTCAGACCGAAGGAGAAGGACGCCATGGCCAGACCGCGATCCACGCCCGACGACGACCCGAGGGACCGCGAGGTCCTGCGGCCCGGTGCGCCCCTCGGACGACCCGCCATGCCCGGTCCGACCGGCCCGGCCGAGACGACCGAGGCCGTCGGCGATCCCGACGCCCACTCCCGGCGCAGCGCCGCGGAGGGTGGCACGGCCGCCGGGGCGGTGGTCGGGGGGATGGTCGCCGGGCCCATCGGGGTCGCGCTCGGCGCCGCGCTGGGCGCCGCCGCGGGCGCCGCCAGCGGACCCGCCGAGGGCGTGCCCGTCGACGAGCGGATCGTGGATGCGCGCGCTGACCGCGAGGCCGCCTACCGGCCGTCGCTGGTGGGCTCGCCGCGCCGCGGCGCCCATGCGCCGTCGGGCGTCGCCGGCCGGCCGGCCGACCCCCGGCTCGAGGAGCACGCGACCGAGGTACCGGTCGTCGACCTGATCCCGTCACCCGAGACTCGCCCACCATCCGGCGAGCCACGCGACTAGCACGCGACTAGGCCGGCCCGCCCTCGCGCGTCGCCCCGACGGCGGCCGTGCCAGCGTGGTCGTCGGCATCGGCATCGCCTTCGAGCACTCGCAGGGTGAAGCCGAACTCGGCGCCGCCGCCCGGCCGCCGTGCCGCCCAGATGCGCCCTCCCATGGCCTCGACGAGCTTGGCGCACACGAACAGGCCGATGCCGGACCCGGCGACGAGGCGCGCCTGCTCGGGCGAGCGGTAGAACAGCTCGAAGAGCCGGGTCTCGGAGCCCTCCGGGATGCCGGGCCCCGCGTCCAGGACGCGGATCTCCACGGCGCCCGATGCGCTCGTCGCGGTCACCAGCACCGCCGTGCCCTGCGGCGAGTACTTGGCGGCGTTGCCGAGCAGGTTGCGCAGGACCTGCTCGACGTACGTGGCCTCGCCGGACACGATCGGCAGCCCTGGTTCGACGTCGAGCGCCACCGCGATGTTCGAGAGCTCCCGGCCGATCGCCTCGACGACGCGCTCGAGCAGGCGCGCGACGTTGAGCGGCTCCGCGTCCACGACCAGGCGACCGCGCTCGGTCCGCGCCAGCACGAGCAGGTCCTCGACCAGCCGGTGCAGCCGCTCGGACTCGAGGTGGACGTCGTCGATGAGCGTGGCGTGGACGCCGTCGTCGAGGACCCGCTCCCGGTTGGCCAGGATCTGCGCGGCGCCGAGGATCGTCGTGACCGGGGTGCGCAGCTCGTGGCTGATGACGTCGATGAAGGCCTCGCGGAACTCCCCGGCCTGACGCTCCTCGACCAGCAGCTGGTCGCGCTCGATCTCGAGTCGGCGGCGTTCGGTGATGTCCTGGCCCGTTCCGAGCATGCGGACCGGGTTGCCCGCCTCGTCGCGGAAGACGCGGCCCGACCCTCGGGTCCAATGGACGCTGCCGTCTGGCCACAGGATCCGGAACTCGATGTCGAAGCTGCGGGCGCCGCTCATGGCATCGGCGATGGCCGCCTGGAAGGCTTCCCGGTCCTCGGGGTGGACCGTCTGCAGGTAGGTCGGGAAGTCGGGCGCGGGCCCGTCGGGATCGAGGCCGTGCTGCCGGAAGATCGCCTCGGACCACTGGAGGTCGTCGTTGCGGATGTCCCACTCCCAGAACCCGGTCCCGGATGCGGCCAGGATCAGTTCGAGCCGGTCGTCGCGCGCCTCGATCGCCTCGGCCAGGACGCTCGCCTCGGTGAGGGCGTCCTCGAGTCGGTCGCGGGACGCGCGCCTCGACCCGACGAGGACGGCCGTGCCGAGGGCGACGATGAGGAACAGGGCCTGGCGGAATCGCTCGAGGGAGTCGTCGGCGAGGAACGTGGCGTCCGTGTCGAGGAACAGGACGGCATTGAGGGCGAACCCGACCACGGTCGCGGCGAGGCCGCCGAGGACGCCGCCGACCCACGCCGCGCCGACGCATGCGGCGAGCAGGAGGATGTAGCCCGAATCGCCACCGGCGACGGTGAGCACGACGCCCTTGCCGGCGATCGCCGCGAGCCCGAACGCGATCCCGGCCAGCACCGACCCGGGTCGACCCAGGCGAAGGTCCCGGGCGCGTCGGAGTTCGGATCGGGCCCGGTCCGAGGCCGAGGCCCGCGGGTGGTGGCGCTGCATGCCTCGTGGAGACCTCCCGGAAGGTGGCGGGCCGAAGGGCAGCGGGCCGCGCCGTCGCAGTATACGGAGCGTCGCGGGCACGGCTCCGGGCACGGCTCCCGGTGCGGCTGGTGGCCTGACACACGACTGATAGGCCGAGCCGCCGGCCGTGTCACGTGGACGCGCCATGCCCCTGACTACGGTGAGGACACCGCGCCGCACGGCGCGGGAGGACCGGCCCTCGCCGGCCTGCAACGGAACGGGAGACCGACCATGGATCACGAGCGCGATACGTTGATCGACCGACCGCTGACCCACGACGACGGGACCGCGATCGAGAACGAGGAGGGTGGTGCCGAGGCCATCGGGGCGGGCGCCGGGGCGCTCGGTGGCGCCGCGGTCGGGATGGCCGTCGGCGGGCCCGTCGGCGCCGTCGTCGGTGGCGGCATCGGTGCCGTCGCGGGTGCGGTCGCCGGTGAGGCGGCCGAGGGTGACGACGAGGCGGGTGCGGGCGGTGGCGCCCTCGGTGGCGGTGCCGCGGGGGCAGTCGTCGGTGGCGCGCTGGCCGGGCCCCCGGGTGCCGTCGTCGGCGGCGCGGTGGGCGCCGCGGGTGGCGCCGGCGCCGGCGACCAGCTCGAGGAGGAGGCCGAGGAGCGCGACGCCCTGGATCCGGTGGATCCGGCTCGCCCGGTCGCCCCGACCACGCCGCGCGCCTACTGAGCGCGACCTCCGCGAACCGCAGCGCACCGCCCGGCATCGCCGGGCGGTGCGACAATGTCCGCCCCACAGGGACTCGCGCATGGATCGTCCGCTTCGCATCGCCCAGGTCGCCCCGCCGCTCGAGCGCGTGCCGCCGCTCGCCTATGGCGGCACCGAGCGGATCGTCCACGGCCTCGCGGTCGAGCTGGACCGGCGCGGCCACGAGGTCACGACCTTCGCCTCCGGCGATTCCGAGGTCCCGGGCCGGCACATCCCCACGGTCGGGCGTGCCCTGCGCCCCGACGGCTTCATCGGCGACCCGGGCCCGTGGTTCCACGCCACGATGCACGAGGTGGCGGATCGGTGGCACGAGTTCGACGTCATCCACAGCCACCTCGAGTGGGCGAGCCTCCTCCTCGCCCGGCTGTCGCCGACCCCCGTCGTGTCGACGTTCCACGGCCGTCTCGACCTGCCCTACGCCGCCACGCTCCTGCGCGACGCCCCGCGCGGGCTGGTCGCCATCAGCCATAGCCAGGCCGCCGTCCACCCGACGGTCGCATGGGAGGGCGTCGTCCACAACGGTCTGCGCCTCGCCGATGCGCCGTTCGAGCGGCGCCGTGGCGAGGCGCTCTGCTTCGTCGGGCGGGTGGCCCCGGAGAAGGGCATCGTCGAGGCCATCGAGATCGCCCGTCTGACCGGTCGGACGCTGCGCATCGCGGCCAAGATCGCACCGAGCGGCATCGAGCACGACTACAACGAGGCGGTCTTCCAGCCGGCGCTGCGGGCGGCCGGGTCCGCCGTCGAGTTCCTCGGCGAGCTCTCCCAGGCCGACCGTGACCGACTGTTCGCCGACAGCCACGCGTCGCTCATGCCGGGCTCGTGGCCGGAGCCCTTCGGCCTGGTCGCCATCGAGGCGCTGGCCACGGGCACGCCGGTCGTCGCCCGTCGGATCGGCGCGCTGCCCGAGATCATCCGCGAGGGCGTCGACGGGTTCTTCGGGGACGACGTCACGGCGATGGCCTTCCTCGTCGACCGGGTCGGCGAGCTCGATCGGGCCGAGGTCCGCCGCTCCGTCATCGAGCGCTTCTCGCTGGAACGGATGGTCGATGGCTACGAGGCGATCTACCGCACGATGCTGGCCCGGACGGGGCCGGAGGGGCGGCGGGCAGCCCTCGACGACGTGGCGGTCATCCCTGCCTCGCGACTCGAGGAACGGCGCGACCGCCCGGGCGCCCTGGCCGGCGGGAGTCGCTGAACCGGCTTACCTCTCGTCGCGCGACGCGGCCTCGGGGTCGACGATCGCTCGCGCCGCCTCGAGCGGGACCGGGCGCATGTACGAGATGGAGCGACCGTCGGGCGCACCGCCACGGACCAGGCGGTACTCGACCGGGATGCGCCGGCCATCGGGGGTCACGAGGATGCTCGTCGAGTGTAGCTCGCCGACATCGTCGAGCAGGGCCCAGATCCACGGCACGGTCGGGCGGACCGCGGGATCCGTGAGCGACCCCGTCGACATCGTGCGCAGGCGATCGAGGTCGATGCCCAGCAGCTCCAGCGCGGCCGGGCTGGCGTCCGCGTAGCGGCCGTCCGCGTCGATGATCAGGCTCGCGACCTGCTCGTCCTCCCACCATGGGTCGCGGTCGTCGAACGGGCTGTAGCGGCCGTCCCGGTAGACGTACCAGGCGGTGCCGTCACCCAGCGCGGCGATCGACTCGCGCGCCCGGACGATCGCCCGTGGATAGGCCGCGACGAGGATCGCCTGGAGGGCCTCGGGGCTGGGCTGGTCAAGGCCGGCGAGCTCGGCGGCCGCGATGCGTGCGAAGGCGAGGTCCTGGGGCGGGAAACACAGCAGCGTGATCCCGCCGTGCGTGACGGATCGGTAGGGCATCCACGCGTCCCTCGGGTTCCCGGTGACGGCCTGGGGGACCCGCATCGTACCCGCTCTGTCGAGTGAGCGAGGGAACGCCGGCGGCAGGGCCATCCGAGACGCGCGGCCACTCGTCCTAGAGCTGCGTCTCCGGATCCTCGATGTCGGCCGCGTCGGGTGCGCCGGCGCCCTCCTTCAGGGGCATCGCCACGTCCTCGGCCGGCTTGGCGGCGTCGTTCGCACGCGCATCCTCGTCGGCTGGCCGCGCGGGTCCATCGACGTCGATCGGCGCGTCCAGGCCCTGCCCCGGCGCGTCCATCGTCGGTTCGCCGTCGCGGGCGTCGCGCGGCTGGTCGTGGTCCTGCTCGGGTCGGTTCATCGTCGTGCTCCTGCTGTCGTCGGCTGCGATGTCCTGACCCTGACGGGCCCGGAGCCACGGGTGCGCCACCGGCGGCGCGGGTGGGCGTTGCAGCGCCGTGCCAAAGGGCGCGGCCATGGTCAGGCCCGGGTCATGCTGCGGCGCAGGAAGGCCCATGCGGCGACCAGCGTCACCAGCGCGATGGCCGCGAGGGCCAGGGCCTGCCAGGCATCGTCGGTCTCGCCGCGCAGCATCAGGTCCTGGAGCAGGCGGATGCCGTGGGTGACGGGCAGCATCGAGGCCACCACCCGGACCGGCTCGCTGAATTCATCGATGGCCAGGACGAAGCCGCTGAAGAAGACCGAGGCCAGGAGCACCAGCAGGGACAGCTGGACGGCCTGTCGTTCGGAGTCGGACACCACGGCGATGAGCAGCCCCAGGCCGAGCGATGCCACGAGCAGGAGCACGACGATGCCGGCGACGAGGGCCTGGTCGGCCAGCATCGGGACGCGCAGGACGTGGACCAGCAGGGTCAGGGTGATCCCGGCGATCGTGCTCCCGACGAGGCCGAATGCGAGCACCTTGCCCAGCAGGATCTCGGTCGCGCTGACCGGGGCGATCCGGAACAGCTCCATGACGCCGGTCGTGCGCTCGCGGACCAGGGACAGCGCGACGAGGGTGACGGCGAGGTGCTGCAGGATGAGGGCCAGGACGGCCGGTCCGTAGTAGGGGATGACGCCCGGCTGCGACGGGGCGATGTTGACGAGCTCGGCCCGGGTGGGCGCCGCGATCACCTCCGGCGGGATGGCCGCCGCCTCCGGCCCGCCCGCCGCGAGCGCATAGCCCTGGCCCTCCTCCGCGGCCCGCTCGATGATCTCGCGGTTGACCTCGCTGGCAAGGCCTGCCGCGAGGAAGCCGGCGTAGTTGACGGCGACCGGGTCGACCGCGTCGACCTGGACCTCGATGACCGACTGCTCGGCGGCGCGGAACGTCCCGTCCGGGTCGTCCGGGGCGATGATCAGGACGTCGGCGCGCCCCTCGCGCAGCTCCCGCTCGCCGACCGCCCGATCGGGGGTGACCAGGGCGATGCGCAGCCCGCCGCCGGCCAGGCGCTGGTACAGGGCGCTGTCGGCCGGCAGGCCGCTCGACGGAGGCGCCACGACGACGGTCTCGAGCGGACGCCGGACGCCGCTGTAGCCCAGGCCGAAGACGGCCATGATGAGGAACGGCCCGACGATCAGGCTGACGATCGCACCCGGGCGTCGCAGGGTCTCCGTGATCTCCTTGCCGACGAACGCGAGCAGCCGGATCGGGATGGCCAGGATCGGCCGCAGGATGCGCATCAGGCGGCCTCGTCCGCGTGTGCGGCCGAACCGGCCCGGGCGAGCTCGCTCGGGGTCGTCGCCGCCTCGGCGTCGCGATCGCGCTCGACGAGCGTGGCGAACACCGCGTCGAACGATGGGCGGGTCTCGCGCGCCGAGGCGACCTCCGTGCCGTGCTCGCCGATCGCCGCGACGACGTCCGGGACGGCGGTGGCCGCGTCGTCGGTGACCACGCGCATCGACCGCGGACCGCGCTGCTCGACGCTGCGCACGAAGGGCAGCGCCATGAGCCGGGTCGCGTCGAACGGCGTCTCGGTCTCGACCTCGACCACGTCCCCGCCGACGGCGTCGCGCCGCAGCGTATCCGGATCGGCCAGCGCGATCAGGCGGCCGCCGGCGATGAGGGCGACGGTGTCGCAGGCCTCGGCCTCGTTGACGTACTGGGTCGTGACGATGAGGGTGCGACCGTCGTCGCGCAGCCGGTGGAGCTCGTCCCAGATGCGGCCGCGCAGGAGCGGATCGATCCCCGCGGTCGGCTCATCGAGGAACAGCAGGGCCGGGTGGTGGACGAGGGCGCAGGCGAGTTCGAGCCGGCGCTGCATCCCACCCGACAGGGCCCCCGCCCGCCTGGCCCGGACATCCCACAGGTCCACCAGCTCCAGGACCTCACGGGTGCGTCGATGGCGCGTCCGCCACAGGATCCCGAACATCGACGCGACGAAGTCGACGTTCTCTCGAGCGGACAGGTCGGGGTACAGGGTGAACAGCTGCGGCATGTACCCGATGCGTTCCCGCGTCCGGCGACCGAACCGGGTCGGATCCTCGCCGAGGACCGCGATGCTCCCGACCGTCGGACGGAGCGCACCGGTCAGCATCCGGACCAGCGTCGTCTTGCCCGCACCCGACGGCCCGATGATCCCGAGGATCGATCCGCTCGGCACGGTCAGGCTGACGTCCTGGACGGCCACGAAGTCGCCGAAGCGCCGTGTCACGCCGTCGACGACGACCGACGGTGGGTCCGCGAGGTCGGGTGCACTGGGGGTCGACATGGCCCTGCTGGTCTCCTTGCCGGGTCGAGACGCCGGGTGGTGGGCTGCCGGGAGCATCCCAAGGCTCCCGTCGCAGCGGCTGCGGCCGCGCGGCGCCGGACCGTTGCAGCGGCATCGCGAACGCGGTCGTGACCCGCTTGCGATGCGCCCGAAAGGCCGACCATCGCGGCACCCTCGCGTCCCCGTCGCGCCTGGTGGCGCACGGTACGGGCACCCCCGGAACGCTCATCAACGGAGGAACGACCCGATGTGCATGAACTGCGGATGCGGTGAGGTGGACACCCGCCACAAGGAGACCGATCTCGTGCGCGAGGACATCGAGCGCGCGGCGAAGGGCCAGGGCGCATCGATGGAGGACACCACGAGGAACCTGGAACGGTCGCTCGGCAAGATCCGCTCGGGGAGCGGGCGGATGGCCTCGACCGGCTCGAGTTCCCCGACCCGCTGATCCGGGGCCGCACCCGACGCCCGCCGAACCGTCCTCGTCCGTACGGCCCGGCGGGTGTCCTGCTGTCCGGCGCAGCCCGGGACCGGACCGGCCGGGCCCGCTGGACATGGAGCGGCGGACCGGGCACGGGCCCGGTCGGTATCGACGGTCGATCAGACGCGATCGCGGTCGCGATCGGTCGCATCGTCGGCGGCGTCGCGCAGGTCGTCGCCGGCGTCGCCGAGGCCCTTGCGGATGTCGTCGCCGAGGTTGCCGACCTTGTCGGAGAGATCTTCCTCACCGTCGGCCTTGCGCCAGGTCTCCTTGGCGGACTCCTCCGTCTCTCGATAGCCCTTCTTCAGGTCGTCCATCGTGGCATGCCTCCGGTGTCGGGCCCGCTGGGATGCGGGCGATGCAGCCACCGTACCGTCGCCGGGGTTACGGACCGTCCGCTCGTCACGCGGGGATGGTTGCAGCCCGATGACAGCCGATCGCGCCGGACGACCCCGGCCCGCCGCGCCCCGGTCGCGGCTCAGCGGCCGACGCGCTCCGTGGCGCGTTCCGTGGCGCGCTGGATGGCGCCCGGGGCACCACCCTCCGAACGTTCGACCATGGTGGCCGCGATCATCGCCGCGGGCACCATCGAGGCGATCACCAGCAGGCGATTGGCCCCACCCACGAGCAGCCCGACCGAGAAGCCGACCGCGGCCGCGCCGACCAGGCGCAGCGTGTCGTCGGAGCCGCGCTGGACGAGGCGATTGGCCTCGCTGAACGTCTCCCGCGTCGTCTGGGCGACCTCCGGCAGGCGGGCCGTCACATCGCCCGCCGCTCCGGCGACGCTGTCCGCGACATGGCGGACCGTGTCGACCAGGCCGTCGTCCTTGGTGCGCGCGCCGGTCCTGCTGCCGGCGCCATCCGGTCCCGTGCTGGCCATCGTCGTCCTCCGTGGTGTGTGCGGACGGTGGGAACGCGACGGACGGCCCAGGGAGGGGGCCCGGGCCGTCCGTGCAGAGGGGTGACGCCCCGTCACAAGCGTTCCCCAGAGGAAGCGTTCGGTTCATCGTCGGTCCAGCCGACATGCCTACGGTAGGAAACCGCCCGTCGTGGGCAGACCACCGAGGGGCCCCGATGCATTACAGCCGCGTTACAGCGATGGTCACTCGTCGTCGATCGCGTACAGCGGCAATTCGAATCCGACCTCGGCTCCCCCGCCGACGCGATCGCGCAGCCAGATCCGGCCGCCCTGTGCCTCGACCAGGGCCCGGGCCACGTACAGCCCGATCCCGGTCCCGGGGACATGGGCCGCGACCCCCGGACTCCGGTAGAACAGCCGGAAGGCGTCGGGGCCGGTGTCGGGCGGGAATCCCGGGCCACGGTCGAGCACGACGACCGACACGACGTCGTCGTGCGGGCGCAGCACGACCTGGACCGGCTCGTCCGGCGGGGCGTACTTGACCGAGTTGGCGATCAGGTTCCGCAGGACCTGGGTCACGTACAGGTCGTCGGCGCGGACGGCCGGCAGATCGAACGGGGCGTGGACCTCGACGCGGCGGCCGGGCCAGCGGCGCTCCTCGGCCCGGGCGGCGTTGACCGCCAGCCGCTGCAGCAGGATCGGGTCGGTCGCGGCGCGGATGAGCCCGCGCTCGATCCGCGCGATGGCCATGAGATCCTCCACCAGCCGGTGGAGCTGCTCCGCCTCGGCGGCGATGTCGTGGATGACCGACGCGCGCACCTCCGCCGACAGTCGGTCGGCGAGGAGGAGCTGGGTCCCGCCATAGATGGACGTGATCGGCGTGCGCAGCTCGTGCGACAGGACGCTCACGAACGCCTCCCGCAGCGACACGTCCTCCAGCTCCGCGGTCTGGTCCTCCGCGTAGATCACGGCACCGACCACGGGCCCGCCGCCGGCATCCACGATCGGCGTCATGGTCACGCAGGCGTCGGTGGTCGAGCCGTCCTGGCCGCGCACCAGGACCGGGCGTCGCGACGTCGCGGCGCCGCGCCCGAGCACGTCGTCGAGCGGATCCTGGTGCTCGAACGGCGATCCGTCGGGCCTGGCCATCGGGGCCAGGACGACGCCCGTGCCCTGCCGCCCGGGCTGGATCGCGAGGATCCGCGCGAACTCGTCGTTGTGGTAGGCGACGGAGCGGTCGCGCCGGACGACCGCGACCCCGATCGGGACCTGGCGGACGACGGCGGGAAGGACGTCCCGCACGCGCCGATCCCCATCGGACAGCGAGACCGGGAACGGCGGCGGCGCGGGCCGCCCGCTGTCCGGGAGGACGAGATCGGGCACGATCAGCCCCTCGTCCTGGCCGGCACCCCTGCCGTCGGGCGTCGTGGGGCGGTCGCTGCGGCCCGCGGTCGGCGGCTGCGACGGGCGGGGATCTCCCCATCGGGGTCGAGTGCATAGCCGATGCCGGCCACGGTCCGGATGGGTCCCTCCTCCCAGGCCGGGACGCCCAGGCGCCGGCGCAGCTGGCTGATCCACAGCCGGAGGTAGGCCGCGTCCCCGACGTAGGCCGGCCCGAACGCCGCGAGGAGCAGCTCGTCGTGGGTCACGACGCCGCCATCGGCGGCGAGCAGTCGATCGAGCAGCAGCCACTCCTTGCGCGACGGGTCGATCGGCTCGCCGTCGATGCGGATCCGGCCGGTCTCGAGGTCGGCCACGGCGTTGCCGATGCGTCGCTCGCCGCGACGAAGCTGGCGCCTGCGCCGCAGGACCGCGCGGATCCGGGCGGCCAGCTCCGCCCTGGAGAACGGCTTGCGGATGTAGTCGTCCGCCCCCACGTCGAGACCCTCGGTCACCTGGGCGACGGATTCGCGGCCGGACATCAGGATGACCCGGACGGGGTGGCTGTCGCGCAGCTCGCGCAGGACGTCGAGGCCCGACATGTCGGGCATCACGACGTCCAACAGCAGGACGTCGGGGTTGAGGTCCCACACCCGCTCGATCGCCTCATGGCCGCCGCCCGCGATGGCGACGTTGAACCCCTCGGCGGCGAGGTTGAGGGCGGCGAGTCGAGTGGCGGCGGGCTCGTCATCGGCGATGACGACCAGTGGACGAGTGTCCATCACGCGATCTCGTTTGACGGCGGGGGTGCGGTGGATGCAGGGGAATGTGACTCCCGGACCCCCAGTGGCACGGGAGCCACGGGAACGAGTGTCGGTCGGCGGGCGTGTCGGTCGTCCTGTCGCCGGGACCGGCCGCCTTGCACGTGTCTCGCGGCTGCTCGCCGGCCGCACCGCCCGCCGACCGGCGGAAGGGCCGGTCAGCCCGTGACGTCGCCCTGCTCGACCTCGCCGCGCCACGCGCCGGTGGCGGCCCCCCGCTCCTCGATGAACGCCTTGAAGCGCTCGAGGTCGCCGGTCGCCCGCCGCTCGACGAAGCCCAGCGCGTCGCCGGCGGATTCGATCGGCCCCTCCGGCTCGACATCGAGCTGGAGGGTCACCCGGGCCTTGCGGTCATCCAGGCGATGGAACGTCACGACGCCGGCGTTCTCGGCGCCGTCCGTCGCACGCCAGGCGATCCGCTGGTCCGGGGTCTGCTCGGTGATCTCCGCGCGCCACTCCTTGGTCACACCGGCGATCGAGGCCTTCCACTCGAGGTGCGTGTCGTCGAGCTGGCGGACGGACTCGACCCCCTCCATGAAGCGCGGGAACTCCTCGAACTGCGTCCACTGGTCATAGGCGGTCCGGACCGGGACCTCGACGTCGATCGATCCCACGATCTGGGACATGGCGTGTGCTCCTTTCAGGATGCAGGAAGACCCACCGGGGCTCGGTGGGTCTTCCGCGTGGTGGGATGAGGGCCGGGCCCATGCCCGGCACCGGACTCAGATCGTGCCGCGGCCCGTGCGCCGGCCGGTGACCATGCCGACCACCACGACGGTGATGATCGCGCCGATGGTCGCCACGACGATCGAGCTGATGTCGAGCGGCCCGTCGATCGGGTTGGTGTTGAACAGCACACCGGCCAGGAAGCCGCCGACGAGCGCGCCGACGATGCCGAGGACGATGTGGCCGATGACGCCGAGCCCCTCGTCGCCCTTGACGAGGAAGCCGGCCAGGTACCCGGCGATGGCGCCGAGGACGATCCACGCGATGATGCTCATCCGATTACCTCCATCCCCATTCCGGGCCTCTCACCCGACTGCTGGGGTCGTGTCTCCCGAAGTCCGGGGCTGGTCCACAGGTTCGCGGGTTCGGATGCGCGGACGGACTACGGTGGACGGCGATCACGTAACAACGGCATGAAGACGCCCGGCCCCGCAGCGGGACCGGGCGTGGATCGTGCCCATGCCGTCGGTGACGGCACGGCCGCGACTACGGCGAGGGGGCGACCGACTCCGACGGCATCACGCCATCGGACGGCGAGCTGAGATCGTCCGTGGGCAGGACGTCGGTCGGCGCGACCAGGCTCGGGTCCAGGTCGGGCGAGGATCCGCCGTCGCTCGGGGTGCAGGCCACCAGGGCGGCCCCGAGCGCGACGATGGCAAGCATGCGCTTGATCATCTGGGTCATTCCTCCAGCAAGGGATCCGCGACGACGGACCGTCGGCACGGGCCGCCCGGGTCGGGCGACGCCGGAACGCTACCGAGCGGCCCGCATCAGCCATCCGAGCGGGCGCGTGAGCCGACCTTGCAGGCTGCTGACAGGAGGCCGTCCGGCGACACGGTCCGCCGGCTTGCGATGCATCCGTGATGCGGAGCGCGCTCGCCGCGACCCGGGCGGCACGGGCGCGGGCGCACGATGCGGCGACGAGGGCGGGGACCGAGGACCTCGCGATCGCCACCAGAGGATCCCGATCGATGCTTGCTGAACCGGTCGACGACCGAACGACCACCCTACGCGACCGCGAGGCCGTGATGGACCGCTCGATGCTCGTGCTCCAGTACGCGCTTGCCGTCATCGCGCTGGTCGCCGCGCTGCTGCTCGCCACCGTCCGCTGACGGTCCACGACCGTTCGGCATGGCGGCGCCGGCGTCCGCTCAGTCCTCGGTCATCATCGGCAGCGCGAAGCCGAACTCGGCGCCGGGACCCTCCCGCGGTCGAGCCCAGATCCGGCCGCGCATCGCGCGCACCAGCCGGGCGCACACGAACAATCCGATCCCGGCGCCTGCGGTCATGCGCGCGGTCGACGGGGAGCGGTAGAACAGCTCGAACAGGCGCTCCGACTCGGCAGGATCGATACCCGGCCCGTCGTCCTCGATCGTCACGACGACCTCGCCATCGCCCGGGGACAGCGCCAGGCGCACCCGGCTGCCGAGGCCACCGTACTTGGCCGCGTTCGACAGGAGGTTGCGCAGCACCTGCTCGACGTAGACGGGGTCGGCGACCACGGTCGGCAGGCCGGCCGGGATGTCGAGCTCGAACGTCACCGCCGGCCAGCGCGCGCGCTCCGAGGCGACGACGCCCGGGACCAGGCGCTGGAGCAGCACCGGCTCATGACCGAGGTCGCCGTCGGTGGCGCCGAAGCGATTCATCGCGACCACGTCCTCGACCAGCCGCTGGAGCCGTTCCGACTCGGCCACGATGTCGTCGAAGATCGTCTGTCGGGTGGCCTCGTCCACGCGCGAGTCGGGTCGCGCGAGCAGCTTGGCCCCGCCGTAGATGGTCGTCACCGGCGTGCGCAGCTCGTGGGACAGGATACCGATGAACGTCTCGCGGATGGCCTCGCGCTGTCGGGCCTCGGTGACATCGCGCAGGACCACGATGGTCTCGCTCCCGACGCCGGCCACGCGCGCCGGCACCGGGTAGGTGGTGACCTCGATCCAGCGCTCGCGGTCGGCCCGGGTGGCGACGACGGCCGGTCCGCCGGTCCGCCCGAGACCCGGGACCGTGCCGTCCGCGTCGACCACGGCCTCGACCAGATCGCGGTAGTCGTCGAGCCTGCGGACCCCGAGGATCGCCATGGCCGCGGGATTGGCGAGGGTGATGGAGCCGTCGGCCGCGCACACGATGACGCCGTCGCCGATGGCGCCGATGACCGCGTTCAGCTCGGCCGCGCGGGCGTGCTCCGACTCGGCCATCCGCTCCAGCCGAGCCTGCGCCTCCATCCGGTCCCGGACGTCGCGGGCGATGGCCACGATGGCCCGCGCCTCGCCGGGCAGCTCCATGGCCTGCAGGAGGACCTCGGCCGGGATCGGCGCCCCCACGGTCGGCAGCAGCGAGAAGCCGACCGTGCGTGCATCGGCGCGACCCTCGAGGAGTGGCTCCAGCAGCGGCCCGGCGGCCTCCATCGCGAGGTCCACGTGACGGCCCCAGAACTCGCGGCCGATGGTCGTCGCCGTCGTCACGCCGAGCAGGTCGAGCGCCCGTCGATTCACGTCATGCACCAGGCCGGTCTCGGCATCCACGACGAAGACCGCCTCAGCGACGGCGTCGAGGATGCGCCGGAAGCGATCGGCCGCCTGGAAGGCGCGGGCGTTGTCCAGGGCGACGGCGGCCCGCGCGGCGAGTTGCTCCGCGAGGGCCACGTGGCCGGGGCCGAACGATCGGCCGGACTCCGCTCCGGCGAAGCTGATGGTCCCAAGGACCCTGCCGTCGCTGAGCATCGGCACGCACATCCAGGCATGCAGCTCGAGCGTGGCGATCAATCGCCCGTGCCGTTCGTCCACCGCCGCCGCCGCCAGCATCTCGGGCGTCACGTCCACGGTCATCGTGGCCCGGTCGCGCACCACCTGGTAGGCGCCGATCGGCTGGGCCGGATCAGCTGGGTAGTCCCGCCGCAACTCCTCGACCAGGGACACCTTGGCGGGATCCTCGTGGGCCACCGCCAGCGGTCGCAGCGTGCCGTCGGCCTCGAGCAGGTCGATGGCGCACCAGTCGGCGATGCGCGGGACCGCCAGGCGGGCGACGTCGCGCAACGTGTTCTCGACGTCGAGGGTCGAGCCCAGGATCCGGCTCGCCTCCGCGCCGAAGTCGGCGAGGGACGCGGCTTCCCGGTCGGGGCCGTGGTTCGTTGGTTCGGGCTCCGTGGCGGTCAACACTGGCCTCGGGTCGAGCTCGGGCTCTCCAGGGGCACGGCCGCGGCGTCGGAGGACACGACGTCGGACGGGTGACGGACACGCCCTTCGCGGCTAGTGGATCACACCGCGGCTTGCGCCTCGATCCCGCGCGTTCGCCGGGAGGTTACAGCCGCATGACGATCAGCTGCCGAGGGACGCTCGACGTCAGTGGCCCTCGGCGGGTGATGGCACCGAACCTGCGGCGTCGGGCAGCGACCGGGCCATGTCGTCCAGCGCCTCCTGGTCGATCGCGCCGGGACTCGCCGGGTCCTGGGCGACCGGGGTCTCCCGCGCCTGCAGCCTGGCGAGGACGATCTCGACCGAGGCCGCGATCGGCACGGCCAGAAAGGCTCCGACGATCCCGCCGACGGTGCCGCCGATGAGGAGGCTCAGGAGCACCAGCAGCGGCGAGATGCCGACCGTGTTGCGCATGACCATCGGGACCAGGACGCTGCCCTCGACCAGCTGGAGAACGAGGTAGGCCAGCGCGACGACGACCGCGAGTTCGGGCGAGACCGTCGCCGCCACGAGCACGGCGGGGATGGCGCCGAGCAACGGCCCGATGATCGGGATCGCCTCGGTCAGCGCCGCGATGAGCGCCAGGAGCAGGGCGCCGGGCAGCCCCAGCAGGCTGTACAGGGTGCCCGTGGCGACGCCGATGGTGCTCATCAGGATGAGCTGCCCGCGCACCCACATGCCCAGGCGGCTCTCGATCTCGTTCCACGCGTCGCGGGCGCCGGCCCGCGCCTCGACCGGCACGAAGGCGAGGACGTAGCGCTGGAGCCGGGCGTGCTCGACCATCCAGAAGAAGACCAGGACGAGCAGGGTCGCCAGCCAGACCGTCGCCTCGGCGACCGCCGTCCCGACCTCGACCACGGTGTCCGCGTCCGGCGGCGGGGGCGGACGCAGGATTCCGGCCACCGAGGCGATGAGCGTCGAGACCGACCGGCCCAGCGCGGCCGGGCGCAGCTCGCTGGCCCACTCCCGGGCTGCCGCGAAGAACGGCGGCAGCGACTCGACGATGTCCTCGCCCTGGCGTACGGCGGCGGGCAGGACGATGAACGCCAGCACCAGCATGAGCAGGAAGAAGGTGGCGTACACGATCAGGATCGTGGCGCCGCGACCGAGCCGGCTCCGCTCCCGGATCGTGCCGACCATCGGCGTCAGCGCCGAGGCCAGGAGGACCGCGATGAACAGCTGGAGCAGGACGGGTGAGGCCGCTGCGAGCAGGGTGACGAGGCCGATGACGAGCAGGACCCCGAACGCGAGGCCCATCCCGCGAAGGGTCCATGGACGAAGGTCGGCGCGCATCGGGAGGGCTCCTGGCTGGGTCGGGAGCGTCTGGGCCTCCCGCTGCCCTGAGGATGCCCATCGCCATGGCCTCGCCGGCATCACACCGGCGAGCGCCCGGGATTCAGTCGCATCGCACGCGTCCGTCAGGCGTCCCCGTCGGGCGGGGCCACGGGGTCATCGAGGGGCACGTCCGGTGGCGGGAGCGGACCCTCGCCCCCGCCGTCGCCGCCCTCGCCCCCGCCGTCGCCGTTCCCGTTCCCGCGGTCCCTGCCGCGCTCCCTGCCGCGATCCTCATCGGGCTCCGGGGCCGGCTTCGGCTTCGGCGCGCACGGACCGACCAGCGGACCGCCCCACGAGGACTCGCCCCAGAAGTACGCGGTCCTCGAGCCGTACTGTCCGATCACGCCGGTGCCGCGCCGTGCACGCCGGACCCAGTCCTCGACGTCGGCGCGCCAGCGCGACGGACCGGACTCGGCCTTGACCGGATCCACCCGCCACGCGCCGCACTGGCGGCGATAGAGCAGGCCGTCGGTGTCGACCGCACCCTTCGCCCCGGGTTGCGTGCCCCGCGCGAACCATTCCTTGACGGTGTCGCGCGTCCAGGCGCCCGGTCGGCCGCCCGACCACGCATCGATGGTCGCCGAGACCACGTCCTTGGGGCGCTTGAAGTCGGTCACCGCCCAGCCGCTGGTCAGGTCGGCCACGAAAGCCCGCCACAGCGGCGCCGCCGCGGTCAGCGAGGTGGCCGGATCCTTCGTTCGGGGCATCGAATGGTCGCTGTTGCCGAGCCACACGCCGACCGCAAGGCCGGGGCCGCCGTCGGGCTGGGGCGCCAGGTACCCGTACGTGCCGAGATCGCGGGCATCGTTCGTGGTGCCGGTCTTGACCGCCGCGGGTCGGCGCGTGCCGTCCTTCGTCACGATCCGGAGGCGCTCGGCCCAGATCGGGTTCTCGCGTGGGTCGGTGTTGCCGGCGAGGATGTCCGTCACCAGGAACGCGGTCTGGGCCGAGAGCGCGCGCTCGCCCTCCGGGTCGGGCGCCCGCCACACCACGCTGCCGTCCGCGGCCCGGACCTCGAGGATCATCCGCGGGGCCATCCGCACGCCGCCGTTGCCCAGGGTGGCGTAGGCGGCGGTCAGGTCGAGCGGCGTCGTCTCGACGGTCCCCAGGGCCCCGGCCAGGCCCGAACGCAGGAACGCGTCGCGACCGCCGGCGAAGTCGAGGCCCATCGCCGCCGCCGTGTCCGCCACCCGTTCCAGGCCGATCCGTTCGAGGGCCCGGATGGCCGGCACGTTCAGTGAGTACTGGAGGGCCTGGCGAACCCGGACGGGCCCCCGGTCGAGCCGGTCGGCATCGCGCGGCGCCCACGCGCTGGCCCGGTCGAACTCGGTCGTGACGTCGAGCAGCAGGCTCCCCGGCGTGAGTCGCCTGGCCTCGAAGGCCGCGGCGTACACGATCGGCTTGAACGCCGAGCCCGGCTGTCGGGCGCCATCGCCGGCCGCGTCGAACTTCGGCGAGAACCTGGGCCCCTCGAGGTCGTTCCGGGCATAGCCCGCGCTGCCGACGTAGGCCAGCACGTCGCCCGTCCGATAGTCCATCGCCACGAGCGCGCCGTTGTGCAGGTCCTTGCCGCGCAGGGCGGTGATCCAGCGCCGATCGGCCGATCCGATCTTGAGTCGCTTCAGCATCGCCGCCGTCTGCTGCGCCGACAGCGTCGGCGCGATGGCCGTCGCCGCGACCCACTTCTCGGCGATGCGCTGGGCCCGCCAGTCGACCGTGGTGATGACGCGGTAACCGCTCGTCTCCAGGTCCACGTCGGGCAGGAGGGTCGTGAGCTGCCGCCGGACCTGCCAGAACAGGTGGCCGCCGCGGATGCGCTCGATCGGCTCGCCCGCGAGGACCACGGGCTCGGCCAGCGCGGCCTGGAGCTCCTTGCCCGACAGGCTGGTCCAGCGACCGGACGAGACGAGCGAGCGGAGGATCCAGTCGCGCCGCACCACGGCCGGAGCGTCGCGTGGCACGACCAGGCGGCCCTCCTCGTCCCGTTCCGCGTCGGCGTAGGGATCGAGCGTGCTGGGCGACTGCGGCAGCGCGGCCAGCAGGGCGGCCTGGGCCACCGTGAGGTCCCGCAGGTTCGCGCCGAAGTAGGTGTGCGCCGCGGCGGCGATGCCGTACGCGTCGTGACCGTAGAAGATCTCGTTGAGGTAGGCCGTGATGATCGTGCGCTTGCCGTCCTCGCCCGGGAACGTGTCGGTCAGACGCAGCGACTGGATGATCTCCATGACCTTCCGCACGTAGCGGTCGGACCCGGGGGCGACCGCGTCTTCCGGCAGGAGCCGGGCGCGCACCAGCTGCTGGGTGATGGTCGACGCGCCGCGCTCGCGCTCGCCGGCCGCGTTCTCGACGACCGCCGCCAGGACGGCCTTCATGTCCACCCCCGCGTTGTCCCAGAAGGTCCGGTCCTCCGCGGTCGTGGTCGCATCGAGGACGAGCGGCGGGATATCGTCGAAGCGGACCACCTCGCGCCGCTCGCGCTGGAGGCGCCCGAGTTCGACCGTGCCATCCCGGTCGTACACGATCGTCGGCTGGGCGAAGCGCAGGTCGGCCAGGGTGGTCGGCTCGGGCAGGCCGGCGGAGACCACGTTCACCACGGACGCGCCGATGACCACGACGAGGACCGACGCGACGGCGGTCATCGACACGGCGCCCGCCACCATGCCGCCGACCAGCCGCCCGAGGCGTCGCGCCGGGCCCGGCCGTCGCCGGCGCCGCTCCGCGGCGCGCATGGCGATGAGACGCAGGGCAGGGGACAGCCGGCGGGTCCCGGCGAGGGGCTGGTAGGCGGACGTCCGGGGCATGACCCGAGCGTGGCCGGCGCGGGGTCGCGGTCGCACCGACCCGGATGCCCCGGGGGATTACAGCCCGGCGACAATGCCCCCGGTGCGACCGGCGGCGGCCGGGCCGAGCGTCACCTGGCGGGCGCGCCGAGGCGCAGCACCTCGCCACGCCGCAGGTCCGTCGCCACGAGCTCACCGGTCGCGTCCTCGGCGATGGCGCTGATGGACCGGCCGGAATCGAGCACCACCACCGGCTCGTGCGGGCCGTCGCCGGCGGCGGGGATGGCCCAGAACCGACCCGAGCAGTAGTCGGCGAAGACGTACCAGCCGACGAGCGCAGTCCACGCGCTGCCGCGGTAGACGGTCCCGCCGGTGACCGAGCAGCCCTGATCATGGCCGTACTCGGCCACGGGCAGGGTCAGGCCGGTCTCGTCGCATCCGGTCCGCGGCGCGAAGCAGTGGCGGCCCTCCATGACGTTCCAGCCGAAGTCGAGCCCGCCGACGCCCGCCCGGACCACGTCGATCTCCTCCCAGGCGCTCTGACCGACGTCGCCGATCCACAGGTCGCCCGTCGCCCGGTCGAACCGGATCCGGAACGGGTTGCGCAGTCCGGACGCCCACGTCTCGGGCGGGCCCGGCCACGTCGACGTACGGGTTGTCGGATGGGACCAGGTACGGCGGGTCGATGTCGGCGTCCGCATCGATGTCGATGCGCAGGATCTTGCCGAGCAGCGACCCGAGGTCCCGCCCCGAGCCGAGCGGGTCGCCGCCGCCCCCGCCGTCGCCGGTGGCGATGTACAGGAAGCCGTCCGGGCCGAAGGCCAGGCCGCCGCCGTTGTGATTCGGGAACCGGTCGTCCATGACCAGCAGGCGGTCCTCGCTCGCCGCGTCGGCGGTGCGACCGTCGGCGGCCGTCCGGAACGAGGCCACCACCTGGTCGCCGGATCGGTCGCTGTAGTACACGAACAACCGGTCGTCGGTCGGGTCCGGGTGGAAGGCCGAGCCGAGCAGGCCGCGCTCGCCGCCCGCCAGGACGCGCTCCGCGATGTCCAGGAACGGCGCCCGCTGCAGGACCCCGTCGCGGATGACGCGGATGCGTCCGGTCTGCTCCACCACGTACAGGCCGTCGTCACCGGGGCGGACGGCGACGTCGAGCGGGTCTTCGAGGCCGCCGACCAGGACGTCGAGTCCGATCTCGGGCGGCGGTCCCCCCGGCGGGACCGGCGTCGACCCGGCGGTGGATCCCGCAGACGGTTCGATCGTCGGCGTGGGACCGACCCGGGACGGGGGCGTCACCGGACTCGGCGACGGACTCGGCGACGGGCTCGGCGACGGACTCGGCGACGGGCTCGGCCGCGGGTCGGCGCACGCTCCGGCCACCACCGCGAGGAGGGCCGCGGCCAGGGCCGTCCACCGCGCGCGCCGCCGCGCGGGACACGGGCGGCCGGCCGGGACGGCGGAGCGATCGGACATCGGCCCATCCTATCGGCGCTGCGCCGAACCGGCCCGCGGCGGCGCGCTCCGGCGCGCTACAGTCCCGCGGGGAGGACCGTCGCATGCTCGATCGACTCATCGCCGGAGCCGGCGCCGTCGCGGACGCCGCGGATCGTGCGGCTCGCGCCGTGGCGCGGGCTGTGGGGATCACCGCCGCCGACGCGCGGCCGGGCTCGGTCGCGATCGCCGCGATGCTGGGCGTCCTGGCCGGGGTGCTGCTCCTGGTCGCCGCCGAGGGGAGCGCCACGACCGGCCTGCGAACGCTCGGCGCGGGCGACATCCCGGACGACGATGCGCTCGGGACGCGGGTGCACGCCACCGTCAGCGGGGCGCTGCTCAGCACCTACGTCGAGACCTACACGGACATCGACGGCGACGGTGTCCAGGGCCCGGGCGAGACCGGCGAGGCGTGGGCCTACTGGATGGTCGATCCCGTCACGCGGCGCGGCCTGACGGTGCTCTCGCTGGGCGAGCCGAGCGAGGTCCTGCAGGCCACGTACAGCGGCATCCTCGTCCGCGACCCCGGGTACGTGGCCGAGTCGGCGGAGCAGTTCGAGGAGGAGCTCGACTGGGTCGGCGCGACGCTCGACGCCGACCACTACGTCGACGCCCGGGCGGGGCCGCCGGGCGTGCCGCTCGACCTGGGCGACGCGCTGCCGCGGCCCGGGGTGAGCGTCACGGTGACCGGCGCTCGAACGGCCGGCTACCTGGTGTCGTGCTCCGCGAACCCCGATGGGGACGGCGCCTGCGAGGACCACGAGGTCGACATGTTCGACGTGGTCATGTTCGAGCCCGACGGCGCCGCCCTGCTCGTGCTGACCGCCGATGACCCAGAACTCCTTCCGGTGGCGTACACCGGCATCGTGCGCCGTGACGCGAGTGCGGTGACCGAGGCGATGAATGCTCCGGGCTTCCGGCTCGAGGACTACGACGTCCACGTGTCGCCGACGTACGTGCTCGACGTCGGCGCCAGCCCGACCTCGCCCGGGCCGGCCTACGCGCTGGCGATCGTCGCCGTGGGCATCGCAGCGGTCCTTCTGGTCGGGCTGGCGGGCGGCTACGTCGGATTCCGGTCGACCGGCCGCCGGCCGGCCGGCGCGACCACGCTGGGCATCGACGACGCCGTCCCGGTGCGCCTGACGGGCGTGGTCCGCACCCCGCGCGGGCCGCTCCACGTCCGGGACGTGCCGGCCCGCATCCGGCGCTTCGCGATCGGCGAGCCCGCGACCGGGATCCAGCCGGGCAGGGACGGCGCGGTCGGCCCGGCCCATCCGTCCGACGACCGCATCGCCTCGACCATCATCGTCGAGCGCGTCGACCGACCGGAGGGCGTCGCCCTCGGCCTGGGCGAGCTCCGTCGACTGTCGGTCGGGGTCGCGACCACGTTCCGCGGCGAGCGACCCGCGGTGCGCGCGACGGCCGGCACGGGACCGCTCGTCCTGTCGTTCGACGACGCGGCGGCGCGGGATCGGGCCGCGGCCGAGCTCGTCGATGAGGCCGGCCTCGATCTGGCCGTGCCGCCCGATCGCGACGATCGCTGACGCGGAGCACGGAGGGAACCGAGTGGACGCCTGGGAGCTGGACGAGCTGGAGGCCGCGCGGACGGCGAGTGGTCGCCTGTATCACGAGTTCATCAGCGTGCCCGACCTGTCGGGCGGGCTGTACGTGCTGGAGGCGGGTGCCACCGACCCGCAGTCGCCGCACGGCGAGGACGAGCTCTACGTGGTCATGTCCGGGCGCGCGACCGTGCGGGTCGGGGACGAGGACCGGCCGGTCTCGGCCGGGTCGGTCGTCTTCGTCGGCGCGGGCGTGCCCCATCGATTCCACGCCATCGAGGAGCGGATCGTCCTGCTGGTCATGTTCGGCCCGGCCGAGTCGTCCCGGGCAGGCGGGCCTCCAGCGCCCGGCTGAACGCGAGTGCCAGCTCCGCGCCCCGTCCCACCGGGTCGTGGGCGAAGAACACGAACGCATCGTCGCCGGCGGACAGGAACGGCTCGAGCCGGTCGGCCCACCGGCCGAGGGCATCCTCGTCGTAGTCGGCCCGGCGCAGGCGCAGGTAGAGCGGCCCGCCGAGGCGGCGCAGGGCCGGCGCGTCGGCGTCGTCTCGGTCGGTCGCGACCAGGCTCGCCCCCGCCGTGGCCAGGCTGTCGTACGTCTCGTCCACGTCCCAGCTCGGATCGACCAGCTCGACCGCGAGCGGGAGGTCCGCCGGCCACGCCCGGAGCACCGCGCGCAGGCGGGCGTCGTCGCGCCGGATCACGTCGGGGATGCGCAGGAGCACGGCGCCCAGGCGCTCGCCGAAGCCGCGGTAGGGATCGGTCAGGAACGGGAAGCCGGGCTCGGGCCCGGTCGCGAACGCCCGCGGGATGGCGCCGCGCTGGGCCTTGACCGCGAAGCGGAAGTCGGCTGGCGTGGCGGCCACCCAGGCGGCCACCGATGCGCCGCTCGGCCGGCGGTAGAACGTGGTGTTGAGTTCGACGGCGGTCAGCCGGGTCGCGTAGGCACGGAGTCGGTCGCGATCGGCCGTGCCGTGGGGGTAGAAGCGGGGCGTCCAGCCGGGGTAGGCGAAGCCGCTCGTCCCGACCCGGCACCGCCCGAGGCGGGGCGCCTCAGCGATGGAGCTCGGCCTCGGCCAGCGACCCGATGGTGCGCTCGATCTCGCCGCAGCGGTCCGGCTCACCGCCCGATCCGGCCCGTTCGGCCAGGGCGCGCAGCGAGCGCTCGAGCACGGGCAGGTCGTCGGCTCGGAGCGCGTCGAGGAAGTGGCGCTCGATCCCGCGCAGGTGGGTCCGGGATGCCGCGCGCAGGCGCTCCAACCCGGTCGGGGTGAGGACCGCCTCCGCTCCGCGCGCGTCGCTGAGGCACGCGCTGCGCTCGACCAGGCCGTCGTCCACCAGGCGGTCGACGAGTCGTGTGACGCCGCTCTTGGACAGGACCACGCGATCCGCCAGCTGGCGCATGCGGATCCGCCGATCCGGCGCCTCGGCGATCGTGAGCAGGGCGTCGTACTCGGCCAGGGAGAGGTCGTGGTCCGCCCGCAGCTCATCGTCGAGGCGTCGCGAGACCCGGGCGTGGGCCATCAGGAACTGGCGCCACGGCTCCAGGCGCGGGTCGCCCGCGCTGAGCGCGCGGTCGGCCGACTCGGTCATGGTCATGGTCGGGATGCTACACCCATCGTGCGAGGCAGAATGACTTGTTGACAACGCAACGATAGGCGGATATGGTTGCGATGTCAACCAAGCCCCCACGCACCAAGGATCTGCGACCCCATGACCACCTGGAACCTCGACCCGGCGCACACCCAGGTCACCTTCTCCGCCAAGCACATGATGGTGACGAACGTCCGTGGCGTCTTCCATGACGTGACCGGCACGATCGAGCTCGACGAGGCCGATCCGACCCGCTCGCGCGGCGAGTTCCGGGTCAAGGCCGCCAGCGTCGACACCAACTTCGACGCGCGTGACAACCATCTCCGCTCCCCGGACTTCTTCGACGCCCAGGCGTTTCCCGAGATCGTCTTCCGCTCGACCTCGGTCGTCGCCTCGGGCGCGGATCGCTACACCGTGACCGGCGACCTGACCATCAAGGACGTCACCGCCCCGGCCACCTTCGAAGTCGTGCTCGAGGGGATCGTCCCGGGCCCGACCGGGGCGCGCCACGCCGGCCTGTCGGCGACCGGCACGATCAAGCGCGACGCCTGGGGCCTCAACTGGAACGTTGCCCTCGAGCAGGGTGGCTGGCTGGTCGGCAAGGACATCAAGCTGGAGGTCGCCATCGCCGCCGACGAGGCCGTCGCGCTGACCCCGGAGGCTACGGTCGCCGCCTCCTGACGCCGCGACCTCGGCGCCCCGGTCCGCCTCGAGCGGGTCGGGGCGTTCGTCGTTCCCGGGCCGGGTGCCGCATCATGCCTGGATGACGGACGTGCTGGTCATCGGCGGCGGGATCGTGGGCTGCGCGGTCGCCGCCCACCTGGCCGAGGCCGGCAGGACGGTCGTCCTGGTCGAGGGCCGGGCCATCGCGGCCGGTGCGTCCGGTCGCAACTCGGGCGTGGTCCAGCATCCCCTCGACCCGGTCCTCGCCGCGCTCCATCTCGAGACGGTCGCGCGCTATCGCGCACTCGGATCGCGCGGGCCGCGTGGCGACCTGCTGCCGGCGGCGCCGGCCGGGCTGCTCAGCGTGACGCTCGATCCGGCCGTCGCGCGCAGCGAGGCCCGGCGCCTGGCCGCCCTCCATCCGAGCCTGCGCCCGACCTACCTCGCCCCCGGCGAGGTCGCATCGCTCGAGCCCGTCCTGGGACCGGACGTCGCGGCCTGCCGGCTCGACATCGGCTATCCCGTGGCGCCGACCGCGGCGACCGAGGCCTACGCGGCATGGGCCGCCGCCCTGGGCGTGGAGATCCGGATCGGGCGCGAGGCTCGGCCGTGGGTCGAGGGCGATCGCGTGCGCGGCGCGCTCCTCGCGGATGGGACTCGCATCGAGGCCGATGCCGTCGTCGTCGCGGCGGGCCCGTGGAGCCCGGGCCTCATCGACCCGAGCGGCACGTGGCGGCCCATCCGGGCGCTGTGGGGCGTCATCGTCGCCATCGATCTGGGCCGGCAGCCCATCCACGCCATCGAGGAGGCGGGCACGGACATCGAGCCCGAGGCGACCGACGATCCGGGCACCCACAGCTTCAGCCTGATCACGGCGGCCGGCACGAGCAGCCTCGGCTCGACCTTCCTCGCGGCCGAACCGGAGCCGGCCGACGAGCTGCCGCGCATCCTCGAACGAGCGCGCCGCTTCCTCCCAGCGCTCGACGACGGCCGCCTGGGGGCGCTCCGCGCCTGCGCCCGGCCACTCAGTGCCGACGGGCGACCGTTGATCGGCCGGGTGCCCGGCGTCGACGGCCTGTGGATCGCGGCCGGACACGGTCCGTGGGGCATCTCGACCGGACCGGCGGCCGGGCCGCTGCTCGTGCGCGCCATGGACGGCGACGCGGCGGCCATCCCCGCGACGCTCGACCCGGCACGCTTCGGGGGCCCGCCGGGTCGCGCCTGACGGTCAGCGCCAGCTGTTCGGGTCGAACAGGAAGAAGGTGATCTGGCCCCACAGCTCGCGGGCGCGCTCGATCCGCTCGGGGAGGGTCGGCCCGGGGTCGGCCGGCGCGAGCGGCGCCGCGTCCGGGGCGATGAGGCCCCTCCGGCCGGCCGCGCCCGGGAAGGCGGGCCACGGGTCGGCGTCGGCGATCCGCCCGTCGAGCGCCGCGAACCTGGGTCGGACGCCATCGATGCGGGCGACGATGCCATAGCCGGCCATGGTGCTGGTCAGGGTACGCCGTGACGGTGCCGTCCGGCTATCCTTCCGTGCGTGATGACCTCGCTGCGACGCTATGGCGCCCAGAGCATGACCAGCCCGCTGCGCGAGGTCCTGGTCAAGCGCCCAGGTCCGGCCTTCGGCCGGGCCTTCGACGACCCGGCGCACGGTTTCCTCGGCCCGGTCGACCTGGCCGTCGCGCAACGGGAGCACGACGCGTTCGTCGACCTGCTGGCCGGGCTCGGGCCGACGGTCCACCTGCTCGAGCACGAACCGGCGTCCGACCCCGACCTCGTGTACCCGTTCGATCCCTTGCTGGTCACGGACGCCGGCGCCGTGCCGCTGCGGCCCGGCAAGCCGAACCGTGCCGGCGAACCGGCCGTCCTCGAGGCGTGGACGACCGCCGCGGGCATCCCGATCGCCGGGCGGATCGAGGCCCCCGGCACGGTCGAGGGCGGCGACACGGTCTGGCTCCGACCGGACCTGTTCTGCATCGGGCGGACGCTGCGCACGAACAGCGACGGGGCGCAGCAGCTGGCCGCCATCGTCGGGGGCGACGTGCGCATCGTCGACGTGCCGTACTGGCGCGGACCGGCCGAGCTCATTCACCTGATGAGCGTCATCTCGCCGGTCGCCGACGACCTCGCCGTGGTCTATCTCCCGCTCCTGCCCGTGGGCCTGTGGGAGCTCCTCGGCGACCTCGGGATCCGCCTCGTCGAGGTCCCCGATGACGAGTTCCCGACCCTCGGGTGCAACGTGCTCGCGGTCCGGCCGGGCGTCGTCATCCTGGCCGAGGGAAACCCGGTCACGGCCGCCGCTCTCGTCGCCGCCGGGTGCGAGGTCCACACGTACCCGGCCAGCCAGGTCGGCATCAATGGCTCCGGCGGGCCGACCTGCATGACGCGGCCGATCCTCCGTGACTGATCCCGCGCCGCTGGCCGACCTGCGCGTCCCGCCGATCGACACTCGGGCGATGGTCGACGACCTGCGCGCGATCATCCGGATCCCGAGCATCACCGGCTCCGAGGAGCGCGTGGCGGCCTGGGCCGCAGAGGCCCTGCGCGACCTTGGGATGACGGTCGAGATCGTCCGGCCCGACCTCGCGACGCACCGGGCCGACCCGGCCTGGCCGGGCGAGGAGATGGACCGCGCGTCGCTGCCGGTGGTCATCGGACGAGCCGGCGCCACCGACGCGCCCCCGCGGATCATCCTGTCCGGCCACCTCGACGTCGTGCCGCCCGGCGATCCCGCCACGTGGACGACCGACGCGTGGGACCCGGACGTCCGCGACGGGCGGCTGTACGGCCGCGGCGCGTGCGACATGAAGGGGGGCGTCGCTGCCATCCTGGCGGCGGTCCGGGCGCTGCGCGACGACCGCCAGCTGGACCGTCTCGACGGCGAGCTGATGGTCGTCCTCGTCCCGTCCGAGGAGGACGGCGGCCAGGGCACCCTCGCCGCGATCCGCGCCGGTGCGACGGCCGACCTCGCGATCATCACGGAGCCGACGAACCTCGACGTGGTCGTCGCCCACGCCGGCGCCATCACCTTCCGGCTGACGGTGCCCGGCCGCGCGGCGCACGCTTCGCAGCGACGCGAGGGGGTCAGCGCCCTTGACAACCTGTTCACGCTCGCCCGGGCGCTGGAGGCCGACGAGACCCGCCGCAACGCTGCGGAGACGGACCCGCTGATGACCGCGCTCGGGCTCCCGTACCCGACGATCATCGGCATCGTCGGGGGAGGGGAGTGGGCCTCGACCGTCCTCGACCGGGTCGTTGCCGACGGCCGCTACGGGGTCCGCCTCGGTCAGTCGCCGGAAGCGGCCGCGGACGACCTGCGCGCGGCGATCGCCGAGGCGTGCGCCGCGGATCCGTTCCTGCGCGACCACCCCGCGACCGTCGAGATCACCGGCGGCCGCTTCGGCTCCGCCCGGGTGCCGTCCGACCATCCGCTGCCGGTCGGGCTGGCCGACGTGGCCGAGGCCGTGCTCGGGCGCCGGCCGACGCTCCTCGGCGAGCCGTACGGGGCGGACATGCAGATGTTCGTCAACCACGGCGGGACCCCGTGCGTGATGTTCGGGCCGGGCGACGTGCGTGTCGCGCACGCCGCGGACGAGCACGTCCCGCTCGCCGAGGTGGAGGCCTGCGCGCGGGTCCTCGCCGCGTGGGTCAGCCGGCAGATCGGGGAGCGCTGACCGCGGACCGGCGGGCCAGCACGAGGGCGACCGGCAGGATGACCAGCGCGCCGCCGAGGAGCCCGAGGGTCGCGTAGCTCGCGGTCGCCACGACCACGCCCGAGCCGAGGCTGGCCGCGGCCGCCGAGCTCCAGATGAGCGCCTCGGTGATGCCCTGCAGCCGCGTCCGTTCGTCGAGCGTGAGCCCGCTCGTCAGCAGCGCCGAACCGGCCACGAACCCGAGGTTCCAGCCGTAGCCGAGCAGGAACAGGGCGATGAACAGGATGACCCCGCCGTCGGGCGGGGCGATCGCCGCGAGGACGGACGAGCCGGCCGTCACGCCGAGGCCGACCAGGATGATGGGCACGCTCCCGTAGCGATCGGTCAGGCGTCCGGACAGCGGCGACAGCCCGAACATCCCGAACGTGTGCCCGCTCAGGACGATCCCGACCGCCGCCAGCCCGTGGCCGTGGTCCGTCATGTGCAGCGGCGTCATCGTCATCACGAGCGTCATCACGGCCTGGCCGGTGATCAGCGCGACGATCGCGACCGGCACGTTCGGGCGGGCCATGATCGCCGCCAGCGACGCTCGGATCGGTCGTTCGTGTCCGGCCAGGTGGCGGACCTCGTCGTCGGCCAGGTCGAACGGGTCCGGACGCAGGGCGACGAGGGCGAGCAGCGCCGCCGCCCCGACGAACACGACCGGGACGAGGTAGGCGCCGGCCAGGGGCGGCAGGCCGAGCGACCCGGCGAGCTCGCCGGCCGGCGCGACCAGGTTGGGCCCGATGACCGCGCCCACCGTCGCGCCCCACACGACGGTGCCGATGGCCGACGCCCGGCGATGGATCGGGTACAGGTCGGCGGCGGCATAGCGGGAGAGCTGGTTGGCGGCGTTGCCGAAGCCGATGAGCACCGTGCCGGCGAGGAGCAGCGGCAGCGAGCCGGTGATGACCGCCGCGGTCGCGAGCAGGGCGCCGGCGACCCCGGTGGCGTATCCCGCGGTCAGCCCGATGCGCCGGCCCCGACGGATCATGATCGCCGCCAGGGTGACCGCGCCGAGGGCCGCGCCGAGGACGACGGATGCCCCCGGGGCGCCGCTCAGCTGGGCCGTCCCGGCGAGCTCCCGGGCCACGATCGTCGCGACCGTGATGGCGGCGATGTGGCCGGTGCTGCCCAGGGCGACGCTGGCGACCAGGACCCAGACGGTCCGCCGCCGCAGGCGCGCGAGGTCCCGGGCGGCGACGGTGGTCATCCGCCGATGATATGGCCGCCGGTCGGGGCGCCGTCGGGCGGCCCGCGGGACGGACCGCGTCCATCCGTGGGCGTGGTCAGGTCGCGTGCTCCACGAGCGCGCACAGGGCGGCCACTTGGTGCATCTGCTCCGGCGTCCGGCAGCCAGCCTCGAGCAGGGCGGGTGCCGCGACCACGATGGCCAGCGCCCGGGCGCGCGAGACGGCGACGTTGAGCCGGTTCCGCGAATACAGGAAGCCCATGTCGCGGGGCGCGTCCTCGCGGCTGGAGCTGGCCATCGAGTAGATCGCGACCGCGCCCTCGCGGCCCTGGAACTTGTCCACGGTCCCGACGTTGCCGCGCCGGCCGATCCGTCGCTCCAGGGCGGTCTGGATGGCGGCCACGTGCGCGTTGTACGGCGCGACGACGATCACGTCGTCGACGCCCAGCACCAGCCGCTCGCCGTCGACGCCGGTCCACGCCCGGCCGATGAGGTCGTCCACGATGCGCGCCACGACCTCCGCCTCCTCCGCCGAGCGCGGTCCGTTGCCGTGGTGGACGACCGGCACCCATCGCACGCCCGAGCCGGACACCAGCGGGTCGCCGCCCTCGATGCGCTGGGCCTCCGTCCCCGGGTGAGCCCGGAGCCGGCCGTCGTAGAACGCCTCGGAGATGAAGGCGTTGATCGCCGGGTGGAGTCGTCGGGTCACGTCGAGCAGCAGCCCGCGGTCGGGCGGCACGGTGATCGCGTCGCCGACCAGGTGCTCCAGGGCCGAGGCGCCGGCGCCATCCGGATGCACCCCCTGGGTCACCATCGGCAGCTGGTTGGGATCGCCGACGAGCACGATCGAGCGCGCGGCGGTCGCCATGGCCACGACGTTGGCCGCGGACATCTGGCCCGCCTCGTCCACGAACAGCACGTCGATGCGGTCCTCGAGCTCGGGCCGTGCGAAGACCCACGGGGTGCCGGCCACCACGTCCACCGTGCCATCGCCGAGGGCGTCGGCGATCTCGCGGTTCTCGGCGAGGGTCACGAACGGGAGGTCGCCCGCGTGATCGTTGTCGAGGCTCGCCCGCTGGAGCACCCTCGGGGCCGGTCGACCGTCGTCGTCCACGGCCGTGCGGACCGCCTCGAGCAGGTTGCTGATGGTCTTGTGCGACTGGGCCGTGACCCCGACGGTGCGGCCCCTGGCGACGAGGGCCAGGATCATCCGGGCCGCGGTCCAGGTCTTGCCCGTGCCGGGCGGTCCCTGGATCGGCAGGACGGCATGGTCAAGGTCGGGCCCAAGGCGGATCGCGGCGTCCGCCGCGGCCTCCCCCGGCAGCGCGAGGTCGCCCGCTCCCCAGGGGACCGAGGCGATGCGTGGCGGACGCCGCAGGAGCAGGTCCCGCGCGGCCCGGTAGAGCCCGTCGCGGTCGATGCCGTCGGCCGCGACCGAATCGGCGACGCGCACCAGCGCCTCCTTCAGGACCTTGCTGTCGAGCGGCGGCGGGTCCAGGAGTCCGGTCGGGTGGGGCCACTCGGCGCGCTGGCTCCGGCGCAGGGTCACGATGCCGTTGGCGTCGTCGATGGCGACGATCGTGCCGGCCGCTCGCCCCGTGGCCTTGTCGCGGGGCTCGTCGCCCGGGTCGAAGCCGTGGTCCTGGGGCTCGAACCGGTAGCGCCGCACGCGCATCCCGCCGTCGGACACCTCGTCCATGAAGGCCAGCCCGCCGATCGCGTCACGCTCCCCGATGAGCTCCTCGACGGTCAGGTCGTCCTTCAGCTCGTACCAGCGCCACCACTGCGACTTCTCCTCGCGGCGATGCCAGTCGAGCAGGCCGGCCAGCAGGCGATGTCCCGCGGCGCTCGCCTCGTCGTCGGCGGCGGCCGCGCGGGCCTCGAGCGCTGCCTCCAGCGCCGCGACCCGGGCCAGCCAGGCGGTGAGCGACTCGCCCGCGCCGCCCTCCCGCGGCGTCGGGCGCGACCAGTCGAGGTCCGGCCAGCGCGTCATCGCCTGGCGTCGCCAGCCCTCCAGCCACTCGCGCAGGCGGTAGGTCGAGACGCAGTCGTCGCGGTTGTAGTCGGCGATGCCGTCGAGGATGGCGGGATCGCGCTCCTTCATCCACGTCTCGAAGGCCACCACGCTGAAGCCGGCCTCGGTGACGGGCCCCTCGCGGGCGGGCATGTACGCCTTCTCGACCTGCTTGAGCGAGTACGACTCGACCGAGCCCCGGATACCCTGCCGGACGACGTTGAGCAGATCGACCAGGACATCGCCGCGCAGCAGCCGATCCACCTCGTCCGCGCCGATCCCGTGGCGGGCCATGAGCCGCTTGAGCGCCCCGGACTCGTAGCCGCCGTAGTGATAGACGTGCATCTCCGGATGGGCGTCGAGCCGCTCCATGACCATGCGCAGGAAGGTCGCGAACGCCTCCCGCTCCTGGGCCTGGTCGGTGGCCCAGATCCCGTGGTACAGCGGCTCGCCGTCCACGAGTTCGACGACGCCGAGCAGGTACTCGAGGCCCACCTCGGTCGCCCACGGGTCGGCTTCGATGTCGAAGAACAGATCCCACGGCGATGGCTCGGGCAGGGCGGCCAGGCCCTTGCCGGGGTCGGCCGGGTCGGGCTCGATCAGCTCCCACAGCCACTCGCCGGTGTCGATCGCGTGCCGCTGCAGGCGGGCCTGCTCGCGCAGGCGAAGGCGCCGGCTGTCGCGCATGTCCGGGACCGCCACGTCGACGGGCTGGGTCGCCACGGCGGCCATCGTGGTCATGCCGGCCCGCTCGAAGCGCTCCGTGTCGAGGCGGGACAGACCGGCCACCAGCGACGGGTGGTCGTCGGCCCGGCGGCGGTCGATGCAGGTCGGGAACCAGGTGCAGACGCGGCAGTGATCGACCGGGTTCGGGTAGGTCCGGTCGGCGCCGTCGAGGCCGGCCGCGACCCGGGCCTCGAAGCGCGCCTTCACGTGACGGAAGTACGGCGCGAAGTCGGCCGTGCGATGGAGGTGCCGGACGCCGTCGCCGGTGATGACCGAGAGGGTCTCCGGCGGGATCCCCTGGAGCCGCTCCAGGAGGTCGGCGTAGACGCACATCTGGAGGATCGCGCCGCCCTTGACCGATCGGGCGAGCTTCGTGTCGGCGATGTCGTAGCTCCACGAGCCCAGGCCGGACGGCCGTTCGTCGCGCTTGAACAGGAAATCCGCGTGGCCGCGCCAGCGGCCGTCGAAGAACGTCGCCTGGAACACGACGTCGACGCCATCCCGCATCGCGGCCAGGGTGGCCGCCTCCGCCGCTCGCAGGTCGTCGGGCGTGCGCAGGTCGCCCTTGGGGATCTCCACGACCCGTCGCCCCTCCGCTCGAAGCCGATCCAGGTAGGCCGCCTCGTGCAGGTCGCCCTTCTCCTGGATCAGCGCGATGGTCGGGTCGTCGCGGCGATGCGGCCGCTCCCACCGCCCGGCGATGCGGCCGAGCTCGAGGGTGGAGAGGTGATCGCAGGCGAGGAATCCCACCAGATCCGTCGCGCTGAGGAGGACCGTCCCGTCACTGGCAAGCTGCACGGCACCACCATAGCGGCCGGCCGTGTCAGCTCGCCTGTCACGGCCTCGCGCTACCCTGCGCCCTGATGGAGCGACGCGATCCCGAGCAGCCCGACCCGACCCGTCCGTCCCGCCAGGACCTGCGCGAGACGCTCGTCGAGCGTCAGATCCGCGAGGCGATGGCCGACGGGCGGTTCGACGACCTGCCGCACCAGGGTCGGCGGCTGCCGATCGAGGACGACACGCTGGCGGGCGACCGCGCGATGGCCTTCCGGGTGCTGCGCAACGCCGGAGCCGCGCCGCCCTGGATCACGGCGGACAGGGAGGTCCGCGACCTGCTGGCGGCCCGTGACCGGCTGTTCGCCCGGGCGGCGGCCGCGTCGCCGGCCTCGGCCCGGCGCCTCCGGGCCGAGCTGGAGCGGCTGGTCCCGGACACGAACGCCGCCATCGCGCGGGTCAACGCGGAAGCGCCGACGGATCGCCAGCACCGCCGTCCGCTCGATGCGACGAGGGACCTCGCCCGCCTGGAGCGGATCCTCGCCGAGGGCTGACCGCGGACACGGCGCGACGCCGGTCCGGAACGGGTCCGGGCCGGTGTCGGCTGGAAGGAGGCGGCGACCCCGGGGGACGGGGGTCGCCGCCGTGGGAGGGGGACTAGCGGCGAGCGCGGATCGTCGCGAGGCGGAGGCCGCCCACGAAGGCCGCGGCGCCGATGACGCCGATCAGCAGGATCGGAGCGGCCGGGGCCGGAGCCTCGTCCGCCGGAGCGACGGTGTCGGTGGCCGGAGCCGCGACGCCTTCCACGCCGACCGCAGCGGTCAGGCTCTCGGCGCCGAGCGAGCCGATGGCGAAGACGCTGTAGGCCGTGCCGGCCATCAGGTCGAGCGCGCCCGGGTCGAGCGGGCAGACCGTGTTGTCGGCATCGGCGCAGACCTTCAGGTCATAGGAGCCGGCCGGCAGCGACAGGTACTCGGTCGCGTCGGGATAGGCCAGGTTGTCGACGACGGTCGTCGCGCCGTCCTGGGTCAGGACGTCCACCGCGGGCGTGTCCGCGGAGAAGTGCACGACACGCACCTGGGTGGCGTCGGCCGTCGGGTTCGGGTCGTCGACGAGGACCTGGGCCTCGATGGAGGCCAGGGCGTTGGTCGCGGCGATGGTGTACTTCGTGCCGTCGGCCAGGTCGATCGAGGGGACGTCGATCGGGCACAGGGCCGGGTCGGCCGTGGCGCAGACCTTGATCGCGTAGGTGCCGCCGGGCACGGACACGTAGGCGCTGAGGTCGCCGAACTCCAGGCCGCTCAGGGCGTCGACCCTGGCGTCGTTGACGTAGACATCGACGGAGGGCGCATCGGGGGAGCCGTGCAGGACGCGCACGTGGGCGCCATCCTCGGCGGCGGCCACCGGGCCGGCGATCGCCAGGGCCATGGCACCGGCCACGGTCAGCGCCGCGAGGCGGGAGGTCGTTCGGGTCATCGGGTTCTCCTGCGTCTCGGTCCGGGGTCCCGGACCTCATTGATCGCTCGGGTCACCCTTCTCTTCGGACTTCCCCGGTCCGGCGGATTGGTCCGCCCGCCGGATCAGTGCGTGCGCAGGACGTACCCGCACACGGCGCAGGTGTGCCGACCGGTGGTCGGATCGAGCTCCAGGAAGCTCGGGCAGCCGTTGGTGCGGCAGAAGACGCGGGTCTCGCCGACGCCGGACGCCGTGGCGAGCTGGGCTCGGCGGCGCAGGCGCCGCATCGAGCTGGCGCGGCCGGTCACGGCCGCGGTGGTGGAACGGGTCATCATCGAAGTGGATTCGCTTTCTCGCCGCGCCATGACGGTGATCGCCGTCGGCTGCGGCCGTACATCGGTCTCGTTCGCTCTGGACGGCCGGGGATCGGTGGCCGGAGCGAGGTGGTTCGGGTCGTCGACGGTGCGGGAGCGTCCGTGGTTTCGAGGCGCTCGACCGACTCCGCGGGATCCGGTTGACCTGACAACAGTACGGGAAACGCGACGTTCGGTCAATCGTCCCCTTCTCACGGCCCGTGCGGGTGCGTAGGATGGGGGCCTGCGACGCCCGATCGGGCGACGAGACGGAGAGGGAGGTCAGGGCACCCATGAGCGACGCACCCATGCCAGCACCGGCGACGGGCGGACCCTCGGCAGGACTCGTCTACGGGGATGTCCCGAACCGGGCCATCGCCTACATCATCGACGTCATCGTGCTGGCGGTCATCAACATCGTCGTCGGGATCGTGCTCGGTGCGATCGGACTGAGCGTGGTCACGATCGACGGGCTCGAGTCGAGCTTCAACTACCTCGCCTCGGTCATCGTCACCCTGGTCAGCCTGGGCATCAGCGGCGCGTACTTCGTGTACATGTGGACGACCCGCCGGTCCACGATCGGGATGGGCGTCCTGGGCCTCGAGATCGGCACGGCTCCCGGCGGCGAGACCATCTCGACCGACCAGGCCATCCGGCGCTGGGTCGCCCTCGGCGTGCCGTTCAGCATCGCCCAGATCCTCAACCCGCTGCCGCTCATCGGCATCCTCATCGGCCTGGCCGCCCTGGGCTGGGTCATCTACCTGCTGTGGACCACGGCCCAGAGCCCGACCAAGCAGGGCTGGCACGACCACTTCGCCAACACGATGGTGGTCAAGCGGGTCAAGTAGCGGCGCTCAGCTGGGAGGATAGCCGGTGATCCGGCGGATCTCCCGGTAGAGCGGTCGGAGCCGGTCGTACATCGGCCGGTAGACCGACCGATACAGGTCGTCGTAGCGCGCATGCACGGCGAGGTCCGGCTCCCGGACCTCGCCGACGTGCACCATGGCGGCCACCGCCGACGGCACGTCGGTGTGGATCCCCAGGCCGACGGCGGCATCGATCGCCGCGCCCAGGGCCGAGGCCTCGTGCGTGTGGGTCCGCTCGACCGGCAGCCCGAACACGTCGGCGGCCAGCTGGATCGCGGCCGGGCTCTGGGCGCCGCCCCCGGCGATGCGCAGCGACCGCGGCGTGGTCTTCGTGCGTGCGGCGATCCGGTCGAGGCCGTCGCGCAGGGCGTAGGCCAGACCCTCGAGCAGCGCGCGGTAGACGTGGGCCCGAGTGTGGACGTCGCCGAAACCGATGATCGCCCCCTTGGCCTCGGGACCCGGGATGCGCACGCCGGGCGACCAGTACGGCTGGAGGGTCAGCCCCAGCGAACCCGCCGGGACCGACGCGACGAGCTCGTCGAGGAGCGTCTCCACCGGCACCCCGTCCGTCGCCGCACGGGCGACCTCGAGTCCGGCGAACTCGCGCTTGAACCACTCCACCATCCAGAACCCGCGATAGACCTGGACCTCCAGCGACCAGGCGCCCGGCAGGGCCGCCGGGAACGGCGGGATCAGCGGGATCGCCTCCACGTACCGGTCCATCGTGACGTTCACCGTCGCCGCGGTCCCGAACGAGACCGCCGCGACGGCCGGGTCGATGGCGCCCGAGCCGAGCACCTCGCAGGCCTTGTCGGCCGCGGCCGCGATGATCGGCAGTCCGATCGGCAGCCCCGTCGCCGCGGCCGCTGCGTGGCTCACCTCTCCGATGCGGCCGGTCGGCTCGACCAGCGTCGGGAGCCAGTCGGGATCGAGCGGGGCGACCGTCCACGACCAGTGCCCGGGCTTCGACCAGGCACCGCGCCGGTAGTCGAACGGCAGGTAGCCGACCTGGGCCGCCATGGCGTCCACGAACCGGCCGGTCAGGCGGTGGTGGAGATAGCCCGACAGCAGGAGGTAATGGCGGATCGACCGCCACGTGTCGGGCTCATGGGCGCGCAGCCAGTTCGCCTCACACGCCGCCGCGAAGCCCTCGATCGTGTCGCGCAGCCCGAGCACCCGGAAGCCGAGCGCGGTGAGGCCGCGCACGCCGCCGAGCGGCGGCAGGCCCTCGGTCCGCCGGTCGTCGAGCCAGATCATGGCTGGCCGGAGGGGGCGTCCGTCCGCGTCGGTCACGACCACCGTCCCGCGCTGGGTGGTCAGGGCGACGCCGGCCAGGGCATCCACCCGGACCGTCGGGTCGGCCAGGACCCGCCTCGTCGCCTCGACCAGCGCGGCCCAGTGGACGTCCGGGTCCTGCTCGGCCCAGCCCGGCCGCGGGGCGACGTACGGGACGATCGGGACGCGCGCGCTCGCCAGGAACCGCCCGTCAGGGCCGACGACGCACGCCCGGACGCTCTGCGTGCCGACGTCGAGGGCGACGACCAGGTCGGCACTCACCGGTCGTCGTCCAGGAGCACGCCCCGTGCCAGGATGCCGGCCGGGTCGAAGCGGGCGACGGCGTCGGCCAGGGCGGCCATGCCCAGCGGACCCTTCTCGGCCCCGAGATAGGCCGCGTGGTCGGTCCCCACCCCGTGCTGGTTGCTGATGGTGCCGCCATGGTCCACGATCGTCCGGCTGGCGATCGTCTTCAGCCGACGCCAGCGCTCGAGCGTCCGGTCGGGGTCGTCGGCGACGCGGAACAGGTAGGTCATGTACAGGCTCGAGCCGGACGGGTACAGGTGCGACAGGTGGCTGAAGGGATGGACTCGTTCGCCCTCCGGCTCCAGGCCGTCGGACAACGCCGGACCGAGCGCCGCTGCGAGCGCCGGGACGGCCGACCATGGCGCCGCCGTCTCGAGCGTGTCGACGGCGTACCCGGCCTCCCACAGGGCGTTGCGCAGGTACGGGGTGCGGAACCGCTCGCGCTGCCAGGCGGCCCCGACCCCCGGCAGGCCGATGCCGTGCCCGGCACGGATGATGGACGCGACCTCGCCCTCGACCGAGCGGACGACGGCCGAGCTCCCCGCCAGTCCCACCAGCACGAGGCAGCTCTCCGGTCCGTGCCCGCGCCAGCGCACGTAGCGGCGCAGCCAGCGCACGCCGGTCCGATCGCCGGCCATGGTCAGCATCGACTGCGTCTCGGACGGCGTGGACACGCGCACGAGGCGGAGCGGCAGCCCGGCCCGTGCCAGCGCCCGGCCGGCGGTCAGGGCCGCGCCCCAGTCGGGCAGCCGGTACGCCCGCACGAAGTCACGCTCGGGGCGCGGCCGGGCGCGGACGATGACGTCGGTGAGGATCCCGAGCCGGCCCTCGGAGCCGAGCACCAGCTCGCGCAGGTCGGGTCCGGCGGCCGAGGCAGGGAACGGGGCCAGGTCGAGGGGCCCCGCCGGCGCCTCCAGGTGGCCGCCCGCGAACAGGGCCTCGATGCGGCCCACGCCCATCGACGACGTGCCCGAGGAGCGGGTCGCCACCCAGCCGCCGACGGACGACCACTCGAACGACTGCGGGGCGTGTCCGAGCGCCAGGCCGTGAGGCTCCAGGGCGGCCTCGACGGCCGGTCCCAGCGTGCCGGCGCCGAACGTCGCCAGGCCGGACGCCGCATCGAGCGCACGCAGGCCGGCCATCCCGGTGAGGTCGATGGCCACGACCGGCCGATCACCCGGCCGGACGGTCACGCCACCGACGACGTTCGTGGCCCCACCGACCGGGACGCACCGCCAGCCCGCGTTCGTGGCTCGCTCGAACAGGGCCCGGACGCCCGCGGCATCGGCCGGGCGCGCGACCGCATCCGGCACCGCGGGGAGCCGGCCGCTGCGCAGCGCGATCCAGTCCGGCAGGCTCTGGCCGCGAGCGTGGCGGACGCGGTCCTCGGGGTCGGCGGACAGGGGCAGGCCGGCCACGTCGCGATCGGTCAGGCGCGACCGCGGGACCGCGCGGACCACGTCGTCGAGGCGAGCGTCGGTCGGCGGCGTGGGCGAGCCGACCAGCGCCGCGAGGCTGGTCAGGCTCGTGGCGGGCAGGCGGGCGGGCACATCCTCGTGGCCCCAACCGTTCCAGCGCCGCTGCGTCGTCATCGCTCGGCCATCATGCCCCACCGCCCGCGTCGCAGGGCGGCGGTCCCGTGTTCCCGGACGATGCGCCACACTGACCCCGCGATGCGTGACGACGAGCGCCGGTCTCCCGGCCCCAGCACCCCGCTGCGCCGGCTCCGGGCGAGCGCCGAGGCTGCGACCGAGCCGATCGTGGAGCACGTGGCATCGGCCATCGGCGCGGCGATGGGGGCGATGGCGTCCATGCCGGGCCACCGGGTCCGAGCGGTGCGCCGGCGCGGGCGCCTGCCGCTGGCCTCGCTCCCGGACCTGTACCCCGAGGCCCGGCTCGCCCGACCGGTCGAGGTCGGCCTGCGGACGATCGACGTCGCCGACGTGGTCGGGACGGCGGTCGGTGGCGGCGATCAGCGGGGCGGTGACTTCCTGCCGCTGCGCCAGTTCCGCGGGACGAACTGGCACGGCCGCTGGCAGCGGCTGCGCACGGCCCACGATCGGCTGGCCGACCTGCCCCCGATCGACGTGGTCAAGTACGCCGGCGGCTACTGGGTCATCGACGGCCACAACCGGGTCGGCCTGGCCCTGTATGCCGGTCAGGTCGCCATCGACGCCACGGTCGTCGAGCTGGTGCCGCCGGGCGGGCGGCGGACCGAGCCGATCGGTTCGCTGGCGACCGAGATCGAGGAGTCGCGCCAGCTGCGGGGACGGGTGGACGCGGTCGCCGCGGATGCCGGGCGGGACGATTGACATGGTCCGCCGGCTGACCCTGGACTGGCCCGCCGCGGGGCCGTTCGCTGCCCGTGGCGGCCGTCCGATCCGGTGGCTGGCCGTGTCCGACGACCGCGACCCGGCCCTCGATCACGCGACCAATCGCGCCGACATCGGGGCCATCGACGCGATCGTCGGCGCGGGCGACCTCGAGCCGGACTACCTCGGGTTCCTGGCCGACGCGTTCGCGGCCCCGCTGGCCTTCGTGCGCGGCAACCACGATCACGGTGGGCGCTGGGAGGACAGCGTCGCCGCGCTGGCCCCGACGCCCCTGCGGACCGGCCGCGTCCACGATGTCACCGGCCTGCCGGTGGTCGCCCTCGAGTGGCCCGGCCTGCGCCACAGGGACCGCCGCCGGCACGACGCCTCCGCCTGGGTCGACTGCCTCGAGCTCGCGGTGCGGCGGGCTCCCGCCACCGTCGCTCGGGCGTCGGCGGCGACCGTGGTCCTCAGCCACGCGCCGCCGCGCGGCCTGGGCGACCGGGCCGCCGACCCGTACCACGCGGGCTACGCCGGGTACCGCTGGCTGCTCGAGCGGTGGCGGCCGTCGGTCTGGCTCCACGGCCACGTGCCGCCGGCGAGCGTCGACGGCTGGCGGGTGACGCACGACGGCAGCGACGTGGTCAACGTCACCGGCGCCGTCCTGATCGAGATCCGGCCACCCGCCTAGAACGGGGGCCAGGGCACCGCCGGCCAGGTCGGGGAGGGCAGGGGAAAGCGGCCGGAGGCCAGCAGCGCGTCCACGCGCCGGATGGTGGCGCGGACCTCGGCGCGGCGGAGGAGGTCGCGCAGGGTCGCCCCGAGCTCGCCGTCGAGCGCCTGTCGGACCCGCTCGAGGCCGTCGATCTCGTCGGGCAGGAACGGCGTGCCGCGCCAGCCCCACAGGACGGTGCGGAGCTTGGGCACCGTCGAGAAGCACACCCCGTGGTCCACGCCGTGGACGTGCCTGCCGCCGTCCACCGGCAGGATGTGCCCGCCCTTGCGGTCGGTGTTGTTGACGATGGCGTCGAACGTCGCCATGCGCCGCAGGCGCGGGTCGTCCTCGACCACCAGGCGCACCACATCGACCTCGGGATCGGGCACGACGAAGACCTGCAGCATGCCCTCGCCGAACGGACCGTCGCGCAGGATCGTCGGCGGGACGATGTCCCAGCCGATCGCCTCCGACACGTGCCAGGCGGCGACCTCCCGGCGGGTCAGGGTGCCGTCGGGGAAGTCATCGAGCGGGCGCTCGCCGGCGGTCGGCTTGTAGACCGCGTCGATGACCTGCGGCGGGGCGGGCGGGTCGCAGTCCCGGGTCACCCGCACGAACATGGCGTTGTTCGACGATCCGACGATGCGGCCGACGATCTCCAGCTCGCCCTCGCGCAGGGCGTCGAGGACGGCGAACCGGTCGATGATCACGTCGGGCGGCTCAGGGCCGGGTCAGTTGACGTACTGCCCGTTGCGGCGCGGGCAGATGTGCCCGATCGGATCGAGCGGCGCGCCGCACAGCGGGCACGGTGGCCGGCCGGCGGCGACCACACGGGCCGCGCGCTCGACGAACACCCGCGCCGCGGCCGCGCTCATCCGGACCCGCAGCAGATCCGGGCCGTCCTCGTCCTCGTCGTCGTCCTCGTCGGGATCGATCGCCTCGCCGTCCTCGTCCTGGGCTCGGGCCTCGACCAGGACGACCTCGTCCTCGCCGTCCCAGCCGAGCGTCAGCGAGCCGGCCCGGAAGGCCTCGTTGATCGGCTCGTCGAGCGGGGCGGTGTCGACGACCGGCGGGGCCGCCTCGACGGACGCTTCGAGTCCGCGTCGCTCGATCTCGCCGAGGAGCTGCCCGAGCCGATCGGCGAGCACCGCCACCTGGACCTTCTCGAGCGCGACCGACACGATCCGGCCGCCATCGCGGGCCTGGAGGAAGAACGTGCGCGCGCCGGGCACGCCGACCGTGCCGGCGATGAAGCGCTCGGGCGGATCGAAGATGTAGCGTCGTCGGGGCATGCCGCGACTGTAGCGCAGGTCCGGACTTCGCTACGCCACGCGGATGGTCCGGGCGTGCCAGCCGCGCGCTCCGTCGGGCGCGGGCGGGGACCGCAGCTCCTCCTGGAGCACACCGTCGCCGTCGGTCGCCCGGACCTGGATCCGATGCTCGCCGGGCGTCGCGTCCCAGCGCACGACCCACTGCACCCACGTCGCGTCGGAGAGCGGCGCCGACAGCTCGGCGTCGCGCCACGCGCCATCGATGGCGACCTCGACCCGGCTGACCCCCCGGTCCGGCGCCCACGCGATGCCGGCGATGGGCACACGGCCGGCGGCGACCTCGCGCGTCGGGGTGTCGATGCGGGACTGGGTCAGGATCGGGCCGTCCTTCGCCCAGCCCAGCGGGATCCAGTAGCCGTCGAACGCCTCGAGCGTCGTCAGCTCGAGTTCGCTCAGCCACTTCGTCGCCGACACGTAGCCGTACAGGCCGGGGATGATCAGGCGGGCCGGATAGCCGTGCTCCGGCGGGAGTGGCTCGTCGTTCATGCCCACCGCGATCATCGGCTCGCGGGCGGGATCCATGACCCACGCGGTCGGCATCCCGGCGGTCCAGCCGTCCACGCTCCGGCCGACCAGTTGCGTGGCGTTCGACTGCACCCCGGCCAGGTCGAGGACGTCGCGCAGCCGCACGCCGGTCCACTTGGCGTTGCCGACCAGGTTGCCGCCGACCTCGTTGCTGACGCAGGCGATGGTCACGTACTGGTCGAACAGGGGCAGGCCGACCAGTTCGTCGAAGGTCAGCGTGGTCTCACGGTCCACCAGGCCGTGGATGCGCAGCGACCAGGACAGCGGGTCCACGCGCGGGATGAGCAGGGCGGTGTCGATCCGGTAGAAGCGGTCGTTGGGCATGACGATGGGGGTCAGGCCGTCGATCGTCGGCGACAGGTCCTGGGCCGCGGTCGGATCGGCCACGACGTCCGATGCCGGCGGGATCGCGGGCCCGGCACTCGGACCGGGCGCCGTTCGGGCCTGGTCGAGCAGCGTCCGGCCGCCGATCCCGGCCAGGACCGCCCCGATGCCCAGGCCGGCCGACCGGATGAGGAACCCGCGCCGCTCGGGCGACGGCATCGTGGCGGCGGCGGGGCGGTCGAGGCGGGCCAGCAGCCGGGCCAGGACCTGCAGGCCGGCGGCGATGGCCAGCACGACCCCGACCGCGACCATGGCCGGGCTGGCTAGCGGATCGCCGAGCGCGGCCGCGAAGCCGATCGCGCCGAACGCTGCGAAGCCGATCGCCGCGACCCGGTAGGCGCGCCGTGCGATCGCGCCGAGGACGGCCCCGATGGCGACCGCGAGCGCGGCCACGAACAGCTCGAGGGCCACCTTGTCGTTGGTCCCGAACAGGGCGACGACGACGTCCTTGGCGCCGGGCGGCTGGAGATCGATCACGACCTGGCCGACCGCGGCGACCAGCGAGGTCGCCCCGGGCAGGATCCCGGCGAGCAGCTCGGACACGCCCAGTGCCACCGCCGCCGAGACGGCCCCGGCGAGGGCGGCCGGGGCGGTCGGGGCGGTCGGCCGCGGGTCGCGCTCGGCCTCGGGCATGGTCGACAGGGTCATGGCGGTATCGTGGCCGCTCGATGTGTCATTCGCGTGTCGTCCCCACGGACGGCCGTCAGCGGCGCAGGCGCGCCGTCCAGCGGCCCTCGTGCGAGGCCACCGCCAGGGGCAGCCCGAAGGCCGTCTCCAGGACATCGTCGCGCAGTACGTCGGCGATCGGGCCCAGCCCCACGATCCGGCCCTCGGCCAGGACCAGGGCGTGCTCGAAGCCGGCCGGGATCTCCTCGAGGTGATGGGTCACGAGGATGGTGGCGACGGGTCGCTCACCCTGGGCCAGCGCGTCGAGGTCCGCCAGCAGCCGCTCGCGCGCCGCGAGATCGAGGTTGGCCGCCGGCTCGTCGAGGATGAGCAGGTCCGGGTCGGGCATCAGGGCGCGCGCGATCGACACCCGGCGGCGCTCCCCGGCGGACAGCGTCTCGAACGTCTGCTCGGCCCGGTCGCCGATGCCGAGACGGTCGGCCAGGGCCAGGGCCCGGGCGTGATCGGACTCGTCGTAGACGTGCCACCACGGTTCCGTCGCGCCGTGGCGGGCGGCCATGATCAGCGTGTGCGGGGTCAGGTCGCCGCGCAGCATCGTCTCCAGGGCGCTGCCGGCGATGCCGACCCTGCGCCACATGTCGCGGGCGTCGGTCCGGCCGTAGCGCTCGCCGAGGACCTCGACCGTCCCGCTCGTCGGCCACAGGCGCATCCCGGCGACGGAGGTGAGCGTCGTCTTGCCCGAGCCGTTCGGGCCGAGGACCACCCAGCGCTGGCCGGCCTCGATCCGCCAGGTCACGGGGCCGAGGATCGTCCGCCCGGCACGGCGCACGACGACGTCGTGCAGGGCGACCGCGGGGCTGGCCACCGGCTGTCGGCTCAGGACGGTTCGGGTGTCGCCGGGGGCGCGGTCGGGGCCGGGGTCGGCGTGGCGGGCGGCGGCGTCGGCTCGGGAGCGGGGGTCGGCGTGGCCGGGGGCGGTGTCGGCTCCGGCGTGGGGGTGTCCTCCGGCGTCGGCGACGGCGATGGCGACGGCTCCTCCGACGGGGTCGCGTTCGGATCGGGCGTCGGGGTCGGGCAGGGGAGGGCGACGACCTCGGAGCCCGTCGGGGTCGGCAGCTCGAACGACGGGATCACGCCGCTCGGGTCGGGGGTGGGCAGCGGGATGCAGGTCGGCGGCGGGCTCGGGGAGCCGCAGCCGTCGCCGCCCACGATCGCGCCCCACGACGGGCCGTACGGGGTGAAGCCGCCGTTGTAGAAGTAGGCGACGCGGGTGCGGTCGGGCCCGCCGACCGTGCCCGCGCCGCGTTCGGCCCGGCTGATCCAGTCGAGGTCGGCCGCGAGCCAGTCGCCGAAGCGGGCCTCGAAGGCCAGGCGGTTGTCGGTCATCCAGCGCAGGATCGCGTCGCCGCAGGTGTTCTCCGGCTGGCTGGCCGTCGGCTGCGTGCCCTCGATGAACAGTTCGGCGACCGCGTTCTCGGCGCTCGACGGCGCGCCCGTCCATGGATCGATGGCCACCTCGACCAGGCCGCCCGGCCGCTCGAAGCGGGCGATCGGCCAATCGGCCGCCGCCTCGTTCAGGAACGCCTGCCAGACGTATGTGGAGATGTCGATCGAGAAGACCGGCGCCTCCGGCGTGGACACCGGGGTGTTGTCGCTGTTGCCGTTCCACACCCCGACGGCCAGGGCGTAGGCGCCGTCGGCCCGCGCCTCCTCGGTCGGCGGCGCGATGTAGCCGTAGGCGTTGAGGTCCTTGGCGTCGTTGTTGGTGCCCGTCTTGAGCGTGGCGGGCCGGCGGTCGCCCTCGGCGCTGCGGACCTGGAACGCGCCCCAGAAGGGGTTGACCCGGCGGATCGTGTTCTCATCGAGGATGTCCGTCACCACGTACGCCGCCTGGGCGCTGACGACCTGCTCGCCCTCCGGCGGGACGTACGGGTCGATGACGTCGACGCCGTCCCGATCGCGCACGGTCAGGATCGTGGTCCGGCCGACCGTCCGGCCGCCGTTGGCCAGGGCGCCGTAGGCCGTGACGAGGTCGATCGGGCGCACCTCGGCGACGCCGAGGGCGAGGGCCAGCCCGGCATCCGTCGTCGCCGACTGGAACTGCATGCCCATCTCCTTGGCCCGCTCGAACACGTGGTCCGGGCCATTGACGGCCATGGCCTTGACCGACGGGATGTTGAGCGAGAACTGGAGGGCGGTCCGGACGCGGACCGGGCCACGCTCGAGCCGATCGGCGTTGTTCGGCGTGTAGCCGCCGCCGAAGTCGGTCGAGCTGTCCATGAACACGGTGCCGGCGGTCATCACCCGGTCGTCGATGCCGACGGCGTAGTTGAACGGCTTGAACGCCGATCCGGGCTGGCGGTAGCCCTGCCCGATCACGTCGTACTGGGGCTGGAACTCCGGGCTCGTCTTCGTCGCGTAGTAGCGCGCCGACCCGACGTACGCGATGAGCTCGCCGGTCTGGTAGTCGTAGGCCACCAGGGCGCCATTGCGCACGTTCTTGTCCTCGAGGTTGCGCATCCACGGCTCGTACTCGATGCCGAGCTGCTCGGCAACGGCCTCCGGGTTGCTCCGATGCGGCACGTGGGCCGCGACCTCGACCCAGCGCTCGGCGATGCGCTGGACGCGCAGATCGACGGTGGTGGTGACGCGCAGCCCGCCGCGCTCGAGCACGTTGCAGGTGGTGGCATCGGGGCCGCACAGCTTGGTCGTCAGCTCGTCGCGGACCGCCCACACGAAGTGGGGCGCGAGCCAGCGGGCCGAGCGCTGCGGCGCGAGCAGCACGTCGTCGGACGTCGCGGCCCGGAAGTCGGCGGCGCTGAAGGTGTCGCCGGAGATCGGCGTGCGGCCCTCGGCCAGCAGGTCGAGGACGACGTTGCGTCTCTGGTAGATCCTGGCGTCCTCGGGGACGTACAGGGTCGTCTCCGCGGCCGGGCACTCCGCGCCCTCGTCGATGGTCACGCCGCATTCCACGATCGCGTTGCGGACGAGGTCGTAGTTCGACGGCGACTGGGGCAGGGCAGCCAGGATGGCGGCCTCGGCCGGGGTCACGTTCTCCTCCGTGAACGCCTTGCCGAAGTACCGCTCGTAGGCCGCCTTCACGCCGTACGTCTGGTTGCCGTAGTAGTTCTGGTTCAGGTAGGCGGTGATGATCTCGCGCTTGCCCGCCTCGCCCTGGAACTCGCGCGTGAGACGGATCGACTGGATGATCTCCTTGAGCTTGCGCTCGACCGTCCGCGCGGGATCCTGGACGAGCTCCTCGTCGAGCAGACGCGCACGGACGAGCTGCTGGGTGATCGTCGACGCGCCGCGGCTGTCGCCACGGATCGAATCGAGGCCGGCCGCGACGATCGCGAGCGGGTCGAAGCCGGCGTTCTCCCAGAAGGTCTTGTCCTCGATGGCGGTCGTCGCGTCGAGGACGATCGGCGGGATCTCGTCGTAGGTCACGATCGAGCGCTTGAAGTCGCCGAAGCGGGCCAGCTCGGTCTCGCCCGTCCGGTCGAGCAGGATCGTCTCCTCCGGCAGCTCGTACTCGGTCAGGGTGCTGACGTCGGGGAGGGTGTCGTCATTCGCCAGCGCCCCGTACGCGGCGACCACGGCGACCGCCCCGATCGCCCCGATCCCGGCCAGGAAGGCGAACACGATGACGGCGATCCAGCCGAGCGTGGACTGGCGCCGCCGCCGCCCGCGCGGGGCAGTCTGGCGGGCGGGCGAGGTGGGTCGGCGACGGGCGTGGGACACGCGGCGGACGTTCTCCATCGTGGGGCTGTGCGCTGACAGGATGCCCCAGATCGACGATGTGTGACGCTGCAGGGCGGGGCCCGACCCTCGCAGTGGCATCGCGAGCGGGCCGATCCGCGATCAGCCCAGGACCCGCACCTGGGGCGCGCCGACGGACGTCCACCAGCGGCCGTACCGACGGTAGGCGAGCGGTTCGCGCCCGGCGAGGAACGTCCGGAGGGCACGCGCCTCATCGGCCAGGCCGGCCCAGGCGTCGTCATCCAGGCGGTGGAACGCGCTGACCTCGATGCCGCCCTCGACCGGACGCCACACGCCGGCCACGGCGCCATCGACGAGGACCGCCGGGAGCACGTCGCCGTTGCGCTGGATGAGGCGTCGGCGGAGGTCAGCCGGGATGATCCGGCCCCGGTCGGCATAGGCCAGCAGGATGCTGTCCCACATCGCGAGCAGCCGCGGTGGCGCCGGGACGTCCTCGTCGGGCACGATCCCGTTCGGGACGTCGAGGAGGTCGGCGCCGTCGGGGCCCTCGCGGCGGACCAGCCGCTCGCCCAGCGCCTCGACCGCCTCCCGCACGATCGGCCGGCGGAGGAGCGCGAACTGGGCGATGTCGGCGATGGCGGCCGGACCGAAACCCTCCAGGTAGCGCACCACGAGTCGCTGCAGCGCGGCCGCCCGATCCATGCCCGGACGCGGCGACCCGCTGGCGACATACGACGGCCGCGGCCCGAAGGCCCACGGCCCGCCGGTCGGCGCATGGCGGACCGGCGCGTAGGTCCGCAGGGCCCACCAGGCCGCGGTCCCGTTCGGTCCGGGCGGCTGCCCGGCCAGGAAGGCCTCCATGGCCGCGTTGCTGCGGGGCTCGCCGGCGTGGGCAAGGACGGCGTCGACCAGCCCGTCGGCCTGCTCGATGGTCAGCCCGCTGGCCGCGAAGCGGCGGTCGTGGAGGCGGCTGGCCCGGAGCGTCGACTGCATCGCCTCGTGGAAGGCCGGGTAGTCGGTCCCGAGCACGGCGTGGAGAGTGATGCGCATCAGGGACGCCTTGACGATCGAGCCGTCGGCGAAGGCCGCGTCAAGCGTCGACGGGTCGAACCCTGCCACCCGGCCCCACAGCGCGATGTACGGCGACGCCGGCTCCTGGGCCTGGATGGCGACGACGCGTCGCACGGCCTCCAGCGTGTCCAGGGGCGCACGGCGAAGGAGCAGCTGGCGATGGAGCGTGGCCCGGTTGAGCTGGCGGGCGGTCAGGCGCATCCGCGCAGGATATCGGCGAGCGCCGGTCGGGAGGGCCTCAGTCCACGTACCGGAGGGGGGTCACCACGAAGTCGTCCGGGAGCGTGACCCCCGTCGCGTGATTCGGGCAGTAGCCGCGGGGGTTCTTGTCGAGGTACTGCTGGTGGTAGTCCTCGGCGAAGAAGTACCGGTCGGCCGGCCGGATCTCGGTCGTGATCGGGCCATAGCCGGCGGCCGTCAGGCGCTCCTGGTACGCGTCCCGCGAGGCCTCCGCGATCGCGCGCTGCGCCTCGGACGTGGTCAGGATGATGGAGCGGTACTGCGTCCCGAGGTCGTTGCCCTGGCGCATCCCCTGGGTCGGGTCGTGGTACTCCCAGAACACGCGCAGGAGGTCCTCGTACGAGATGCGCGACGGGTCGAACGCGACCTGCACCACCTCGGCGTGACCGGTCCGTCCGGAGCACGCTTCCTCGTAGGTCGGGTTCGGGGTGGAGCCACCGGCATACCCGACCGACGTGGTCACCACGCCGGGCAGCTGCCAGAACGCCTTCTCGGCGCCCCAGAAGCAGCCCAGGCCGAAGATCGCCGTGTGCGTGCCGTCCGGCCACGGGCCGGCGATGGGCGTGCCGAGGACGGTGTGGATGCCGGGCCTGACGATCGGGTCATCGCGACCCGGCAGGGCCTCGGCGGGGGAGGGGATGGTCTGGGGCCTGGAGGAGAAGAACCGCATGC